>PNML01000096.1 GCA_013823635.1 Polaromonas sp. | reverse complement strand
CCAGGTCGCGGATGATGGAATCCACGTCCTTGCCCACGTAACCCACCTCGGTGAACTTGGTGGCCTCCACCTTGATGAACGGCGCATCGGCCAACTGGGCCAGGCGGCGGGCGATCTCGGTCTTGCCCACCCCGGTGGGACCGATCATGAGGATGTTCTTGGGCGTGATTTCCGAGCGCAGCGAACCCGCCACCTGCTGACGCCGCCAGCGGTTGCGCAAGGCAATGGCCACGGCACGCTTGGCCGCCGGTTGGCCGATGATGTGCCGATCCAGCTCGGCCACGATGTCTTGGGGGGTCAGTTGGCTCATGGGTTCAGTACTTCGACCGTGTGGTTCATGTTGGTGTAGATGCACAGCTCCCCGGCAATGGCCAGGCTGCTGCGCACAATCTGCTCGGCGCTCAGGTCGGTGTGGTCCACCAGTGCCTTGGCGGCCGCCTGGGCGTAGGCACCACCAGAGCCGATGGCCACGATGCCGTGCTCGGGCTCCAGCACATCGCCGTTGCCGGTGATGATGAGCGAGGCCGTGTGGTCGGCCACGGCCAGCATGGCCTCCAGGCGGCGCAGCACGCGGTCGGTGCGCCAGTCGCGGGTCAGCTCAATGGCCGAGCGCACCAGGTTGCCCTGGTGCTTTTCCAGCTTGGCTTCAAACCGTTCGAACAGGGTGAAGGCATCGGCCGTGGCACCGGCGAAACCGGCCAGCACCTGATCCCGGTGGAGCTTGCGCACCTTGCGGGCCGTGCCCTTGACCACGATGTTGCCCAGCGTGACCTGCCCGTCGCCGCCAATGGCGACCTGCATGCCCTGCGGCGTCTGGCGGCGAACGCAGACGATGGTGGTGCCGTGAAATGATTCCATGGGTGTGAACAGTGATGGGGTTAATCGGGTGAACAGCCGCACAGTGGCTGCGCGGTGGCCGCTCATGGCCAGGGCCGATCGGCGCCGACGGACTCAGTCTTCGCGGGTCAGCACCTTCGCGTGCTCGGTGATCCCGATGACATGGAAGAAGGCGGCAATCAGGCGGTGCACCTGGTCGAACTGGATCTCCCGGCCTTGCGCCTGGTGAGCGGACACCCAGTTCAATATGCTGCCAGCCGCCGAAAAATCAACCCGGATGAGGTTGCGACAGGAAATGACGCACACCGTGGCATCACCCATGAGCGCGTCGAGCGCGGCCAGCGCCCCCTCGGCGTCACCCAGCACCTCACCCAGCAACTCCCCCTGGGCGGCCGGTCTGAAGTTGAACGTGGCGGTGGCCTGCAAGTCGGTGAACCCACTGCTGGGCAGGGGCTGCATGACGGAGTAGTGGCTGTCCATGAACTTGGGGGCCACCGCGGCGTCGGCGCCTTCAGCGGGCACCAGCGGTGCACCCGCCACCAGGGACTTGAAGTGGCACAGCGGTGGCTCCCAGCTGGGCGGTGACATCTCGTAGGTGATGCAGAACTCCAGCGCCGCCATTTCGAACTCGTCGGCCTGGTTCATCACCCGCAGGGCCGCCAGCCGCAGCTGCCAGCTGGCCTGGTCCACCGATCGGTCGCCCGAAGGCGTCATGCGCTGCAACAGATCGCGCAGGTTGCGCGCCCCCAGGAACCGCAAGTCGGCGTCCTCGGCGCCGCCCCACCCCACGAACAGGCTGGCCAATCGGGTCACGGCCGCCGCCTGGATGAACGAGGCACTGGTCCAATCGAGCACCCACGGCTTGGGGGAACGGGCCAGCAGCTTGGCCAGCAAGGTCACGGCATGGGCGTCCACCACCGAGTCGGCCACCCAGAGGGCGCGCTGCAATTCAGAGGAGGGTGGCTTGTTCTGGCCCAGCCGGGCGGCCACCTCGTCAGGCATGCTGAACCATTGGGGTGCGGAGGTGGAAAACCGGTTGGCAAAATCGATGGCACGGCTCTCAAACGGTGCCAGCTTGCCGGTGGCCCGGTAAAAGTCGAACAGCGTCATCCACTCGTCGGTGGAAGCACCCCGTTTCTTCTGCGCCAGCGTCTCCGTCAGGCCTTGCTCGGTGGCCACGTCGTCGCCGCTGGCAAAGCGGATGGACGCCTCTTCGATTTCGGGGTCCAGCGCCAGCTCCTGCGCGTCCAGCGCGTAAAACTTGGATGCCGAGTAGGCAGAGTTGTCTTTGCCGTCGTCCTCCAGCATGTCCACCGGCGGCACCAGGGCCTCGGCGGGCAACAGCGGGGCGGGAGCGGTGGGCTCCAGGTCGTGCGCCTGGGGCAGCATGGGAACGGTCATGGCCACCGTGGCGGGGTGGGTCACCGGCACGGTGGTGCGGTAGGCCTGGGCCGAATCCATGCCCTCCGGAGGCAGGGTTTCCTGACCTTGGTGGCTGTCGTTTTGCTTGGTTTTCCACCACTGACGAGACATCTGAGCCTCAATCTCGTCGATTTTCTTGAGCGTACCGGCCCGGTCATCCGGCTTGGACGAATAACTGCTCTGGAAAAACGACGGACGCCCGCCGTAACCCTGCTCGGGCCCGGTTGGCGCCTTGCTGCGAAGCTTGCGCAGCATGTCGAACTCGCGCTTGCGCACAAAATCGTTGCGCCGCTTGCGCTCGATCATTTCCTTGAGCGCCTGCTTGCTGTAGTTGCTGTCGCGCCCTTCGGCGATGGTGTCCAGGTCGTTCCAGCTGGTGGCCGGGTGGCGCACGAACTTCACCATCTTGGACAGGAAGCCACTGGGTTGAGCGTCTTTGGACATCGCGGCAGCCATCCGGTGCAAATCAGGCTACGGCCATGTCGGGCCAGCCAGGGGACGCGAACAAACACATCATCAGTCGCCAAACATCTTCTGCTTGAGTTCACGGCGCTGCTGGGCTTCCAGCGACAGACTGGCTGTGGGACGGGCGATGAGACGCCCCACCCCGATGGGCTCGCCGGTTTCGTCGCAGTAGCCATAGTCGCCGGAATCGATGCGGGCAATGGACTGTTCGATTTTCTTCAGCAGCTTGCGCTCACGGTCGCGGGTGCGCAACTCCAGCGCATGCTCTTCTTCGATGGTGGCGCGGTCAGCGGGATCGGGCACCACCACGGTGTCTTCACGCAGGTGTTCGGTGGTTTCGCCGGCGCTGGTCAGGATGTCGTTTTTCAGCCGCACCAGTTTGTGGCGGAAAAATGCCAGCTGGGCGTCGTTCATGTAGTCGTCGTCCGACATGGACAGCACTTCTTCGTCCGTCAGCTGGTCTGCGGGTTTGTTCTTCCAGTTGTTGGCCAGTTTGGGGTCTTTGCGGGCCGGGGAATGCACGGGGAAATTCATGACTCGTTCGGGGAAATGAGAAAAAGTTGCCTTGGCGGCGTCTGGCGAATGACTGGGGGTGGGCTGGGGCGTGGGTTGCGGCGGCACCACCGCGCGCCGACCCCGCTTGGCAGGTGCCGCAGTCGCGACCACCACAGGCGCCGGGGCGGCTGCGGACGCCACCACCTTGGGGGTGGCTTTTTTGGGCGCTTCGGCTTTGGCGGCCGGCTTTTTGGGCGCGGCCTTGACGGCCTCGGCGGGTTGGGCCGGTGCCGTTTTGGTGGCCGCCGCAGGTTTGGCGGTCTTGACGGGCGCCACGGCGACCGGTTTGGTCACGGCGGCTTTTTTCGCCACCGACTTGGCCGCTTCGGGCTCCTTGACTTTGGATGCAGAAGCCACAGATCTGGTGGTTTTTGTTGCTTTTTCAGCAGCTGATTTCAATGCATCTCTCCTCGGACGACTCTCTGTGCCGGTGCCTTTGCTGGCCTGGCGAATCACCGCTTCCTCGGACCGAAGTGCGGCGGTGTCCGCAACCTTCGGCGTTATACCCTTTTTGGATGGAGATGCAGGTGACAAATCTGCAACAGGCACCAATGGTTTGCCCTGATCACCAACGGGTGTTTCCGCCGCCTTGTCTGCAGGCCGTCCGGGCAACAGCCCCAATCCTTGCAAGAGAGAGACAAACAGCATGGGAAACACCCAACGGTCAGTGAATGAAGCGCCGCATTATGTCAGGCACTGGTCCAAGCCCTGCACCAAAATGTCACGGGGCAGATCAATGCCGATGAACACCATCTTGCTCAGGCGCTCTTCGCCGGGCCCCCACAAAGGGCCCAGGTCGCTGCCCATGAGCTGGTGCACGCCCTGGAAAATGACCTTGCGCTCGGTGCCCTGCATGTGCAGCACGCCCTTGTAACGCAACATGCGCGGGCCGTACACATTGACGATGGCACCCAAAAAATCCTCCAGCTTGGCGGGATTGAAAGGTCGGGTGGCGCGGTACACAAAGCTCTTCACATCGTCATCGTGGTGATGGTGGTGGGCGTGTCCGGTGTCGTGCGCATGCGACGGGTGGTCGCAATGTTCGCCGTGTGCGTGGTCGTGGTGGTCGTGACCGTGGTCGTCTTCTTTCAGGAAGTCGGGGTCAATGTCCAGCTTGGCGTTCAGGTTGAAGCCCTTCAGGTCCAGCACCTTGGCCAGGGGCACTTCACCGAAGTGCGCGGTCTCGATGGGCGCGCGGGGATTCATGTGCTTCAGGCGGTGGGTGAGCGCCTCCAGCTCGTCGGCGCTGACCAGATCGGCCTTGCTGATGAAGATCTGGTCGGCAAAACCCACCTGGCGGCGCGCCTCCTGGCGGTCATTCAGCTGCTGGGGCGCGTGCTTGGCGTCCACCAGGGTGATGACGGCGTCGAGCAAATAGCTCTCGGCCACTTCATCGTCCATGAAAAAGGTTTGCGCCACCGGACCGGTGTCGGCCAGGCCCGTGGTTTCGATGATGACGCGCTCGAAGTCCAGCAGGCCTTTGCGTTTTTTGGCGGCCAGCAGTTGCAGGGTGCTGCGCAAATCTTCGCGGATGGTGCAGCACACACAGCCGTTGCTCATCTGGACGATGGTTTCCTGGGTGTCAGACACCAGGATGTCGTTGTCGATGTTTTCTTCACCGAACTCGTTTTCAATGACGGCGATCTTCATGCCGTGGGCTTCGGTGAGCACACGCTTGAGCAGCGTGGTTTTGCCCGACCCCAGAAAACCGGTCAGGATGGTGGCGGGGATGAGTGCCATGGGGAAGGTTCTCCTGCCACTGGGTGGCAATGGCTGCCGCACGGTCGCGGCCAAATTGAAGGCCGGAAAGTGTAGTGCAAACCGCTCAGGCACGGGACCGAGCCCCAGCGTCAACGCAACGCACACCCCGACGGAGCGGCCCAATCACTCAGCAACCCGAGGTTGCTCAGGTTGGTCCCAGACAGGAAATAGACCCGCCCATCCGCCGAAGAAACGCCAAGGTACACCCCTGTGAGCGGGTAAGACCGAACATAAAAAGGCGGCACCGACTGAGACGCCCGACCGGCTGGAGTCAGCAAGGCTGGGGCCAGGCCTTCCGCCCAATTGAACACGCAGTCCGCCAGCGCATTGGTGGCACCAGCCCCAGACACAGACACTGCTTTGGTCACGCCCCAATCGCCAGGATGGTCGTACATCAACGCACGGGCCTGCAGCAGCACCGTGCCGGACTGGACAGGAGTGAACACAAAGCTGTTGCCGTCGATGGTGACCGGTGCACTGACCGTGGACACAGCATCCACCCCCTGGAGTGAGATGTCGTCCACATACCACCCGACACCAGTGCTCGACTGCGGGTAATAGCTGCCACCGACAACGGCATAGCGGAACCGCAACTGAACGCTGCGCCCAGCGTATGGGGCCAGTGAAACTGTTTTTTCCGTGAACGTTGCCTCGCCGAAACTGGATGTGCTGCCCGACTGGGCACCCGACTGGCTCCACAACACGGACCACGAAAGACCTTCATCCGAAGACAACTCAACAGTGGCCACTTGCTGCGCCGACGACAGCCCCAAACGGCTGGCAAACCGCAAGCTTGAGTTGGGGCCAGGCAGCCAGCGGCCCTGCAGCTGCAAGGATTGATCGCTGGGCTGGGCATGCGCCAAGTGAAACGATTGACTGCCCGTCGCCGCGACATCGGTGGCCACGGCGCTGTACCCACCCGAGGTATTGACCACAAACTGGCTGGCTCCAGCCTCTGCCCCGTCATTGAACACAGCAGGAACCACCGACAAACTGCGCCACTGGTAAGCCGTGGCTCCCGGCTGTGCATCGAACCCGTACTGGGTTGATTGGCCCATGGTGGCTTGGGCATTGCCCGTCAGTGCCAAGGTGGTGGTGGACACATCCGGGTCAAAAACCACCACGGTGTAACTGAATGAGCGAGGGGTACCGTTCACACGCACATTGGCCACAGTGATTTGGTAGCTGGTGTCCGCCGATGGACGCACCCAATTCATCGAGTCGGTGTAGTTTCCCGGCAGCCAGACGAGGGTGTTTTCTCCGGCACCGTTGGACAGCGGCTCGACACGGAGGGCAAGCGGCCGACCGTTCTCAGTCATGCTGACCACTGCGGATGAGAAATCAGCTTGCGGGAAGGAAAACGACCACCGACCATACACGGTGGGATAGGGGGCGTAACCTGGCGCGGGCCAAGCCACAAACTCATCCCGCACAGCGGGTCGGGTGGTACCGAAATTGCCGTCAAACACCCACAGTGCATTCGCCTTCACGCTGCCATCCACATCGCCGGTGCCCATGAAGCGGGTTTGGGGATACAGCACCCACCGGCGGTGACCAACTGCGGCATTGTTGCTGCCCGAATCGCGCATGTACCCATTGGCCACGCTCTCGGGTCCCATGCGCCCGAGCGCCAGGTTGGCGTTACCGGCAGCATTTGTGGCGGTGGCGTTGTTACAAGCCCAGTTGGCTGGCGGTGTGTGGCTCAGTTGGTTGTTGGCGGCCATGACCAATGCGGCTTGCTGCGCCTTCTGATTGAATGTGGCGTCCAGCTGAACCTGGGCAGGCACGCCGGCCATGGCCCGAAACCAGTTGACGCGGCGCAGGACGGCGCTCTTGAACGCCTGACTGGTGTCCCCCGGCGCACAGGCGGACACGGATCCACTCCACTCTGGTGGCACGTTGTCTGAAGACGCAAACACAGCCCGGTAAAACAATCGAACCGCCTCTCGCTGGCGGGTGTCCAACACGAACCCGCCGGAGGCTTGTGCTTGTTCACGGGCAAGTGCATCCACCCGCGTGTGGCCCATGCCCTCCAATGACGCGGGAGGCGTTGGCGCCTGAGGACCGACACGGAGGCCATCCGGTGCCTGAACCGGCTCGACAAGCTCCTGCGCCCCGAGTGCGTGTACACGGGTATCCGCCGCGTCGTCCCCACCCCCACAGGCGGTCAACCACACGCCAACAACCAACGCCGCCCACCTGGACCTCGACGTGCGACGGCGGTTGCGCTTGTCCTGTTCTCTCACTGCGTCCATTGCATCACCCCCTGGCTGCGCACCGGAGAATGCCCATCATCCCCCGTGCAACGACATGATCGCCTCATTTGAGTGGTCGCGCCACCACCACCAAGCCCTTCAGGTACTCGCCCTCGGGGAAAGGCAGGGCCACGGGATGGTCGGGTGCGCCGCCCAGCCGGTGGGTGATGAAGGCGTCCACCCCGGCCTCCAGCGCGGCAGACGCCACAATTTTCTGGAACAGCTCCACCCCAATGCCACCCGAACACGAATAGGTGAACAGCATGCCCCCGGGGTTGAGCAGCTTGAAGCCCCAGCGGTTCAGGTCTTTGTAGGCGCGGGCCGCGCGCTCGGCGTGGGCCGCCGTGGGGGCGAGCTTGGGCGGGTCGAGCACGATGGCGTCGAACCTGCGGCCCTCGCGCTCGAAGGCGCGCAGGCTGGTGTTCACATCGGCATCCAGCCAGGTGGTTTGGCTGGCGTCAAAGCCATTGAGCGCGACGTTGCCCCGCCCTTTGTCCAGCGCCGGGCCGGACGAGTCGATGGACGTGACGTGTCCCTCTTCGGGCCGCATGCCGGCGGCACGCATGCCCGCCAACGCGGCCACGGTGAAGCCCCCGGTGTAGCAAAAACAGTTGAGCACCTGACCCCAACGGGCATGGCGGGCGGCTTCAAAAAAGGCCTGGCGGTTGTCGCGTTGGTCCAAATAGAAGCCGGTCTTGTGCCCCTCGGCCACGTCCAGCGCCAGCTGCCAGCTGTGCTCTTGCAGCACCACCGCCGTGTCACCCTGCCCGCGCAGCCAGCCGCTCACGCGGGGCAGGCCCTCCAGCTCGCGCACGCTGGCGTCGGAGCGCTCGTACAGGCGGGTGAGGCCGGTGAGTTCCAGCAGCGCGTCGGCGATCTGCTGCTTCCAGCGCTCGGTGCCGCAACTCAGGAACTGGGCCACCAGGGTGTCGCCGTAGCGGTCCACCACCAGGCCGGGCAGGCCGTCTGACTCCCCATGCACCAGCCGCACGCCGTTGCTTTTGATGTCAAAAAGGCCTCTGGCGCTTACGGCAATTGACAATGTAGCTCTGAAAAACGCTGCATCGATGCGCTGCGCCTCGTCAAAACTCCACACCCGCACCCGGATTTTGGAGCTGGGCGACACCGCGCCCCAGGCCAGAAACTGGCCCTCGGCGCTGTGCACGCGCACGGTCTCGCCGGGGTCGCCACCGCCTTTGGCCACGGCACCGTCAAACACCCAGGGGTGGCGGCGCAGCAACGATTTTTCTTTGCCGGGTTTGAGGGTGATGGTTTTCATGGGGCGTCATGGGTATCGGTGTGGAGAACCCTGGATTGTCACTGCCCAGAATGCACCCGTCAGCGCAAAACGCCCAAAGGCGTGCCATCGGCTGAACGCAGAACGGGGCAGTTGACCACGGTGCCGGTGAGTTCCAGCGTCACGTCGCCCCGCTCCTCAGCGGCCAGCAGCGCTTCTTCAGACAAAGGCATACACCCGCTCCAGCAAAGCGGGCCGCCCAGAGAAAGGCAGCGCATCGGCCAAGCGCGGCACATGGTTGGCCCCCATCGCGCGGGCGGTGGCGGCATCGGACACGTCGGTGGTGATGTGGTCCACCGCCCGCCCGTCCACCCAGGCACGGCTGACCGCCACGGCCACCACCGACTGGCTGCGCCCGGCGGAAGGCGGCGCACTGGCACAGGCACCCAACACCAGCGCGAGACACGCACCAACCACCCCACCCCTTCGCTCAACAACCATGACACCGCACCTCCATTGACACCACATGGACCCGCTTCAGGCCACCGCACGTGGCTGCCAAGGCCGGGCAAGGGGGGGGTGACACGAAGGCCGTGCCCGCGCGGGCAGGCCAAGCCACCGGACCCATGGGGGTGAGCTTGCGCAAGAACGTCGGGGCCGCATTCCACTGCTGCCCGCCCCCCGGTGATGAGGGTGACGGTTTTGCGGTTGTATTTGACGATGGTGGCAAACAGCAGCGGATGCCCATCGGGCTGAAACGACACCCGCTCACCCACGCTGAAGTTCACCGCCCGGCAACTGGCCACCGACATGGAGGCGCCCCCCAGCCGCATCGGTGACATCGTGAACGGCAATCCATCCAGCGGGTTGAAAGTCGGCAGGCAATGTAGCCAACCATTTGATTCATCAACGAAAACAACCCCTACCGCCCGCCCCAATTAAAAAGTCAGCCATGAAATTAATTCAATAGCTGATTTTCTATATGCATCAAGCGCTAGAGCATGTTTTTACCTCAAAACCACCTGCATCGCAGGGCGGAGCGCCCCGCGCCCAAGCGGCGCAGCCAAGCCTCACACCCGCTCGAAAATCCCCGCCGCGCCCTGGCCCATGCCCACGCACATGGTCACCATGCCGTAGCGCTGGTGGTGGCGGCGCAGGGCGTGGATGACGGTGGCGGCGCGGATGGCGCCGGTGGCGCCCAGCGGGTGCCCAAGAGCGATGGCACCGCCGTTGGGGTTGACCTTGGCGGGGTCCAGGCCCAGGGTGTTCATGACGGCCAGACTTTGGGCGGCAAAGGCTTCGTTCAGTTCGATCCAGTCCAGGTCGTTCTGGGTGATACCGCCGTTTTTCAGCGCGGCGGGGATGGCTTCCACCGGGCCGATGCCCATGAGGTGCGGGGGCACGCCGCGTGAGGCGTAGCTGACGAAGCGGGCCAGTGGCGTCAGGCCAAAGCGCTTGATGGCCGCCTCGCTGGCCAAAATCAATGCGCCTGCACCGTCGCTGGTCTGGCTGCTGTTGCCTGCGGTCACTGACCCCAAGCCGGTGGGGCTCATGTCGGCGCGGCGGGGGGTGGCGAAGGCGGGGCGCAGTTTGGCCAGGCCTTCCAGGCTGGTGTCGGGGCGGGCCCCTTCGTCCTGGCTCACGGTGCGGGTGGTGGTGGTGACTTCAGCGGTTTCCAGGTTCACGCTGCGCTCGGTGACTTCCACGGGGCAGGTTTCGTCGGCAAATTCGCCTTTGGCCTGGGCGGCCAGGGCGCGCTGGTGCGATTGCAGGGCAAAGGCGTCCTGGTCGGCACGGCTCACCTTCCACTGCTGCGCCACCTTTTCGGCGGTCAGGCCCATGCCGTAGGCAATGCCGTATTTCTCGACGTTCTGGGTGTCGGCAAAGATGCTGGGCGACAGGCTGGGGCTGTTGCCCATCATGGGCACCATGCTCATGCTTTCGGCACCGGCAGCGATCATCACGTCGGCCTCGCCCACGCGGATGCGGTCGGCGGCCATCTGGATGGCGGAGAGGCCAGACGCACAAAAGCGGTTGACGGTGATGCCGCCCACGCTGTTCGGCAGCCCGGCCAGCACCGCGCCAATGCGCGCCACGTTCAGGCCCTGCTGGCCTTCGGGGATGGCGCAGCCGCAGATCACGTCTTCAATGCTGGCCGGGTCCAGGCTGGGCACCTGGGCCAGCGCGGCGCGCAGGGCGTGGGCCAGCAGGTCGTCGGGCCGGGTGTGTTTGAAGAAGCCCCGGTGCGACTTGCCAATGGGCGTGCGCGTGGCGGCAACGATGTAGGCGTCCTGGAGTTGTTTCATGTTGTTTCCTTGTTGGCCTGAGGTTCAGGCTTGGCGGGGTCGGGCGGGTACCCAGGCCCACACACATTCACATTCGACCGGCTGCACACCGGCCTCGTCGGTCACCACCACGTGCACGGTGACTTCGCCCTTGTCGCTGTTGCGCAGGGCTTGCTGTTGTTCGGGCGTGAGCGTGGCCACCGCCGTCAGCCCGCCGGTGGCGCGCTTGACGAAGGCCATGCCCAGGCGCTTGGCCAGGGGCAGGCAGTCGTCGCGCACGTTCATGCCCACGACCATGCCGGTGGCGGTTTCGGCCAGCAGGTTCATGGCCGAGGCATGCACACCACCGATGTGGTTTTGCACGGCGCGGTGGTTGGCCAGCCGCACCTCCACGCGCTGCGGTGTCATGTCCACAAACTCCACCTTGGCCGTGCCGGTGAAGGGCACGGCCCGGCGCAAGATGAGGTTGCGCACCCAGCGCTGCATGGGGCCAGGCGCCTCGGACAGGCGGGCCAGGCTGCGCTGCATGCGGTTGGGGGTGGTGGTGGCGTCCATCAGTTGCGCAGGGGTTTGCCGGTGTTCAA
>PNML01000095.1 GCA_013823635.1 Polaromonas sp. | reverse complement strand
CTGTCGTGGATGGCCGAGTTCCTGGCCGCCATCCCCCAGTACGAGGCCAACACCGTGGCCACCACCAGGCTGGCGATTGCCGCGCGCCAGCACCTGATGGCCTGGGCGCAGGCCGAGGGCATCGATTTCGACCACAAAACCAAAGGCATCCTGCACATTTACCGCGACAAGGCCGGCTTTGACCACGCGGCCAAGGTCACGCAGATGCTGGCCAAGGGCGGGCTGGAGCGGCGCGCCGTCACCCCCGACGAAATGCGGGCCATTGAGCCCACCCTGGCCGGCCGCTATTACGGCGGCTTTTTCACCGAAAGCGACACCACCGGTGACATCCACAAGTTCACCGTCGGCATCGCCGCGGCGGCCGAGCGCCTGGGCGTGCGTTGCCTGTACGACCAGGACGTGGTTCGCCTGGACAGCGACGGCCGCCAGGCCAGTGTGTCGGTCCGTTCGGCCGACGCCGGTGGCGCACCGGAGTTGCAGACCCACCGCTTCGACGGGCTGGTGGTGTGTGCGGGCATTGCCAGCCGCGACCTGGCGGCCCAGCTGGGTGACCGGGTGAACATCTACCCCGTCAAGGGCTATTCCATCACCGTGAACCTGCTGGACGCGCAGAGCCAGCAGTCCGCACCGCAGGTGAGCCTGCTGGACGACGAGACCAAGCTGGTCACCAGCCGCCTGGGGGTGGACCGCTTCCGGGTGGCGGGCACGGCAGAGTTCAACGGCGTGAACCGCGACATCCGCGCCGACCGCATCCGCCCGCTGGTGAACTGGGTCAACCAGTGCTTCCCCGGTGTCAACACCCGTCAGGTGGTGCCGTGGGCGGGCCTGCGGCCCATGATGCCCAACCTCATGCCGCGCGTGGGCGCCGGGCGCCGGGCCAACGTGTTCTACAACACCGGCCACGGCCACTTGGGCTGGACGCTGTCGGCCGCCACCGCCGAGCTGGTGGCCGAGCAGGTGCGCCAGGCCAGCCAGGTCGGGATCGTGTCCGGGCGACCCGCTGCTGTCGCGGCCTGATGCAGGCTCCCGCCCGCGCCTGCGGGTGGGTTGGGCGCGCGTCTGGGGGAATGACCTCTGCCGGTGTGCTGGGTTTTGCTGAATAATGGGGTGATTGACGTTAACGTAACGTCAACCTGAATTGCCCCATTCCTGCAAGGATTCCCATGCTGTTGACCGACGACCAAACCATGGTGCGCGACGCCGTTCGCGCCTTCGCCCAGGCCGAACTCTGGCCCAACGCCGCCCGGTGGGACAAAGAGCACACCTTCCCCAAAGACGTGCACCAAGGCCTGGCCGAGCTGGGCTGCTACGGCATTTGTGTGCCCGAAGAGCTGGGCGGTGCGGGCCTGAACTACCAGACCCTGGCCGTGGTGCTGGAGGAAATTGCCGCGGGTGACGGTGGCACCAGCACCGTCATCAGCGTGACCAACTGCCCCGTCAACGCCATCCTCATGCGCTACGCCTCCAAGGCCCAGCAGGAGCAATGGCTGCGCCCGCTGGCCGCCGGGCAGATGCTGGGCGCGTTCTGCCTGACCGAACCGCATGTGGGGTCTGATGCGTCGGCCCTGCGCACCACGGCGGTGAAAGAGGGCGATGAATACGTCATCAACGGTGTCAAGCAGTTCATCACCAGTGGCAAGCACGGTGACGTGGCCATCGTCATCGCCGTGACCGACAAGGCCGCCGGCAAGCGCGGCATGAGTGCCTTCATCGTGCCCACGGCCACGCCGGGCTACGTGGTGGCACGGCTGGAAGACAAGCTGGGCCAGCACAGCAGCGACACGGCACAGATCAACTTTGACCACTGCCGCATTCCCGCCGAGAACCTCATTGGCCAGGAAGGCGAGGGCTACAAGATTGCCCTGTCTGCGCTGGAAGGCGGGCGCATTGGCATTGCCGCACAAAGCATTGGCATGGCCCGCAGCGCCTTCGAGTGCGCGCTGGCCTACGCCAAAGACCGCGAGAGCTTTGGCCAACCCATTTTCAACCACCAGGCCGTGGGCTTCCGGCTGGCCGAGATGGCCACGCAAATCGAGGCCGCCCGGGCGCTCACGCACCACGCGGCCGCGCTGCGCGACGCGGGCCAGCCCTGCCTGAAAGAAGCCGCCATGGCCAAGCTGTTTGCCAGCGAGATGGCCGAAAAGGTCTGCTCCGACGCCATTCAGGTGCACGGTGGCTACGGCTATGTGAGTGACTTTCCGGTGGAGCGCATTTACCGCGATGTGCGCGTGTGCCAGATTTACGAAGGCACCAGCGACGTGCAAAAAATCCTCATTCAGCGCGCTTTGGCCTGACCCGTGGCAGGCTGATCCGGGACCGGTGGGTGGATGGTTGAAAATCCCCCCTGACATGACCCATTTTTTCACCGCCTCGTTCGTCCGACGCCGCAGGCACGCGTCGCAAAGGGTGCTCGCATGAACATCATCATCCTGGGCGCAGGCAGGGTGGGCGAGAGCGTTGCCGAAAGCCTGGCATCCGAGCAGAACGACATCACCCTCATCGACCTCGACCCCGAACGCCTGCGCCTGCTGGAAGACCGGTTGGACCTGCGCGGTGTGGTGGGCAATGGCATACAGCCCAGCGTGCTGCGCGAAGCCGGTGCCGCCGACGCCGACATGCTGATTGCCTGCAGCGCGCTGGACGAAACCAATCTGGTCGTGTGCAAGGTGGCGCACGACGTGTTCAACATCCCGTCCACCGTGGCCCGGCTGCGCTCGCCCGAATTCAACGAGGGCGACGAACTGTTGGGGCGCAACGGTTTTTCGGTGGACCACGTCATCTGCCCCGAAGAGTCGGTGATGCACTACATCCACAAACTCATCGAATACCCGGAAGCCTTGCAGGTGCTGGAGTTCGCCGAGGGCCGGGTGAGCCTGATCGCGGTGCGCGCCGCCCCCGGCAGCCCGTTGGTGGGCCACACGGTGGCCGACATCCGCGACCGTTTTCCCCACGCCGAAATGCGCGTGGTGGCGCTGTACCGCCAGGACCACGAGGTGACCCAGCTCAAGACCGCCCGCATCCTGCCCGGCGACGAGGTGTTTGTGCTGGCCGACACGCAAAAAATCCGGCTGGTGCTGGCCGCCATCCACAACATCGACCAGCCGGTACAACGCCTCATGATTGCCGGTGGTGGCAAGGTCGGCCTGCGCCTGGCGCGCAGCCTGGCGGGCAAGTGCCAGGTCAAGCTGATTGAGCGCGACAAAAAGCGCTGCGAGTACCTGGCCAGCCAGCTCTCCAGCGACATGCTGGTGCTCAATGGCGACGGGGCCGACGAGGGTTTGCTGGAAGAAGAAAACGTGGGCGAAATGGACCTGTTCCTGGCCCTGACCAGCGATGACGAGGACAACATCATGTCCGCCATGCTGGCCAAGCGCATGGGGGCGCGGCGCGTCATGGCCCTCATCAACCGCCGGGCCTATGCCGACATGATGCAGGGTGGCACCATCGACATCGCGGTGTCGCCCTCACAAACCGTCATTGGCGAGCTGCTGGCGCATTTGCGCCGGGGTGACGTGGTGGCCGTGCACAGCCTGCGCCGGGGCGCCGCCGAGGCGCTGGAGGGTGTGGCCCGTGGCGACGCCAAAACCTCCAAGCTGGTGGGGCGGCGGGTGCGCGAGGTCAAGTGGCCTGCCGGCACCCGGGTGGGCGCCATCGTGCGCGGTGAAGGCCGCGGGGCCGAGGTGTTGATGCCGCACCAGGACACCCTGATCGAGGCCGATGACCACATCGTGATGTTCATCCCCAACAAGCGGCTGGTGCGCGAGGTGGAGCGCCTGTTCCAGGTCAGCGCCACCTTTTTTGGTTGACGCCCATGGTTCGCCCCATGCTGGATGCCCTGCGGGCCGTGTGGTTCAACCTGGGCCGGGTGATCGTGTCGTTTGCCACCACATTTCTGGTGCCGCTGGGCTGGGCCTGGTCCGCGGACAGCGAGCGGCTGGTGCTGATCTGGGGTGGCTGCTGTTTGCTCACCCTGGTCACTGGCGGCGCCCTGTGGTGGCGCGGGCACGGCAGCCGGCGCGAGCTCAAAACCCGGGACGGCTTTTTGCTGGTGACCCTGGTGTGGCTGGCGCTGCCCGCCTATTCGGCCTTGCCGCTGTGGCTGACGGTGCCCGACATCACCTGGGTCAAGGCCTATTTCGAGGCCATGAGTGCCCTCACCGCCACCGGGGCCACGGCGCTGTCGGGGCTGGACGATTTGCCGGTGTCCGTCAACGTGTGGCGCTGCTTTTTGCAGCTCATCGGGGGGCTGGGCATCATGCTGCTGGTGGTGGCCGTGCTGCCCATGCTGGGCCTGGGCGGCATGCAGCTCTACAAGGCCGAAACCCCCGGCCCCATGAAGGACGACCGCTTCACCCCCCGCATCGCCGAAACCGCGCGTGGCCTGTGGGGCGTGTACTTTGCGTTTTCGGCCGCCTGCATGGGGGCCTACCGCTGGGCGGGCATGAGCTGGGCCGATGCCTTCATGCACATGTGCACCACCATGGGCCTGGGCGGCTTTTCGTCGCACGACGCCAGCTTTGGCCACTGGGACTCCCCCGCCATCGAGGGGGTGGCCATTGTGTTCATGGCGCTGGCGGGCATCAGCTTTGTGCGCTACTTCATGGTCATCCGTGGCCGCACCCTGCAACCCATACTGGCCGACCGCGAAATTCAGGCCTACCTGTGGGTGCTGGTGCTGTCGGTGTTGCTGCTCACGGGCTTGCTGACGGTGGAGGGGGTCTACACCAGCTGGGAGGAGGCCTTGCGGGCCAGTGCGTTCCATGTGTTGTCGCTGGCCACCACCACGGGCTATGCCTCCACCGACTACGCCACCTGGCCCATTTTTGCGCCCGTGTGGCTGATGTTTCTGGGCTGCTTTGTGTCGTGCGCGGGTTCCACCGGCGGCGGCATCAAGATGGTGCGCATGGTGTTGCTGGTCAAGCAGGCCCGCCGGGAGCTGGTGCGCATCATCCACCCCCGCGTGGTCAACCCCGTCACCCTGGGGCGCAAGGTGCTGCCCACATCCGTCATGACCGCCGTGCTGGGCTTCATGCTCATTTACGGCGCCACCACCGTGGGCCTGACCATGCTGATGCTGCTGTCGGGGTCGGACATCGTGACCGCCTTCAGCGCCGTGGTGGCCACCGTCAACAACATCGGCCCCGGCCTGGGCGCCGTGGGCCCCAGCAGCAACTTTGGCGTGCTGACCGAGTTCCAGCTGGTGGTGCTGACCTTTGCCATGATGCTGGGCCGGCTGGAGCTGCTGAGCGTGCTGGTGCTGTTCACCGGCGCGTTCTGGCGCCGTTGAAATGCTTTGGCCCACCCTTTGACATCCACCCACACCAGGAGACACCCCATGCCCATCACCAAAGGATTCCGCACCCTCGTGGACGAAGCCACGGCGCACATCACCACCTACGCCGTGGCCGATGTGGTGGCTCGGCTGGCCGCCGCCGACCCCCGTCTGCAGCTGGTGGACATCCGCGATCCGCGCGAGCTGGAGCGCGAGGGCACGGTGCCCGGCTGCATACAGGCCCCACGCGGCATGCTGGAGTTTTGGGTGGACCCCGCCTCGCCCTACTTCAAGCCCGTGTTTGCCGACGAGGGCAAAGAGTTTGTGCTGTTCTGCGGCGCGGGCTGGCGCAGCGCCCTGGCCACCCGAACCCTGCAAGACATGGGGATGACCAACGTGGCCCACATCGACGGCGGTTTTGCCGCCTGGAAAAAGGCCGAGGCTCCCATGCAAACCCTGGCCGAGCACCACGCAGACAGCGCGGCCAAGCGGGCCGCCAGGGGCGCCAACGCGTGAACCCTGTGCACCCCGCCGCTGCCGCCTGCCCCTGCGGGCTCACCCGCGGCAAAGGCCCCACGCCCCAGCCGCTGGCCTATGCCGCCTGCTGCCAGCCGTGGCACGCGGGTGAACCAGCGTCCGATGCCGAGGCCCTCATGCGCTCGCGCTACAGCGCCTTTGTGCTGGGGCTGGTCGACCATTTGCACGCCACCTGGCACGCCAGCACCCGACCCGCCGAGCTGACGCTGGAGCCCGGCGTGAAGTGGCTGGGACTGGAGGTGCGCCGCCACCAGCGCCAGGACGATACCCACGCCACGGTGGAATTTGTGGCCCGCTCCCGCGTGGGTGGCCAAGGCCAACGCCTGCACGAAACCAGCCGCTTTGTGAAAGAAGACGGGCGCTGGTTCTATGTGGATGGTGATTTGAAATAAAAATGGTAGCTGGCGCTTTGCTGGTATGGGTTTATAGCTATGTTGTTTGATGCCGTGTTGTTCGACTGTGATGGTGTGCTGGTGGACAGCGAACCCATCACCAACGGCGTGCTGCGCGACATGCTCCACGAAGCCGGTTGGGTGCTGAGCCAGGCGGAGTGTGAGCACATCTTCATCGGCAAAGCCGTGCGCGACGAACGCGCCCGCATCGAGCGGGAAACCGGCCGCCCGCTGACCGAAGACTGGATGCGCGCCTTCTACGCCCGGCGCGACCAGCGCCTGCGTGCCGAACTCCAAGCCATGGCCGGCGCGCTGCAAGCCGTGGCCGCCTCGCACCGCCACACCCAGGGGCGCATCGCCTGCGCCTCGGGCGCAGACCGGCCCAAGGTGGTGATGCAAATCGAGATGGCGGGCATGAGCCCCTACTTTGAAGACCGCATCTTCAGCGGGCACGACCTGCCACGCTCCAAACCCCACCCCGACGTGTACCTGGCCGCTGCCACCCACCTGCGCGTGGACCCCACCCGCTGCCTGGTGATTGAAGACACGGCCACCGGCGCTCGCGCCGGGCTGGCCGCCGGTGCCACCGTCTGGGGCTACTGCCCCGCAGGCCACGGGCGCGCGTTTGACGGCCTGCCTGTGGCACGGGTGTTCAGACACATGGATGAGCTGGCGGGGGCGCTGGGTGGGTGACACCCTGTCTGCCGCCGCACCCGTGTTTGTGCAGGGCCTGGCCCTGAGCCTGGGGCTGATCGTGGCCATCGGGGCGCAAAACGCCTTTGTGCTGCGCCAGGGCCTGCGGCGCGAGCATGTGGGCAGCGTGGTGCTGTTCTGTGCCGCCGCCGATGCGGTGCTGATCGCGGCGGGGGTGCTGGGCATGGCGCAGGCGTTGGGCGAGCGGCCTGGGTTGGCCCGTGCGCTGGCGCTGGCGGGGGCGGCTTTTCTGGCGTTGTATGGCTGGCAGGCGCTGCGCCGGGCCATGCAGCCGCACAGCTTGCGGGCGGCCGATGGTGGTGCGGGCCTCAGCCGTGGCGCGGCATTGGCCCAGGCGGCGGCGTTCACCTTGCTCAACCCCCATGTGTATCTGGACACGGTGTTGCTGGTGGGCAGCATCGGTGCGCAGCAGCCGGGCGCGTTGCGCGGCTGGTTTGTGGCCGGGGCCAGCGCGGCCAGTGCGCTGTGGTTCACCGCCTTGGGTTTTGGGGCGCGGTGGTTGGCGCCCTGGTTCGCCCGGCCCAGGGCCTGGCAGGTGCTGGATGGGCTGATCGGCCTGACCATGGGGGTGCTGGCCGTGCTGCTGGTGCGCCACGCGCTGGCTCCCTGACGGCCTGATGCCCTGATGCCCTGACACCGGGCGCCTGGCCGGCATCCTTGCTGGCCACTCCGCCGATGCGCGGATGTCTGCCAGCGCACAGACGGGACAGCCGGTGCTGACTATGGTCACCTGAGCGTCGGCAATGGGCTGTGCGCGAGGAAGGTGAATCGAGATGTTGAACAACAAAGTGGTGCTGGTCACCGGTGCCTCATCCGGCATTGGCTTGGCCATTGCGCTCATGGCCATGCGCGAGGGCGCGCGGCTGGTGCTGTCGGATGTGCATGCCAAGGCCGGTGTGGAGGCTGCTGCCTTGATCCGTGCCCAAGGGGGTGAGGCCATTTTTGTGACGGCCGATGTGGCCGTTGCGGAAGACGTTGAATCTCTGGTGGCCCAGACGGTGGCGCACTATGGCCGACTGGATGTGGCCTGCAACAACGCTGGCGTGAGCGGCGTGGCCGCCCTGGTGGCCGACTACCCACTGGATGCGTGGGCACAGGTCATCAACACCAACCTGAATGGCGTGTTCCATGGCATGAAGTACCAGATGGCTGCCCACCCCATGGGCCGCCTGGGCCAGCCCGACGAAGTGGCCGAGTTGGTGGTCTGGCTGGCCTCCGCCCGGGCCTCGTTCGTCACCGGGGCTTACTACCCCGTTGATGGTGGCTACCTGGCCCGATGATTTTTTGACCCCAACCTACCTGAGAACCCTTTCCATGAAACACACACATGCCCTCTCTTTGGTGGCCGCTGCCACGCTGTCCCTGGCCGCGCTGTTGGCGGCGGGTTGCAACCCGTCGCCGCCCGAGTCCCCAAAGGTGGCCACCACCGTGGGCAACGAGGTGGACGATGCCGTGATCACCTCTGGCGTCAAGGCTGCCCTGCTGGGTGACCCGATGATCAAAAGCCTGGATTTCCAGGTGGAAACACGCAAAGGCACGGTGCAGCTCAGCGGGTTTGTCGCCGATCAGAACCAAATTGATCAGGCCTTGAAGCTGGTGCGTGGCGTGTCCGGTGTGGTCGCTGTTGAAAACAGCCTCACCGTGAAAAGTGGACCCGCCACACTCGGCAGCGGCATTGACGACACCGCCGTGACAGCGCGGGTCAAGGCCGCATTGCTGGAGGACGCCGACATCAAAAGTCTGGACATTGGCGTGGTGACCTCCCATGGCGAGGTGCAGTTGGCCGGCTTCGTCGGCAAGCAGTCTCAGATTGAAGAAGCCGAACGCATTGCCCGCGCCGTACCCGGCGCGTCGAGCATCAGGAACGAGCTGATGATCAAGAAATGAAGGCGCTTCGCCGACGGAACTCGGTGGGCGTGAGGCCGGTCCAGCCCTTGAAGGCGCGGATGAAGCTCTTTTCGTTCTGAAACCCTGCCGCGTCGGCCACCTGTTTGAGGGGGCGGCCGGTGCGGTGCAGCAACTCCATGGCGCGGGTGCGGCGCACCTCGTCTTTCAGGGCTTGCAGGCTGGCGCCTTCGTCTTTCAGCTGCCGGTGCAGGGTGCGGGCCGACAGGTGGAGTTGTGCGGCCAGGTCTTCGGCGTTGTGGCTCAGCTGGGGGTGTGCGACCAGCGCCTGGCGCACGCGCTGAACCAGCAGGCGGTCGCGGCGGTAGTGGCGCACCGTCAGGGGCAGGGCGTGTTGCAACAGTTGGCGCAGGGCGGCTTCGTCGCGGCGCAGCGGCAGTTGCAGGTAGCGGGCATCCAGGTGCAGTCGGGTGTGGGTCGCATCAAAGGTGCATGGCCCGGCAAACAGCACGGCGTAGGCGCTGGCGTGGGGCGGTGCGGGGTAGGCCAGTTCCACACCCAGCAGCGGCATGCGCGAGTCCACCAGCCAGCTGGCCACGCCCAGCAGGTTGCGCAGCAGCGACACATGGCAAAACTCGCGCAGCTCACCCGCCAGCCAGGGCGGGGGAGTGCGCTCGGTCAGCGTGACGCTGAAGGCGCTGCCGTCGGTGGCCATGTCCAGGGCGATGTCGTCGGTCAGCAGGCCGTGGTGGCGGCACCAGCGCTTGAGGGCCACTTCCAGCGTGGGTGCGCTGATGCTGGCGCGCAGCAGCATGCCGTAGCTGCCCCAGGGCAGGCGGCGGTGGAACCAGCCCAGGGCCTCGTCGTCCAGCTCGCGCATGGCGGCGTCCGACAGGCGCTCCATCTGCCCGGCGGTGATGTGGGCGTCGGCGGTGTGCAGTGCTTCGGGCGCAATCTGCGCCTGGGCCAGCGCGGGCTCGGGGCTGAGGCCGCGCAGGGCGTAGGCCTGCGCCATGGCCCTCGCAAAGGCCATGGGGGTGGCGGCAACGGGTGTGTCGGTGGGCATGTGCTCAGTGTGCCAAAAAAACCAAAGCACTGGCAGGATTTGCAACCATGGTGACCCACTTCACACCACCCCCACGCCTATGCTCAAGGCTGAAGGCACGGGCGGGCAGCACCCGATTGCGGCCAGCCCGGTGCACCGCTACAGTGGGCTGAAGCTGCCACCCGGCCCCAAGAACACACCGCTTGCTGGAGACACCCCCATGACCGTTCTGGAATCCCAACTCAACCCGCGTTCGGCCGACTTTGTGGCCAACGCCGCAGCCATGCGCGCCCTGGTGGACGACTTGCGCGCCCAGGTGGCGCAAGTGGGCCAAGGCGGGGGTGACGCCGCCCGCGCCAAGCACACCGCCCGGGGCAAGCTGCTGCCGCGCGACCGCGTGCACATGCTGCTCGACCCCGGCACGCCGTTTCTGGAACTGGCCCCACTGGCCGCGCTCAACATGTACAAGGAAAAAGATGGCCAGGGCGGCACCAAAGACGCTGCCCCCTGCGCCGGGTTGATCGCGGGCATTGGCCGCGTCAGCGGGGTGGACTGCATGATCGTGTGCAACGACGCCACCGTGAAGGGCGGCACCTACTACCCCCTCACCGTCAAAAAGCACCTGCGCGCGCAGGAAATTGCGCAGCAAAACAACCTCACCTGCATTTACCTGGTGGACTCGGGCGGTGCCAACCTGCCCAACCAGGACGAGGTGTTCCCCGACCGCGACCACTTCGGGCGCATCTTCTACAACCAGGCCAACATGTCGGCCCAGGGCATTTCGCAGATCGCCGTGGTCATGGGCAGTTGCACGGCGGGTGGTGCCTATGTGCCCGCCATGAGTGACGAAACCATCATCGTCAAGAACCAGGGCACCATTTTTCTGGGGGGGCCACCGTTGGTGAAGGCCGCCACCGGCGAGGTGGTCACGGCTGAAGACCTGGGCGGCGGCGACGTGCACACCCGCCTCTCGGGCGTGGCCGATCACCTGGCCCAGAACGACCTGCACGCCATTGCCCTGGCGCGCGAGGCCGTGTCGCATTTGAACAAAAAGAAGCCTGCATCGCTTTTCCAACAAGACGCGGTAGCTCCCAAATATGAGGCCAGTGAGCTGTATGGTGTGATTCCCACCGACACGCGCAAGCCCTTTGATGTGCGCGAAATCATTGCCCGCATCGTCGATGGCAGCGAGTTTCACGAGTTCAAGCCGCGCTTTGGCAGCACGCTGGTGTGCGGTTTTGCCCACATCGAAGGCATGCCCGTGGGCATCATCGCCAACAACGGCATTCTGTTCAGCGAGTCGGCGCTGAAGGGCGCGCACTTCATCGAGCTGTGCTGCCAGCGCAAAACCCCACTGGTGTTTTTGCAGAACATCACCGGCTTCATGGTGGGCCGCAAGTACGAGAACGAGGGCATTGCCCGCAACGGGGCCAAGATGGTCACGGCGGTGGCCACGGCGGCGGTGCCCAAATTCACCATCATCATCGGCGGCAGTTTTGGCGCGGGCAACTACGGCATGTGTGGCCGCGCTTTCAGCCCCCGCTTTGTGTGGATGTGGCCCAACGCCCGCATTTCCGTGATGGGTGGCGAGCAGGCGGCCAGCGTGCTGGCCACGGTCAAGCGCGACGGCATTGAGGGCAAAGGCGGCCAGTGGAGCGCCGACGAAGAAGAGGCCTTCAAAGCCCCCATTCGCCAGCAGTACGAAGACCAGGGCCACCCCTACTACGCCACCGCCCGCCTGTGGGACGACGGCATCATCGACCCGGCCGACACCCGCCGCGTGCTGGCGCTGGGCCTGAGCGCCGCGCTCAACGCGCCCATTCCCGAGACCAAGTTCGGCGTGTTCCGCATGTGAAGGCACCGGCATGAGCACCCTTCAAATCACCCACACCGGGCCCGTGGCCCGCATCACCCTGAACCGCCCCGAGGTGCGCAACGCCTTCAACGACGAAGTCATTGCTGAGCTCACCCAGGCCTTCACCGCCCTGGGGCAGGACGCGCAGGTGCGCGCCATCGTGCTGGCGGCCGAAGGCCCGGCCTTCTGTGCCGGGGCCGACCTGAACTGGATGCGCCGCATGGCCGACTACACCCGCGAAGAGAACCTGGCCGACGCGGGCTGCCTGGCCGAGATGCTGCGCACCATCCACAGCTGCCTGAAGCCCACCATTGCCCGCGTGCAGGGCGACGTGTTTGCCGG
>PNML01000094.1 GCA_013823635.1 Polaromonas sp. | reverse complement strand
GCACAGGTATTTGAGGCGTGTGTTGATTTCGTCGAACAGCAGGTCGAGGGCGCGGGCCTCGCCGGTGGGTCGGGTGGCTTCGCCTCGGCTGCCGTGTGTGGTGGCGTGCCGATCGGGTGTGGGGGGCTCCTCATGCTGCGAGCAGAAATCGTCGCCCCCCACACCCGACCGTCCCGCTGCGCTGCGGGTGGGTGAGCCCAAATCCGCGCCGGCAAGGGGTGAGCCGCCCGACAATCTCTGCTCGCAGTGTGCGGAGGGCGGTTCACCCCTTGGCGGTGCAGCGTGCGAAGAAACATCACCCAAAGAAACCTGCAACGCCTCGAAAAACGACCGCAAGCGCGCAATGGGCAACTGCATCAGATCGTGCAGCCCCAGGCCTGGCAAGGCTTCCAGTTGTTCCCGGCGCCACGACACGCCCGCTGGCATGAACCGCAAATGCGGAGGCAACACCGCGTCGGCCTGCGCCTTGGTGCCCATGCGCCACAACAGGCTCTCGGTTTTCAGGCGGGCACCGTGGCAGCTGGGGCATTCGGTGTAACTGCGGTACTTGGACAGCAGCACCCGGATGTGCATTTTGTAGGCCTTGGTCTCCAGGTACTCGAAGAAACGCGCCACGCCGTACCAGCTCTGGTTCCATTTGCCATTCCACTCGGGGCTGCCGCCAATCACCCACTGCTGCTGCGCGGGCGTGAGCTTGTTCCAGGGCGTGTCGCGGGGAATGCCGGCGGCCTCGGCGTGGCGCATCAGGTCGTCCTGGCATTCTTTCCAGGCGGGGGTTTGCATGGGCTTGATGGCCCCGGCGCGCAGCGTGAGTTTGTCGTTGGGGATGACCAGTCCGTAGTCCACCCCGATGACGCGGCCAAAACCCCGGCAGGCATCGCACGCGCCCAGCGCCGAGTTGAAGCTGAACAGCGAGGGCGTGGGCGCGGCATAGCTCAGGCCGCTGTCGGGGCAGTGCAGCGCGGCCGAAAAGGCCCACACCTCGGGTTCCGCCGCAGCAGGCGCCAGGCCCGGCGGGGCATCGGCCTCCACCGGCAGGGCGTACACCCGCACCTGGCCATGGCCGCGGCGCAGCGCCACCTCCAGCGCTTCCATCACCCGGGCGGGCTCCACCGACCCCAGGCGGAAGCGGTCGGCCACCACGTCCAGTATTTTTAAGCTTTTTTGGCCTCCATCGCTTGATGGTATTGACTTTTTAGCTGCGGTTTTTTTGGCTGGTTTTTTGGTTTCCTTGGCGTCTGCATCGGCATCGACCGTCACCACGCGCTCGGCCTGCACGCGGGTGTAGCCGCTGGCGGCCAGCCAGGCTTCCACGTCTGGCGCGGTGGTGTCGGCGGGCAGCGCGACCGGGAAGGTCACCACCAGCCGGGGCTCGACGCCATTCACGGTGGCAGCGGCCACGCGGCGCTGCAGCTCAGCCCGGATGGTCTCGGCGCTGTCGTGCTGCACGGGCTGGGCGGTGACCTGGTCGAACAGCTGGGCACCCCGGGCGAACAGCAGTTTCAGGTGGTCGTTCAGCTCGGTCATGGTGCCCACGGTGGAACGCGAGCTGCGCACGGGGTTGGTCTGGTCGATGGCGATGGCGGGGGGCACGCCGTCCACCCGGTCCACGGCGGGCTTGTCCATGCGGTCCAGAAACTGGCGGGCGTAGGCGCTGAAGGTTTCCACGTAGCGGCGCTGGCCTTCGGCAAACAGGGTGTCGAACACCAGGCTGGACTTGCCCGAGCCGCTGGGGCCGGTGACCACGGTCAACTCGCCGGTGCGGATGTCCAGGTCCACGCCCTTGAGGTTGTGCTGGCGTGCGCCCCGGATGCGGATGAGGCCCTGGTCGTCGGGGCCATGGCTGGCAGATGCGGAACGGGACGGCGGGTGCGAAGCAGACATGGAGTGGCCCCAAACAAGGAGCCGAACATTCTACGGAGCGCCCCCGTCCCGCGCCGGGGCGGGGATTTCAGAGCAACCAGACGGTGGCCAGGCCCAGGAAGGCGAAAAACCCGATCACATCGGTCACGGTGGTCAGGATGACGCTGCCTGCCAGCGCGGGGTCTATGCCCATGCGGTCCAGCACCAGCGGGATGGTCACCCCAGCCAGCGCCGCACACAGCAGGTTGATGAAAATGGCCAGCCCCAGCACACCGCCCAGGCCCCAGTCCCCGAACCAGGCCACCACCAGCAGCGCAATGACCACGGCCCACAACACGCCGTTGAGCAGTGAAATGCCCACCTCCCGGTTGAGCAGGATGCGCATGTTGCCCTTCTGTATCTGGCCCATGGCCAGGCCACGTATCACCAGGGTGAGGGTCTGGCTGCCCGCGATGCCGCCCATGCTGGCCACGATGGGCATGAGCACGGCCAGCGCCACCAGCTGCGCCAGCGTGGCCTCGAAGCGGCCAATGACCCAGGCCGCCAGAAAGGCCGTGACCAGGTTGATGCCCAGCCACACCGCCCGCCGCCGTGAGCTGACCAGCACGGGGGCAAACATGTCGGCCTCGTCGTCCAGACCGGCCATGTGCATCAGTGAGCGGTCAGAGTCCTCGCGGATCAGGTCCACCACATCGTCCACGGTGATGCGGCCCAGCAAACGCTGCTGGGCATCGACCACGGGGGCGGACAGCAGGTCCAGGTCCTGGAACAACTTGGCCACATCCAGGCTCTCCGTGTCGACCGGGATGCCGGCCACGTCGGTGTGCATCACATCGGCCACGCGCAACGACAGGTCAGCCGTGACCAGGGAACTCAGGCGCAGCCCCCCCTGGTACAGGCCCTGGCGGTCCACCACCATGAGCATGTCGGTTTGCGGCGGCAGGGTTTCCAGCAGGCGCAGGTAGCGCAACACGGTGCCCACCTTCACGTCGGCGCGCACGGCGATGGCGTCGGCGTTCATCAGGCCACCGGCCGAGTCCTCGGGGTAGGACAGCATGGACTCCAGCTGCTCGCGCCGGGTGCCGCTGGTGGCCTGCAGCAACTGCCCCCCCAGCCCGCCGGGCAGGTGCTGGATCAGGTCCACCAGGTCGTCCAGCTCCAGGTGCTGGGCAGCGGCCACCAGGTCGTCCAGGTCCAGGTCCAGCGCCAGGGCGTTGCGGATTTCATCGTGCAGGTAGGTGAGCACTTTGCCGGTGCGCTCGGTCTCCACCATGCTCCAGAGCGCCAGGCGCTCGGTGGGGGGCAGGGCCTCCAGCAATCCCGCGATCTTGGCGGGGTGCATGCGGGCCAGGATTTTGCCCACCCGCTTCAAACGCCCCAGCCCCAGGGCGCGCCGCACGGCGTCGAGCTGGTTGGCCACATCGGGGGCGCTGCCGCTGGCACCGGCGGCCTCCAGGGACTCGCCCGCCAACTGCACCCGCAGCGCGGGATTGAGGTGAGCGAGGATGCGACCCTCCAGCGTGGCATCCACCTGTTGCCACAGGGCGCTGCGCAACGGGGGCTCCAGCCGTTCCAGCAGGGCGGCCACCTTGGCCGGGTGCAACCGTTGCAGCAGCTTGCGCACGCGCTTGTTCTTGCCGTCGGCCAGGGCCTGGGCAATCAGCTCGCTGTCGGTGAGGGGACGGGAGAGGTTGGTGTCCATGGGTGAAGGCATCAGAGGGGCCAGACCACCAGCAGCAGCGGCACGCTGATGACCACCACCAGCAGCTCCAGCGGCAAGCCCAGGCGCCAGTAGTCACCGAACCGGAAGCCCCCGGGGCCCAGAATCAGGATGTTGTTCTGGTGTCCGATGGGGGTGAGAAAGGCGCACGACGCCCCGATGGCCACGGCCATCAGAAAAGCGTCGGGGCTCACACCCAGTGCCGCAGCGGTGCCCAGTGCAATGGGGCACATGACGGCGGCGGTGGCCGCGTTGTTCATCAGGTCGGACAAAAACATGGTGACCACCAGGATGAGCGTGAGCCCCACCACCGCGTGGCCCTGGGCCACGTGCTCCAGCAGCAGGCGCGCCAGCACCTTGGCCGTGCCGGTGGACTCCAGCGCCCCCGCCACCGGGATGAGGGCCGCCAGCAGCACCACCACCGGCCAGTCAATGGCGCTGTACACCGCGCGGGGGGGCACGGTGCGCCACACCATGCTGGCCAGCACGCCGCAGGCAAAGGAGATGGCGGCGGGCAGCAGACCAAAGGCCGCTCCCCCCACCGCCAGCGCCATGATGCCGCCCGCCAGCCAGGCCTTGCGCGGGTTGGGGATGCGCAGCTCACGCGCGGCCAGCGGCACACAACCGGCGTCGGCAGCGAACTCGGCGATGGCATCGGGCGGCCCCTGCATCAGCAGCAGGTCGCCGGGCTGCAGGGCCATGGAGCGCAGGCGCACCAGCGAGCGGCGCCCCTGGCGCGACACCGCCAGCAGGTTGATGCCGTAGCGCGTGCGCAGCAGCATGTCGCTGGCCGAACGGCCCGCCAGCACCGAGCCGGGCAACATGGCCAGCTCGGTCAGCACCACCTCGGTGTGGGCATCGGCTGTGTCGGTGGCGTCGGCGGCGTCTTTGGGGGTTGGCGCGTCAGCGTCGGTGGCCGGGTCCTTCTCGCGTGGGCGCTGGGCCTCCTCCAGCTTCAGGCCCAGCTCGCTGAGCACGTTGGCGAGGGCCTCAGCTTCGGCCTCGATGACCAGGATGTCCCCGGCCAGGACCTTGCGCCAGGGGTTGGGGGCAATCATGCGCAGCTCGTGCCGCACCAGGCCCACCACCTGGGCCCCGGCGGGCTCCAGCGAGTGCTCGATGTCCCTCAGCGTTTTGCCGACGGACTGGCTGCCCTCGGGCACGCGGGCCTCGGTCAGGTAGGCGCCGGCCTCGAAGCCCTCCATGCCCACCTGCTTGCGGGCGGGCACCAGCCGCCAGCCCACCAGCACCACAAACAACACGCCGGCCAAGGCCACCGCCAGCCCCACGGGGGTGAAGTCGAACATGCCGTAGCTGCCCGCGCCATGCTGCGCCCGAAAACCCGACACGATGAGGTTGGGCGGCGTGCCGATGAGTGTGGTCATGCCACCCAGGATGGTGCCAAACGCCAACGGCATGAGCAGCTGCCCCGGCGGCAGCCCCAGCCGTTTGGCCAGCTGGATGGCCACGGGCATGAGCAGGGCCATGGCCCCCACGTTGTTCATGAAGCCCGACAGCACAGCCCCCAGCCCGATCAGCGCCGTCATGCTCCAGACCGGCCCGGCATTGGCGGGCAGGGCGTGGCGTGCCAGCACATCCACCGCGCCCGTGGCCTGCAACCCACGGCTGAGCACCAGCACACAGGCCACGGTGATGACGGCGGGGTGTCCGAAACCCGCGAAAGCCTGCTCGGCGGGCAGCAGGCCCGCCAGCACACAGACCAGCAAAGCCGCGGTGGCCACCATGTCATGGCGCCAGCGACCCCACAGGAACAAGCCCACCGTGACGGTGAGGATGCCAAGGATGAGCAGTTGTTCGTGGTTCATGGCACAGACACCGTACCGCTGGTTTCACCAGGCGCCATGCGCACGGTGAGCGAGCCCGAGCGCAGGTGAAGATCCCGCTGGGGGAAGGGGATTTCAATGCCGCGGGCGTTCAACTCGTCGTCCAGCGCCCACATCAGCTTGGCGTGGGCAGAAGCGGGCGCGGTGGTCAGCGAGTGTTCCGCCCAGACCACCAGCTCGTAGTTGACCGAACTGTCGCCATAGGCCACCAGCCACACCGCGGGCTGACGCCCCTCCGAATGCAGCACACCCGGCACCTTCACGGCCGCCGCGATGCCCGCCTCGCGCACCCGCTCCTTGTCGGTGCCATAGGCCACCCCAAAGGGCACGCGCAAGCGGCGAAAGGCGTCGTCAAACGTCCAGTTGGTGACGCGCCCGTTGATGAACTCGGCGTTGGGCACCAGCACATCGACGGCGTCGTTGGTGGTGACACGGGTGTAACGCATGGCGATTTCACGCACCACCCCGCGCACGCCCGATTGCAGGTCCACGAAGTCACCCACTTTCAGACTGCGCTCCAGCAGGATGATGACCCCGGACACAAAGTTGCTGAAGATGTTCTGCAGGCCAAAACCCAGGCCCACCGCAAAGGCGCTGCCCAGCAGGGCCACGCCGGTGAGGTCTATGCCCATGAGGTTCAGGCCCACGAAGGTGCCCACCAGCCAGATGAAGTAGCGCAGCAGGCGGCTGAGCACGTGCATGCTGGCCTGGTTGTGCACCGTGCCTCGCCGCTGCACCACCCGCACCAGCGCCCGCTCCACCAGGCTGGCAACCCACCAGATGCCCACCAGGAACAACATCGCCAGCACCAGGGTGGCCAGGCTGAGGGTGGTGCCCCCCAGGGTCAGCAGCGGGTGAAACAGCCAGGCGGTGGCCCATTGCCCAAGTTCTTCTGCACGCATGGTTCCCTTTCTGGTTCATCAGGTGACGCATCTTCCCAAAAAAACACCGGGCGAGGGCCCGGTGCTTGGTGGCCCCCGACCGAGGCCCGGGGGCGGTGGGGCGGTCAGCCCGTGGTCATCGGGTGTGGGAGATCACGATCTCGACCCGGCGGTTGCGCTGCCGCCCCTCGGCCGTGGTGTTGCTGGCCACAGGACTGGCCTCGCCCAGGCCCTGGGTGGTGATGCGGCTGGCGTCCACGCCACGCTGCGTCAACGCGGCTTTGACCGCATCGGCACGCCGCAAAGACAGGCCCCTGTTGTAGACCTCGCTGCCCACCGAGTCGGTGTATCCCTCGATGGCCAGGGTCCGCTCCGGATTGTCTTTCAGGAAGGCCACCAGCTGGTCCACGGTGCGCAATGCACCCTCCTTGAGTTCGGCCCGGCCCGTGTCAAACAGCACATCGCCCAGCGTCAGCACCATGCCACGGTCGGTCTGCTTGGCCTGCAGCTCTGCCAACTGCGCTTGCAGTTTGGCCGCCTTGGCGTGTGCCGCCTGGGCCGCTGCCAGCTGGGCCTCGGCAGATTGGCGCGCCTGCTCGGCGTCGGCGGTGGCTTTCTGGGCATCCAAGCGTGCGCGTTCGGCCAGGGCGCGGTCCTTCTCCGCCTGGAGGCGGGATTGCTCCGCCAACTCGCGGGCCTTCTGCGCCTCGGCGGCGCGTTGCTCGGCCTCCCGCGAACGGGCGTCCATCAGGATGCGGTCACGCTGACCCGCCGACGCCGCCACCGCCTGCTCGGAGCGGGCAATGTCGGCCGCCTGCAGCGCTGTGGAGGCCCGTTGGCGCGCCACGTAGGCATGGTGCTCCACCGCGGTCATGTCCTCTCCGGCCTTGAGCGCTGCCTCCGCGCGGGACAACGACTCCTGGGCTCGGCGCAGCTCCAGGGGCGCGCTGCGGGCAGCGTTCGGGTCGGCGGCGGCCTGGGCATACAGCGCGCGGGCCTGGTCCAGGGCGGGGGTACTGGTGGGGGTGGCGGCACAGGCCACCAGCAAAACGGCGGCGGCGGGCAACAGGGCCAGGCGCAGACGGCCAATGTGTGGAGGGGTCATGGGTCAATCCTTGCTATTCGGGGTGGGGAGCCAGGCCCATCGGGGCTGGCTTGGTGTGTCAGTGGACGGTGGCCGGTCACTTGATCGGGCGGACACCGGTTTCCTGCTTCAGGGTGGCGTTGGCCCGCTCCAGTTCTTTGGCGGCCTGTCGCGCCCTGTCGGCCCGGGCCTTGCGCTCGGCCAGTTCGGCGTCCGCTGACGCCTGCTCGGCCATGCGGCGCGCCTGCTCGAACTGCTCGCTCTGCATGGCGGCATCGGCGCGCACCAGTTTGTCGCGGGCGGACAGCAGCTCCACCGGGGCCAATAGCCCGGCGCCCGCCGCTTCGGCCTGGGTGATGGAGGCCCGGGCAGTGGCCATTTCGGCCACGGGCGGTGCGCCTTTGCTGCTGGCGCAGGCGCCCAGAAACATGGCGGCGGTCACGGCCAGAACGGCGGCGGCGCTGCGACTCCAGCGTGCCTGGGAAGGTGGGGTGTGGGTCATGGGTGAATACTCCGTGTGTGGGGTCGTTGAAGGGAGGGCGCAGCACACAAGGTGCGAGGCCAAGGCAATCAAAGGGGGTTCAACCGTGCTGGTTGGCCTTCATTTGGAGTTCGGACAGCAGGGCCGAAAAAGCCTGCTGGTTGTCCGAGGCGTTGCGCATGGGTTTGTCCAGCATCCGGGTCACGCCCACCAAACCGGCTTCGTCGGCGTGCAGGTACAACTGCCCCATTTTTTCGGCCAGCGACCGGTAGGCGTTGTCCACGCCCTGCACGCGGCGCAGCATGCTGGCCACTGCGGCGACATCCATGCCGGCCAAGTCGATGTCTGAGGGGGTGTGACGGCTCATGGGTGACTCCTGGTGGGGGCAGGCACGGAAAGATGCTTGCTGAGTTTCAGTCTAAGTTTTCATTTACGATCAGGCAAATCCATATTTATTAGTTTGCATTTTCAAAAATGAAAACCAATACCAAAGACGACCTCTCCCGCAGCATGGACGACCCGCAAAGGGCCAACCTGATGCTGTTGGGCTGGACCGACTTTCAAACCGTGCTGGCCATCGCCCAGCACGGTGGCATGGCCGCCGCGGCCGAAAGCCTGGCGTTGTCGCATGTGACCTTGCTGCGCAAGCTCGATGCCATCGAAACCCGGCTCAAGGCGCGCTTGTTTGACCGGATGCGGGGGCGCTACACCCCCACCAGCGCGGGGGATGAACTGGTGCAGGCCGCCGCAGCCATGGCCCCCCTGGCCAGGGATGCGGAACTGCGGGTGCTGGGCCAGGACCTCAAGCCCAGCGGGCACGTTCGGGTGACCGCTGCCGGCGTGGTGGTGAACCACTTGCTGCCCCCGGTGTTGAAGCAATTTGCCGCGGCCTTCCCCGCAGTGACGCTGGAGTTCCTGACCTCACGCGATCACCTGAGCCTGGCCAGGCGCGAGGCCGACGTGGCGCTGCGGGTGGCGGATGCCGTGCCCGACTGGCTGGTGGGGCGCCAGATTGCCCTGCTGGACTTCAAGGTCTACGGGATCCAGCAGCCCGGACTGCGACCCAGCCTGCACAGCGTCGAAGAACTGGTCACGCAGAAGCGCTGGGTATCGTTTGAGCGCGACGCACGCGACCTGAAATTTGACCGCTGGCTGGACGAACATGTGCCCGACGCCGCCGTGGTGTTGCGGGTGGATGGCTTTGACAGCGCGCTGGCCATGCTGCGCGCCGGTCTGGGCATGGCCTTGCTGCCGTCGTTTCTGGAAAAAACCTGCCCGGAACTGCAACCGCTGACGGCACCCATCGCCGAGTTGCGCACCCCCCTGTGGCTGATCACCCACAAGGAGCTGCGGCACACCATGCGCATCAAGGTGCTGATGCAGGCGGTGGGCCCCGCATTGGCCCACGCGGTCCAAGGGGAAGACTGAGCCGTCAGCCCTTGATGATGAGCACGGGCACCTTGGCGTGGGTCAGCACCTTCTGCGCCACGCTGCCCAGTATCAAGGCCTGGATGCCCTTGCGGCCATGCGACCCCATCACGATCAGGTCGCAGCCTTCGGCCTCAGCCGTTTCCAGAATGCCCTCGTAGGCGGTGCTGCGCTCGATGGTGTCACCAACGTAGGCCACCCCACGCGCCTCACACATCTCGCGGATCATGGACAGCGACTTGCCCGCCGCCGCCTGGGCCTCGGACATGTAGGCCTGCAGCCCCACCGCAGAAGCATCGCCAATGCCGATGAACGGAAACGGGTCGATCACGTAAATGCCCACGATCTGGGCGTCCTGGCTCTTGGCCAGGTCTGCGGCCACCTCGGCGGCCTTGTGGGCCTGGGTGGAACCGTCAGAGGGGACGAGGATTTTTTTGAACATGGATCATCTCCGGTGTGAAAGGACAACCCCTGATGTTACGGCCTGCCTCGCCCCACCCGATGCGGGAAAGCACGGGGAGGTGTGCCAGGTCAAACCGGCACGCGCTGAACACCCACGGGCAGGGCGGCGGCGTGGGCCCACTGGTCGGTGGAGAACCACGCATCCCCATCCAGGTAGGCCTTGAGCATGGGCAAGCCATCCAGCCCCCAGAACAAACGCCCGTCCACCACACAGGCGGGCACACCAAATGCGCCCTGTGCCAGCGCCTCTTCGGTGTTGCGGCGCAGTTGCTGCTTGACGACGGCACCTTCCGGATCGTCCATCTCCAGCCCGCGTTGGGACATGTGCTCACCCAGTGTGACCTGCAACACCGCCAGACGCTCTGGTGATGCCGCGTCACCACCGGCTTGCCACACGTGGCCCATGACCTTGGCGGCCACCCAGCGGTTGCACGCACCGGGTGCGTCCGGCTGGGCACACGCCACGGCCAGGCGCAACAGCGGCAACGGGTTGAACGGGTGCGCGGCGGGCATCTGCAAAGGCACGCCCAAGTGATGCCCCAGCCATTGCACGTGCCGATAGGTCCAGTCGCGCTTGGTGGGAATTTCGGCTGGCCCCAACTGCCCATGGGCCTTGAGCAGGGCGGCAAACAGCACCGGCTTGTAAATCACCCGGTAGCTACTGCCCGCCAGCACCTGTGGCAGCCGCTCGAACGCCAGCCAGGCATAAGGCGAAATCGGGTCGAAATAAAAGGTGATGTCCTTCACGTCTGAACCTCCGGCCGGGAAATGGCCTCGCCCAGGGCGGCGGCCTGCCGCGCTTCCACCTGCACCCACAGGCGACGTTTGTCGCTGTCGGGCATGCGGCTCCACCCGGCAATTTCTTCCAGGCTGCGGTAACACCCCGAACACCAGCCTCTTTCGGCATCCATTTTGCACACCCCCACGCAGGGAGAAGGCACGCTGAGGTGCGGGTATTTCCGTTGTGCGGCTTGCAAGCTCACACGGGGCACGGCTGGGGAGGCAGAAACATTCATGGAGGCGATTGTGGCGTTTCCACCAACACCACGTCGGCCACCGGGGCTCCCGTCCAGGCCACCAGGTCGTGGGGAGACAGGCGGAACACCGCGTGCGGGTGACCCGCAGCGGCCCACACCTCGTCAAACCGAAACAGGTCCCGGTCAATCAGGGTGACGGGCGGCGTGGCGTGGGCCAGCGGCGACACACCGCCAATGGAGAAACCCGTCGCCTGCTTCACGAAATCCGCATTGGCCCGACCCAGCTTGAACACTGCCCCTTCATGGCCCATCAAGGTAGCTGTTTCCTGCGACGAACACACCAGCGCCTGCACCCGTGCCTCGTCCACCCGCCGATCACCGGAGGTGACCACCAGCACCGCCACGCCGTCGGGTTTGCGCCGAAAAATGATGCTCTTGGCAATCTGCCCCAGCGCCACACCCAGTGCATCGGCCGCCTGCTGCGCGGTGCGCGCGGCGTCGCTGAGCATGACGGGCGTTTGCGCATGACCCAGCCGCGCCAGCTCTGCGACCACACGCTGCACGCCCTCGGGCAGGTCGGAAACAGGGGACAGCAATGGGCGGGGGATGTTGGAAGAAGGCATAGCAAACTGTGTTTTCAAATCAAGCGCTGGAGGCCATTTTTATGTCAAACTCAGCAAACCTGATGACCCTGAGGTCGGGCACTGACAACGGCGGCAAGCCAACAAAAAAGCGACCGTCTTGCGAGGGTCGCTTTTTGTGTTTGGTGGCCTGGGACGGAATCGAACCATCGACACGCGGATTTTCAAGGAAATTCCACACGTCAAGCGCTTGAATCACGACACTCAACTTGTAACAAAATCAACCACTTACGCGCATTGACTCGCAATGCTTTGCAACCGATTGATGCCAAAACGCCGTTGTTTGCGACATGACTGTGACATAAAACGACGCCCAGAAAATGTATCACGGCACGCGGATTTCGGCAATCGCACCGCTACCTAGGTGGGTAGAGGTGTTCTCTGGTTTGTATAAATCCGTTTCCTACACACAAAGTGGAGGAGAGGGCTCAATACCCCGCGACCACATTTTTCAACGCATCAAGCGGGAGTCATGGATGCGGCGCCGGGTGTAGCAGTGGAAGGCGCGACGGGGCAAGTGAAGTTTGCTCTTAAGTTCAACTGTGCTGTGGCGAACTCACGCGACCTCAGCGCCGAAGCGACGAGCTGGCTCCGTACGTCCAAATCTCGCAGGCACACACCGCTGACCTACAACGCTGTGGGTGGGGGGTGTTTTG
>PNML01000093.1 GCA_013823635.1 Polaromonas sp. | reverse complement strand
TCGACACACAGGAAGAGTGGCAGAGTGGTCGATTGCACCGGTCTTGAAAACCGGCGGCTCGCAAGGGCCCGTGAGTTCGAATCTCACCTCTTCCGCCAGACACACAAAACGCGCCCAGGTGGCGCGTTTTTTCATGCCGGATGCAACCCGCGTGCGGCTGCCCATCCGGTCACAGTGCCTGCACCTTGGCCATGAAGGCGGGCGGGATGGGGGTCACCCGGCGTGCTTCGCCGCCGACAAACACAATGCCCACTTTGCCCAGCGCCACCTCGCGGCCACTGGCTTGGTCGGTCATGCGGAACTGCAGGTCGAAGCCGTAGGGGTTGAAATCGGCCGGGGCCATGGCCACGCGCATGGTATCACCGTGAAAGCCCTCTGACTTGTACTGGGCAACGATGTCGCCCACCACAATCCAGGCGCCCTCCACGCCCGACTCAAAGTAGCCCAGTGACTTGAAAAACCGCACCCGCGCCTCCGACACCAGGGTCAGCAGCTGTGCGTTGTCCAGGTGTCCTCCCTGGTTCACGTGGCTGATGTAGATGGTGATGTCGGTGACAAACGGGTAGCGTGGGGCGGGGGTGATTTGTATGCGCGGCAAGGTTCAGCTCCACAGGTCGAGCGGTGGATCATGCACGATGGCCTTGAGGATGTCGGTGCGCGACACAAACCCCAGCAGCTGGTCTTGCGCATCCACCACGGGCAGCCCGGGAAACTCCGTGTCCAGCAGCACCTGGGCCACGCGGCGGATGTCGATGTCGGGGGTCACACCCGGCACCGGGCTGAGCATGACCTGGGAGGCGGGCTGCATCAGCCACGCCCGCCACGCGAGGGCGGGTGTGTCGGGTGAGGGCAGGCGCTCCAGGCTGAGCAATTCGGCGCGGGTCAGCAAACCCACCAGGCGCCCCTGGGCGTTGACCACCGGCGCCTGGCCCACACCCGCATCGGCCATGGCCTCCCACGCCTGCTGCAGGGTGGCGGTGTCGGGCACCGACAGCACCCGCGCACTCATCACGTCGGCCACGCTGCGCAGCGGTCGACGGGCCACCACGGCGGGCTGTTGCACACGGGCGTATTCACTGCGTGCCTGCTGCCCCACCGCGTTGCCCGCCCCTTTGACGGGGTGCTGGCCCAGCGGTTGTGCACCCTGGCTGTCCACGTCCAGCATGTGCTCGCGCACCGGGTCGATGCGCCGGACGCGGGCCAGCCCCAGCGTGCGTGACACGCGCTTGAGCTCTTCCATGGGGCCGCGAAACACGGGACCGTTCACGCCGTAGATTGAAAACATGTCTGACCTCCGGGTGTGGGTGGACCGCCTGCAGGGCTGGCGGCCCACCGGATCAAGGCAGGAAGAGTGCCTGCAAATCACTCAGGAAGTCAAATCCGCGTTCGGTGGGCCAGATGCGCTGCAGGTCTCGGCCCAGCAGACCCAGGCGTTCGGCCTCTGTCAGGGCTTTCTCAAAAGCCCCCAGCGGCAGGCCGGTGCGCTCGCTCAGCAACGCCAGCGGCACACCGCCCTGCAGGCGCAGGGCGTTGAGCATGAATTCAAACGGCAGCTCGCTGCGCGCCACCTCGGTGTGCTGCACCACCGCATGGCCACTCAGGGCACGCTGCATGTACAGCGCCGGGTCGCGGGCGCGCACCTGGCGCACCACGCGGTGGGCAAAACTCAGCTTGCTGTGGGCACCAGCACCCAGCCCCACGTAGTCGCCAAACTGCCAGTAGTTTTGGTTGTGCCAGCACCCGTGACCTGCTCGGGCGTAGGCCGATATTTCGTAACGCGCCAGGCCCGCCGCCGTAGTGTGCTCGGTGATGGTGTCGAGCATGGCGTAGGCCTCGTCGTCTGGCGGCACCACGGGCGGGTATTTGGCAAACAGCGTGTTGGGCTCAATGGTCAGGTGGTACACCGACAGGTGGGGTGGCGCCAGGGCCAGCGCGGTGCGCACGTCCTGCTCGCATTCGGCCAGGGTTTGGCCGGGCAGCGCGTACATCAGGTCGAGGTTGAAGGTGTCGAAGGACTGGGCTGCCTCCTCCACCGCCGCCAGCGCCTGGGCCCGGTTGTGCACGCGCCCCAGCGCGGTCAGGTGGGCGTCGTTGAAACTCTGCACCCCCACCGACAGCCGGGTGACCCCAGCCGCGCGGTAGGCCCGGAAGCGGTCCCGCTCGAAGGTACCGGGGTTGGCCTCCAGCGTGATCTCCGCATCGGCATCGAGCTTGACACGGGCCCGCACGTCCGACAGCAGCTGGTCAATTGCCGCTGGCGAGAACAGGCTGGGCGTGCCCCCGCCCAGGAAAATGCTGTGCACGGTGCGGCCCCAAATCAGCGGCAGCGTGGCTTCCAGGTCGGCCCGCAAGGCGGACAGATAAGGCTGCTCGGGCAAACCACCCATGCCAGCCGCAGGGTCGCCCCGCCACTCGTGGGAATTGAAGTCGCAGTAGGGACATTTTTTCAGGCACCACGGCAGGTGGATGTACAGCGCCAGCGGCGGCAAACTGGGCAGCTGCAAGGTACCAGGCCGCATGAGGTGGACCACGTCAAACGCCCGCTCGGCGGCCTCGGCAGGGTTGGCCAGGTCGACCCCCGACCCCGGCTGTGCCTGACCCTCGGTGGGCGCACTCACCACGGGGATGTTGGCAATGTGGGGGGTGGCCATGCCTCAGGCACCCGCCGTCAACCAGCGCTCCTGCATCAGCGCCACCATGAGTGCGCTGGCGCGGCCCCGGTGGCTGTGGGCATTTTTCACGTCGGTGGGCAGTTGGGCAAACGTCTGGCCAAACTCGGGCAGGTACATGACCGGGTCAAACCCAAAACCGTTGCTGCCCACGGGCTCGGTGGTGATGAGGCCTTGCACACGCCCCACGGCCACCAGGGGCTCCGGGTCTTGTGGGTGGCGCACGGCCACCAGGGTGCTGACCATGGCCGCGCGCCGGTTGGCTTGGCCCTGCAGCTGCTCCAGCAGCGCCCGCACGTTGCTGGCATCGCCCTTGGGGTAACCAAACTGGGTGGCGTAATGGGCGGTCTGCACGCCGGGCAAGCCACCGAAGGCGTCCACACACAGGCCCGCATCGTCGGCCAGGGCGGGCAAGCCCGTGGCCGCCGCGGCGTGCCTGGCCTTGGCCAGGGCGTTTTCCACGAAGGTGCAGTGGGGCTCCTCGGCCTCGGTGACGCCCAGGGCGGACTGGGGCACCAAGTCCACACCCAGGGGTGCAAAGAGTGCGGCCAGCTCAGCCAGCTTGCCAGGGTTGTTGGAAGCAAGTACCAGTTTCATTTTTTAAACAAATTCGGCGTCCAGCGCTCATGAATATTGATGATTCAGCTATGTTTTTCAGCAAGCGCTGCCTGCTGCAAGGCCACCAACTCGGTCACACCTTTTTCGGCCAGGGTGAGCAGGCGGTCCATGTCGGCGCGTGAAAACGGAACCCCCTCTGCCGTGCCCTGCACCTCCACAAAATGCCCTGCGCCGGTCATGACCACGTTCATGTCGGTGTCGCAGGCAGCGTCTTCGGTGTATTCCAGGTCCAGCAAGGGCGTGCCCTGCACCACCCCCACCGAAATGGCCGCCACCTGGCCCACGATGGGGGTTTGGGCCAGCAGCCCACGGGCCAACAAGGTGCCCACCGCATCGTGCGCCGCGACAAACGCCCCCGTGATGGCGGCGGTGCGCGTGCCACCGTCAGCCTGCAGCACGTCGCAATCCAGCGAAATGGTGCGCTCGCCCAGCAGCTTCAGGTCAAACACCGCCCGCAATGAGCGCCCGATCAGGCGCTGGATTTCCTGGGTGCGCCCACTCTGCTTGCCTTTGGCGGCTTCGCGCGGGTTGCGGGTGTGGGTGGCGCGCGGCAGCATGCCGTATTCGGCGGTGACCCAGCCCTCCCCCGTGCCCCGCTGGTGTGGTGGCACCTTCTCTTCCACCGAGGCGGTGCACAGCACCTTGGTGTGGCCAAACTCAATCAGCACCGAGCCTTCGGCGTGCATGGTGTAGTGGCGGGTGATGCGCACGGGCCGCAGCTGGTCGGCAGCGCGGCCCTGCGAACGAACAAAGTCGGTCATGGGGAATTGTCTCAGTCAGGTATCAGGTGGGCGCAACCCGACCACTCAGGCTTTGCGGGCGGCGGAGCGGCGAATGGCTTCGTTGATTTCAGCGATGGAGCGCTCAATGGCGGCATCATCCAGCTCGTCGTCCAGGTCGGCCTCGGTCAGTCCGCTTTGGATCGTGGTCTGGAACGCGTGGCGACCGATTGAGTCGGTGCTGATGCCGCGCGTGGCCTCAAAGGCATCGGGGGTTTCCCACTCCAGCGCCAGCACGGTCACGTTGTCGCTGCCCGGACCCGCCTTGCGCAGTGCCCGCTCGGCCAGCTCGGGCACGGCCTGCGACACGGGGTGGGCACTCAGGTGGCCGACAATTTCGTGGTCGGGCAACGCGCTCCACAACCCATCGGAACACAGCAGCACCTTGTCGCCCTGCTGCAGGGTCACGCCGGCTGACACATCAAAAATGGGGCGTTGAGGCGAACCCAGACAGGTGAAAAGCACGTTGCGGTTGATGGGGCCTGTGCGCATCATGGACAGGTGGGCGTGTTGCTCGCTGAAGGAATGGTCGCGGGTACGGGTCACCAGCTCGCCGTCACGCACCAGGTACAGCCGGGAGTCGCCGCAATGCACCCAGTGCAGCGTGCCGTGCTCAATCACCGCCGCCACCAGGGTGGTGCGGGGGCTGTCCAGCAAGCCTTTTTCAGAGGCATACCGAAGAATCTGGTGGTGGGCGGCCAGCAGCGCACTGGACAGGAAATCGGCAGGCACATCCACCGTGGGCTTGGCAGCCTTCTGAAAGTAAGCCGACACCGTTTGCAAGGCCATCTGAGCGGCCACTTCGCCATCGGGGTGCCCACCCATGCCATCGGCCAGGACAAACAGCCCCGATTCCCGGGTGTAGCAGTACCCCATGCGGTCTTCGTTTTTGCTGCGCCCACCGCGGCGACTGACCTGGAAGACCGAAAATTTCATGTGGGGTCTGCCCGACCAGGGGCCACCCTGGGTTTGGCCTTGCTGCCTTTGGCATCCACCCCCAGCAAGCTGTCGAGTTGCAGCCGCATTTTCTCAGCGACGGTCAGGCGGGTGTAACTGCGCTCGGTTTCCCGGCTCAGCTCTTTCTGCAGCGCAAACACCGACTGCGGACGGGACAACGGGTCCAGGGCCATGCACCACTCCACCACCTCGATGAGGTTGTCGGAATAGACGCCCCGAAGCCGGGACAGCGCCAGGGACAGGCGGTCTTTTTCCTGACGCTGGGGCGCATCGTTGGGCGGATACCCCTGCATGCACGCGTAAATGCAGGCGCCAATGGCGTAGATGTCGGTCCAGGGCCCCATGGCCGAATCGCGCCGGTACATCTCAGGTGCGGCAAAACCGGGGGTGTACATGGGGCGAATGAAACTGCCCTCTTTGTTCAGCACTTCACGCGCTGCGCCGAAGTCGATCAGCACCGCACGGTTGTCGTCGGTCACAAAGATGTTGGCGGGCTTGATGTCCAGGTGCAGCATCTTGTGCTGGTGAACGATGCGCAAACCCCGCAACACCTCGTCAAACAGCGACCGGATGGTGGACTCGCGAAACACCTTCTGCTTTTTGAGCTCGCGGGAGGTGATGATGAAATCCTGCAGGGAGGCGCCCTCCAGGTAATTCATCACCATGTAAACGGTGTCGTTTTCGCGGAAAAAATTGAGCACGCTCACCACCGATGCGTGGGAGATCTGCGCCAGGGCACGGCCTTCTTCAAAAAAGCTCTTCAGACCCAATCGGTACAGCGACAGCTTGTCGGGCTGGATTTGCGGCAGCAGCTCACCAGCAGCTCGGGTGGCCAGGGAAGCGGGCAGATATTCCTTCACGGCCACTTGCTGGCCCTGCGCATCAATGGCCAGGTACACCACCCCAAAGCCACCCGCCGCCAGTTTGCGGACAATGCGATAACCGCCAATGACGGTGTCTGCAGGAAGTGAAGCTGGTTTGACCTTTGACATAATCCGGTGTGATGCCCAAGATGTGTTTGACTGGGCCAGATTCCACCCTGAGGGACACAGCCAATGGCAGTTTACAGCATGACCGGATACGCGACTTTGCAGAGCGCACCGGCCCCGGCAGACGCGCCGCCCTCCCCCTCACTGGGCATTGAAATCCGTTCGGTGAACAGCCGTTTTCTCGACCTCACGTTCAAACTGAGTGACGAACTGCGCGGCGCCGAGCCCACACTGCGAGAGCTGCTGGGCAAGTCCCTTCGACGCGGCAAGATTGAGGTCCGGGGCTGGGTAGAAGGCCGACACGACAGTGTGGCCCGCTTGCCCACCACCGCTGAACTGCAAAAGCTGGTGTCCATCCAGGACAGCGTCAGGGCCTGGTTGCCCACCGCCGCACCATTGTCGGTGGCGGAAATTGTGGGGTTGACCAACCGGCAAACCGCCGTCCCCAGCGGCTTGCAGGACGACATGCTGAAGCTGGCGCACCGCGCGGTGGATGCCCTGAAAGACGCCCGGGCCCGGGAGGGTGCGCGCTTGTCGACCATGCTCGCAGGACACGTGGCCCAACTGCGCGAGCTGGCCACACAGGCCAAACCCATGGTGCCCCAATTGGTCGAGCAACAACGCCTGCGTTTTCTGGAACGCTGGCAGGATGCGCTGGGTGCCGCCAACGCCCCATCCGACAGCGACGCCGCGCGTGACCGGGCGCTGTCAGAGGCCACCGCGTTCGCCATCCGCATCGATGTGGCGGAGGAACTCACCCGCTTGGCCTCACACTTGGACGAAATAGACCGGTTGCTCGCCCATGGCGGCGAACTGGGCAAGCGGCTCGACTTCCTGATCCAAGAGCTGCACCGGGAGGCCAACACGCTGGGCTCCAAATCGTCCAGCCTGGAACTCACCCGCGTGTCGGTGGACATGAAGGTGCTGATAGAACAAATGCGCGAGCAGGTGCAAAACCTCGAGTGAACCAACGGCAGAGCCGAGTCAGGAACGTTATGGAATACGCAGGCAATCTGTTCGTCGTCGCCGCCCCCAGCGGGGCAGGGAAATCCAGCTTGGTCAATGCCTTGATGGAGGTGGACTCCCGTCTCGCACATTCGGTCTCGCACACCACCCGGGCTCCCCGTGGGCAAGAGGTGCATGGCCGCGAGTACTATTTTGTGTCGGACGCACAGTTTGACCAGTTGGTGCTGCAGGACGCGTTCCTGGAATGGGCGCGGGTGCATGGCAACCGCTATGGCACGTCCAAACACGCCATAGAGGAGCGCATCTCGCAGGGGGGTGACATCATCTTGGAAATTGACTACCAGGGCGCCATTCAGGTCAAACAGATTTTTCGTAACGCCATCTTGATTTTCATCCTGCCCCCCAGTTGGGAAGAATTGAAGTCCCGTCTCCAGCGCAGGGGAGAAGACGCAGCCGACGTGATCGACATGCGCCTGAAAAACGCTGCCGCCGAGGTGGCACAGGTCGAAGAATTCGATTTCGTTATAATCAATGAACGTTTTGAGCTGGCTTTGTTCGATTTGAAATCCATCGTTCACGCCCAGCGGCTCAAATATGCGGCACAGCGCCGCACCAAGGCCGATGTGTTCACCGCACTGAACATTCGCTGATTTCTCACCACACACACTCATCACCACCATGGCCCGCATCACCGTCGAAGATTGCCTGGAAAAAATTCCAAACCGTTTTGAACTCGTCCTGGCAGCCACTTACCGCGCACGGATGCTGAGCCAAGGCCATTCGCCACGCGTGGAAAGCAAAAACAAGCCCGCCGTGACCGCCCTGCGCGAGATCGCCGAAGGCAAGGTCGGGTTGGAAATGCTGAAAAAAGTCCCCACTTGAGCCGGTGTTCCGTCGCCCTCAGCAAAGCACCTCTTCAGGTGCTTTTTTGTTTTATGTGGGCTTGGGCACCAGACACTGAACCGGCACCCCATTGCAGCTAAAGTAGCGTGATGACCCGCCCCACCCTGCCATTGGACACCGCCAGCGCTGCCGCAGCCAACGCCGCTGCGGCCAGCTGGGCGTCGCTCACCGTTCAACTGGATTACCTGTCCGAGTCGGACATCGAACACGTCAGGCAAGCCTACCGGTTTGCCGACCAGGCCCACTTGGGGCAACTCCGCAAAAACGGCGACCCCTACATCACACACCCCATTGCGGTGGCCATTCAGTGCGCGGAATGGAAGCTGGACGCCCATGCCCTGATGGCGGCGCTCATGCACGACGCCATGGAAGACTGTGGTGTGAGCAAAGAGGAACTGATTGAGCAGTTTGGCGCCCCAGTGGCCGACTTGGTGGACGGACTCACCAAACTCGAAAAGCTGGAGTTTGACACCCGGGAGCAGAACCAGGCGGAGTCGTTTCGCAAGATGCTGCTGGCCATGGCCAGGGATGTGCGCGTCATTCTCATCAAGCTGGCCGATCGCACCCACAACATGCGCACCATGGGCGACATGCCGCGCAGCAAATGGGGCCGCATCTCGCGGGAAACCCTGGAGATCTACGCACCCATCGCCTACCGGCTGGGCCTGAACGTCACCTTCCGCGAACTGCAGGAGCTGTGCTTTCAGTTCCTGCACCCCTGGCGCCACGGCATTTTGTCCAAGGCGGTGAACCGCTCACGCGCGCGACGCAAAGACCTGATTTCCCGGGTGCAAAACGAAGTCTCCCAGGCGTTGGCGGACCAAAGGTTGCAGGCCACGGTGTTCGGCCGTGAAAAAACGCTGTTTTCCATCTACAAAAAGATGGTGGACAAGCACCTCACGTTTGCCCAGGTCACCGACATGTACGGGTTTCGCGTGGTGTTCAAGGACCTGATCCAGTGCTACACCGCATTGGGGGTGCTGCACCAGTTGTACAAGCCGCTGCCGGGCAAATTCAAAGACTACATCGCCATCCCCAAGGTCAATGGCTACCAGTCCCTGCACTCGACACTCGTGGGCCCATTTGGCACCAACGTGGAGTTTCAACTGCGCACCGAAGCCATGGATGTGGTCGCCGAGTCTGGTGTGGCCGCCCACTGGCTGTACAAGGCCGTGGCACCCGACAGCGACGCCGCCAACCGACTGGGCACCCAATGGTTGCAGTCCCTGCTGGACATACAAAACGAAACCAAGGACGCGGCGGAATTTTGGGACCACGTCAAGATTGACCTGTTCCCCGACGCCGTCTACGTCTTCACCCCCAAGAGCAAGATCATGTCCATGCCGCGGGGCGCCACGGTCATCGATTTTGCGTACGCCATCCACAGCGACATCGGCAACCGGACGGTGTCGGCCAACATCAATGGTGAGCAGGTGCCCCTGCGCACCGAGCTGAACAACGGCGATGTGGTCGAGATCATCACCACCAACATCCAAAAACCCAACCCCGCGTGGCTGAGTTTTGTCCGCACAGGGCGGGCGCGCTCCAAAATCCGGCACTTCCTCAAAACCATGGCCCACGACGAGTCGCTGGCGCTGGGTGAAAAAATGCTGCTGCAAGCGCTCCGGGTGGAAGGCATTTCGGCGCTGCCACCAGAAGACACCGACAACCAACCCATTTGGGACAAGCTGCTGCGGTCCACCGGCAACCGGAACAAGGACGAACTGCTGCTCGACATCGGCACCGGCAAGCGCATTGCGGGCATGGTCAGCAAAAAGCTGGCCATGTTGCTGGCCGAACACGGTGTCAAGGCCGACGTGGTCCTGATCAGCCAGGAGCGGTACTCCCCCCAACAGGGAGGCATCAGTCAGGGCGTGGTCACGCTGGACGGAAGCGAAGGCGGCTCCGTCCAGTTTTCGCCTTGCTGCCACCCCATCCCCGGCGACCGCATCATCGGTTACCTGGGTCGTGGGGAGGGCCTGGTCATCCACACCGAAGACTGCCCTGTCGGCAAACGTCAGCTGTACCGGGACCGCGAACGGTTCTTGGAAGTCGAATGGTCAGACGAGCTCACCCGATCCTTCGAAGTGGGGTTGCAAGTCACGGTGGAGAACGGCAAAGGGGTGCTGGCCCGGGTGGCGTCCACACTGGCGGCCGCCGAGGCCGACATCACCCACGTGAACATGAGCGACGAGCGCGCTCAGCAGGCCACCGATCTGAAATTTGCCATTGCCGTGCGCGACCGGGTGCACCTGGCCGACATCCTGCGGGCCCTCAAGCGCACGCCATCCGTGCTGAAAGCGCAGCGGCTCAGCACCGCAAAAACCAAACCCTAATCCGTTCTGTCGTAGGACACCGACAGGATTTCCACCACCTCCCGACCCGACGGGGTGTGCAGCACCACCTCATCGCCCACCCGTGCCTTCAGGAGCGAGCGCGCCACGGGTGAAACCCAGGTGATCTCGGCATTGGCGCTGTTGGCTTCATCAATGCCCAGGATGGTGACGGTGACCTGTTCGCCAGATTGGCGCTCGTAGGTCACCCTGGCCCCAAAGTAGATCTGGTCAGAACCCTGGTGAACCGACGGATCCACCAATTCCACCATTTCCAGCCGGTGGGTGAGGAACCGTATCCGCCGGTCAATTTCGCGCAAGCGCTTCTTGCCGTACAGGTAGTCCCCGTTTTCCGAGCGATCACCGTTGCTCGCGGCCCAATGCACCACCTCGACCACTTTGGGGCGCTCGTTGTCAATCAGGTTCAGCAGCTCATGGCGCAACCGCTCATACCCCTGACGTGTCATGTAATTTTTGCCCTGGGCACTCGCGGGCAATGGTGGAATGACCGCCTCGTCTTCGTCGGTGTCGGTGTCGGATTCGCGCGTGAAAGCCTTGCTCACTGAATGGCTCCTGTTGTGGGTGGCCGCATGGGAAAAATCCGAGCATTGTGAACCGGCCGGATCTTTTTCTCCGAATGCTCGCCGATTTGCGATGCACTGAAATACCGTGCTATAATCATGGCTTCAGCGGCTGTAGCTCAGCTGGATAGAGTACTTGGCTACGAACCAAGGGGTCGTGGGTTCGATTCCTGCCAGCCGCACCAAACGGTAAGCCCTGGAACAGCAATGTTCCAGGGCTTTTCCATTTTCAGATTCGCCCGCGCGCTGGGACATTCCCGCAAGCGCAGTGCCTGACAGGCACAAAAAAAAGCAGCTCTCGCTGCTTTTTTTGGTTTCTGCCCCCTCACGCTGCCGTGAGCTGTTGCTCCAACTGGTGCAGCACCTGGTAGCAAGGCAGCACCTGGGCCACGCTGCCGTTGGGTTCGCGCCCTTCGCGGATGGCGGCAAAAAATTCCCGGTCTTGCAGCTCGATGCCGTTCATGCTGACCGCCACGCCCGACACGTCGATCTTGTCTTCCTTGCCCGTGAACAGGTCGTCGTAACGGGCGATGTAGGTGGCCGTGTCACCGATGTAGCGAAAGAACGTGCCCAGCGGACCGTCGTTGTTGAAGCTCAAGGAGAGCGTGCAGATGGCCCCGTTGGCCGCCTGTAACTGGATGCTCATGTCCATGGCGATGCCCAGCGTGGGGTGGATGGGCCCCTGGATGGCATTGGCTTTGACGATGGGGCTGCCGCACTGGTGGGCAAACAGGTCCACGGTGTGGGCAGCGTGGTGCCACAACAGGTGGTCGGTCCAGCTGCGGGGCTGGCCCAGCGCGTTCATGTTGGTGCGGCGGAAAAAGTAGGTCTGCACATCCATTTGCTGGATGTTGAACTCGCCCGCTGCGATCTTGTGGTTCACGTACTGGTGGCTGGGGTTGAAACGGCGGGTGTGGCCGCACATGGCCACCAGCCCGCTGGCCTGGGCCACCCGCACGACTTCCTCGCCCTCGGCCAGCACGTCGCACAGCGGAATTTCCACCTGCACGTGCTTGCCGGCGTTCAGGCAGGCCAAGGTCTGGCTGGCGTGCATCTGGGTGGGGGTGCACAAAATGACGGCATCCACTTCAGGCAGCGCCAGCGCATCGGCCAGCTCGGTGGTGACGTGGCCAATGCCGTATTGGTTGGCCACCTCGCGGGTTTTGTCCAGGTCGCGGCTGATGAGGCTGACCACCTCCACGCCATCGATGTTCTTGATGCCGTCCAGGTGTTTGATGCCGAAGGCACC
>PNML01000092.1 GCA_013823635.1 Polaromonas sp. | reverse complement strand
TGCGGCGACCTTGGCTTCGTCTGGTCCCGCCCAGTCGCCGTTGTAGTCCCCGTGCCGAGCTTCTTCGACGAAGGGCAAGGCATAGGGCCCCATGGCGCGGCGCATGAGCGAGAGCAGTTCCTGGCGGATCTCGGTGCCGCGGATCTTGAGCATGGAGCTTTCCGCACCAGGGACGCCGCCGCCAGCCACAGCCGCAATCACGCGCAGGTTGGTGGTCTTCATGTTCTCCAAGTCGATCTCGACCCTTGCCAGCCGTGCAGCAAACATCGGATCGTGCAGCAGTGGTTTGCCCCTGTGCGTCACCCGCGATGCCACCGCCTTGAGCTTTTCCAATCCGGCGACCGAAAACCCCACACCGGCGATGTTGGTGCGCTCGTAGGTCAGCAGGTACTTCGCGCAGGTCCAGCCCTTGTCCTCTTCACCCACCAGGTTCTCTACCGGCACCTTCACGTCGGTGAAAAATACCTCGTTGACTTCGTGCTCTCCGTCCAGGGTGATGATGGGCCGCACCTCGACCCCGGGACTGTTCATGTCCACCAGCAAGAAGCTGATGCCCTCCTGCTTTTTGGCCTCCCGGTTGGTGCGCACCAAGCAGAAAATCATGTTGGCATACTGGCCCAGAGTGGTCCACGTTTTCTGGCCATTGACGACATAGTGGTCACCCTCGCGCACGGCCGTGGTCTTCACGCCCGCCAGGTCGGAGCCTGCACCTGGCTCCGAATAGCCCTGGCACCACCAGTCTTCGCCACTCAGGATGCGAGGCAGCCAGTGGCGCTGCTGAGTCTCGTTGCCGTATTTGATGAGCACCGGGCCCAGCATGCCCACACCAAAGGGAACGATGCGGGGCGTGTGGGCCAATGCGCACTCGAGCTCAAAGATGAATTTCTGCACCGCCGTCCAACCTGGGCCGCCATACTGCTCCGGCCAGTGGTTGGCCAGCCAACCTCGTCGGTTGAGAATGCCGTGCCATTCCTCCATGTCGGCCTTGCTCAGGTGCAGGCCGTCGCGCACTTTTGACGATAACCGCTCGGGCAGGTGAGCCTGAAGAAAGCTTCGCACCTCGACGCGGAAGGCCTCCTCTTCGGGGGTGAAGTTCAGATCCATGCCACGTCTCCTATGACAAAAAATGGTTTTATGTTCTGCAGTGCAGATTATGAGTGACAAATCTGTCTTCAGCAATGCGCCGCACAATTAACGCACTGTCAAATTGAACTTGACAATCATGGTCACACCGCCCCATCGCGGCAACCGGGGGCGATCCGGTGCCGTGTCACGGCGGCCAGGCGGTCTCCTGGCAAAGGGCAGGCGCGGGCCCTGTGATGACAGGTACCAGCGGCCGTCGTGGGAACTCAGATCCAACGGATCACAGCGGCGCTGTGAAGGCAAAAATTGGCTCAGCGGAGTGAGTGACCGATGCCTGTTGAACAATCAATGTCTGGAGGTTTCAGGAAACTCCTCACGGTGGCGGCGAAAGGGAGTAAAGAACCACTGAGCCTCCCTGGCTCAGTGGTTCACGCATGCCGCGCCGGTGCGGCATCGGCAAACGCGGGCAGTTGCGCACACGCCGCGTCGATGGCGGCGATGCGGGGCCAGCGGGACACGTCCACCTGAAAGCGGCGGGCGCTTTCCACCTGGGGAATCAGGTAGACATCGGCCAGCGTGGGTGTATCACCAAAACAATAGCTGCCATTGCTTGCCCTTGAGGCGATAAGGGCCTCAAACGCATCAAATCCATCGCCAATCCAGGTGCCACACCAGGTGTTGATGGCGGTGTCGTCCGCGCCAAAGGTGTGGCGCAAATACTCCAGGATGCGGCGGTTGTTGACGGGGTGGATGTCGCAGCCCACCAGTGCGGCCAGGGCGCGCACATGGGCGCGGTCCAACGCGCCCTGGGGCAGCAGCGCCGGGGTGGGGTAGCGCTCTTCCAGCCACTCGATGATGGCGGGCGACTGCGTCAGCACCTGCTGCTCGTCCGTCACCAGCGTGGGCACCAGGCCTTGCGGGTTGAGCGCTTTGTAGGCCGCGCCCTGGTGCTGGTTGGTGCGCAGGTCCACCGCGACCAGGTCGGCGCTCAGGCCCTTGAGGTTGAGCGCAATGCGCAAGCGGTGCGACGTGCCGCTGCGAAAAAAATGGTGCAACTGCATGGGGTGCTTCTTTGGGCTGGTGTGCGGGCGCTCAGCGGGTGGCGGCGTCCAGGCAATTCCCCACGTTCCAGCCGTAGAGCCATTCCATGGCGTCGTAAAAACGCTCGGCGCTGCGGCCACGCCACAGGTCGTTGCGCACCAGGCGCTCCACGCCTTTGGCGTGGTACAGGCGGCCCATTTCGCGGCTGGAGAGCACGATGCGCGCCGTGCGCGCCACGCGGGCGCGCTGGTACAGGTCCAGCGCGGCGGTCCAGTCGTGGCCTGCGTCGGTGGTCGTCACGCGCAGGGCTTCGCCCAGCGTGACGGCGTCTTCAATGGCCATGCACGCGCCTTGCGCCATGTACTGGGTGGTGGGGTGGGCGGCATCGCCCAGCAGGGTGGCGCGGCCATAGGTCCACTGGCCAATGGGCTCGCGGTCGGCGGTGGCCCAGCGCCTCCAGCTCTTGGGCAGGTCGATGAGCTGGCGGGCCTTGGGGCAAATGCCCTGGAAGTAGCTCTGCACCTCTTCCTTGCTGCCCTCGGTCACGCCCCACTCTTCCTGCTGGCGGCTGTGGAAGGTGACGACCACGTTGTACTGCTCCCCGCCGCGCAGCGGGTAGTGCACCAGGTGGCAGTTGGGGCCCACCCAGATGCTGGCGGCGTTCCAGCGCAGGTTTTCGGGGAAGTCGTCTTTCTCGACCACGGCGCGGTACACCACATGGCCGGTGACGCGTGCAGGGTCGTTCACATAGGTCTCGCGCACCACGCTCTTGACGCCGTCGGCACCAATGAGGGCCTGGCCCGTGTGGGTCTGGCCGCGCTGGTCGGTCACGGTGACGGTGCCCGCGTCTTGCTCGACCTTCACGATGCGGGTATCGGTCAGAAACTTGACCCGCCCGGTTTCCTGCGCGCCTTCGAGCAGCGACAAATGCACGTCCACCCGGTGGATGACGGCGTAGGGGTTGCCAAAGCGCTGGCGAAAGGCCTCGCCGGTGGGGATCTTGCCCACCTGGTACTCGTCCAGCGCGTCGTGCATGACCATGTAGTCGGTGTACACCGCGCGGCCCCTGGCTTTTTCGCCCACGCCCAGCGCGTCGAAGGCGTGGAAGGCATTGGGGCCGAGCTGGATGCCGGCACCGATTTCACCGATCTGGGGCGACTGCTCCAGCACCGTCACCTCAAAACCCTGGCGCACCAGGGTCAGCGCGGCGGCCAGGCCGCCAATGCCGCCTCCGGCCACGATGACGGGCAAAGCAGAAGAGGGGGTGGAAGGGGTTGATTCAGTCATGGTGTGTCTCCTGTTTCATTCGGGCTGGCCGATGATGAGGGTCACGTCGCCCACCTGGTCGATGTGGCCGGTGATGACGTCACCTGGCTGCACCGCGCCCACGCCTTCGGGGGTGCCGGTGTAGATCAGGTCGCCGGGTTGCAGGTGGTAGTACTGGCTCAGGTCGGCCAGCAGCTCGGGGATGTTCCAGATCAGCTGGTTCAGGTCGGCGGTCTGTTTGGTCTCGCCATTGACTTGCAGGTGGATGGCCCCGCTGGTCAGCACGCCCAGGCTGCCCTGCGGAACGATGGGCGTGCACACGGCCGACTGCTCGAAGTCTTTGCCCAGGTCCCAGGGGCGGCCTTGCTCGCGGGCCACCAGTTGCAGGTCGCGCCGGGTCATGTCCAGCCCGGCGGCGTAGCCATAGACCAGGCGGGCGGCGTCGGACTCGGCCACGCGAAAGCCGGCTTCGCCAATGGCCACCACCAGCTCCATTTCAAAGTGGTAGTTGGCCGTGCCAGGGGGGTAGGCCACGGTGGCCCCACTCTCGACCACGGTGGACGCGGCCTTGGTGAAGTAGAAAGGCTTGCCGGTGGCCTTGTCCACGGGGCGGCCCATTTCAATGGCGTGGGCGTGGTAGTTGCGGCCCACGCAGAAGATGCGGTGGACGGGGAAGCGTTGGTCGGTGCCCACCACGGGCAGCGAGGGGGTGGGCGCAGGGGGGAACAGGTAAGAGGCGGTCATGGCGTGCTTCTGAAAAAGGAGTAAAAATGCTCAAAAAGCGTAGCAAATAGGCGCTAAATAAATAGCAAACTATTGAATAAATAAAAGCGCCGGGTATGTTTTTAGATCAACAAACTGGCTTAAGAATCAACCCCGCACTTCGTACACACCCAGCTTCTTTTGCAGCGGCGCGTCGTCGGCGGTGAAGAGGTAGACTGGCTCGGTGGCGCTGGCATTGGTCAGCGTGGTGGCGGTGTAGCCGGGCACGCAGCAGGTGTCGGCCTCGGCCAGGTCGAAGGCCGTGCCCTCAATGGCCACGCGGGCACCGCCCTCAATCTGGTGGTACACGGTGGCGCACGAGCGGGCGGGCAGGGCCAGGATTTCGCCGGGGCGCAGCATCAGCGCCGAGTAGCCCAGCACCTTCTGGCAGTCGGCCCCGGTTTCGGGGTTGATGTAGGCCACCTGCACGGCGGCAATGCCAGGCTGGCTGCGGTCCAGCGCCTGCAGGGCGGCGCGCACATCGGCCCAGGGGTAGCGCAGCATGGGAAAGTGCGCGTGGCTGCGCACGAACACGGGCGAAGGCACCACGCCACCGCGCTGGTAGGCGGCATCGGCCCCCTGTGCGGTGACGGGCTGGGGCTTGCCCTCGGTCACGTAGCTGGCCTCCATGTAATAGATCAGCGGCAGGTCCAGCACGTCCAGCCACACCACGGGGGCTGTGCCGTCGTGGCCGTGCTCGTGCCACAGGCCGGTGGGCGTGAGGATGAGGTCACCCCGGCTCATGGGGCATTTTTCGCCGTCGACGGTGGTGTAGGCGCCTTCGCCCTCCACCACCATGCGCACCGCGTTGGGCGTGTGGCGGTGGCTGGGTGCCCACTCGCCGGGCAGCAGCAGTTGCATGCCCAAATACATGGTGGCGCTGGCCTGCATGTTGGTCAGGCCGTGGCCAGGGTTGGCCAGTACCAGCACGCGGCGCTCGACCTTTTCCATGGGGGTCAGCTCCCCCGCTTGCAGCAGCAGCGGGCGCAGGTCCTGGTAGGGCCAGCAAATGGGCTGGGTGCGGGGCCGGGGGGCGTGCGGTGGCAGCACGGCCCGCAGGCTGGGCCACAGCGGCACGAGGTTGCGTTCGGTCAGGGCGTCGCGGTAATCCTGGGGCAGGTCTTCCAGGCGGCCAAGTTCGTGCATGCGGTGTCTCCGGTGGGTGTTGGTGTTGGGTGTCGGGCTTCAGTGAAGTGGGGCCATCGTAGGCAGGGGGCAAAATGTTGTAAATGGCATGTCGCTGATGTACTGCATTCCAAACCCGAATAAAGGCCATCCCATGAACCTGACCGATTTGCGCCTGCTGGCCGTGTTTGACGCCATCCACGCCAGCGCCAGCGTCACCCGCGCCGCCGATGCGCTGGGCCTGGGCCAGCCTGCGGTGAGCGTGGCGCTGGCCAAGCTGCGCCAGCATTTCGACGACCCGCTGTTTGTGCGCACCTCCAGCGGCATGGTGCCCACCCCGTTTGCCCAAGGGCTGGCGCCCGCGGTGCGCGCCGCACTGGAGGCGCTGGACGTGGTCAATGCCCACCGCAACGACTTCGACCCCGCCACCGCCCAGCGCACCTTCCGGCTGTGCATGACCGACATCAGCCAGCTGGTGCTGCTGCCACCGCTGTGGCAACAGCTGCGCCAGGTGGCGCCGGGCGTGCGCATCGAGATCGAGCCGCTGGGCCCCGACACCGCGCAGCGGCTGGAAACCGGCGACGCCGACCTGGCGCTGGGCCACATCCCCCAGCTGGAAGCGGGCTTTTACCAGCAGCTGCTGTTTCGCCAGCGGTTTGTGTGCCTGGTGGGCAGCGCCCACCCCGTGTGGGCCAACGGCGCTGGCGCCGACCCCAGCTCGGGCACGCTCACGCTGGCGCAGTTCCAGGCGGCCGACCACGCGGTCATCACCTCGTCGGGCGCGGCACCCCGGGTGGTGGACCGCGAAATCGCCCGGCTGGGGCTGCAGCGGCGCGTGGTCATGGAGATTCCCAGCTTTCTGGGCGCGGCCTTTGTGGTGGAGCACACCAACATGGTCATCACCATTCCGCAGCGCCTGGCCGACCTGCTGCAGGGGCGCGGCGCGTTCCGCCAATGCCCGGTGCCATTTGCCCTGCCCGACTACGAGGTCAAGCAGCACTGGCACGAGCGCGACCACCACGACCCCGGCAACCAGTGGCTGCGCCGCACCGTGCACCAGCTGCTGGCCGTGGCCGACGCAGGCCCGCCAACCACCCCGGCACCAAAGTAGCGGTGAATTCCCCCGTTTTTCCGGCGCACGGCCAGCCCCCAAAGACCGCCGTCCACGCCACAATGCCCGCTGGCGCAAGCAAGCCACCACACAAGGAAACACCATGATCGGATACGCCACCCTGGGCACCAACGACCTCACCAAGGCCGCCACGTTTTACGACCCCCTGATGGGCCTGCTGGGCGCCACCCGGCTCTGGGATTACGAGCGCGGCATCGGCTGGGGCGTGTCACCCGAGCGGCCTGCGCTGGGCATACTCAAGCCCTTTGACGGCCAACCCGCCACCGTGGGCAACGGCACCATGGTGGCCCTGGAAGTGGACACCCGCGAGCTGGTGGAGCAGGCCCACCTGCTGGCCCAGACACTCGGCGGCCAAAACGAGGGCGACGTGGGCCCGCGCGGCGAAGGTTTCTACGGCTGCTACTTCCGCGACCTGGACGGCAACAAACTCTGCGTATATTGCCGCAGCTGAACCTCCCCATCGCCCCGGGGCACCGCACCGTGCCCCGGGCCAGCACCCCCTGACGGCAGGGCGTGCGGCGGCCCTGCGGCCGGGTGGGGCCGACCCCGCGCGTGCCTGCCACGCGCCCACACCCATGAGCCTGCTGTTCACCCCCTACACCCTCCCCTCACCCCAGGGCGGAATGACCCTGCCCAACCGCCTGGTGGTGGCCCCCATGTGCCAATACTCCGCCGTGGACGGCTGCGCCACCGACTGGCACCTGACGCACTGGGCCAACCTGCTCAACAGCGGCGCAGGGCTGGTCACGCTGGAAGCCACCGCCGTGGAGGCCGATGGCCGCATTTCCCCGGGCTGCCTGGGCCTGTGGGACGACGCCACCGAAGCCGCCCTGGCCCACCACCTGCACCGCGCCCGCGCCCAGGCACCCGCCACCGCCGTGTGCATACAACTCAGCCACGCCGGGCGCAAGGCTTCCAGCGCCCGGCCTTGGGAGGGCGGCGCGCTGCTCTCGCCCGAGCAAGGTGGCTGGCACACCTGGGGCCCATCCGCCCTGCCCCACCTGCCCACCGAAGCGCCACCCCAGGCCCTGACGCCGGCCGACCTGGACCGCATCACCGCCGCGTTTGTGGCGGCGGCCGAGCGCAGCGCACGGCTGGGCATTGAGGCCATCGAGCTGCACGCCGCCCACGGCTATTTGCTGCACCAGTTTCTGTCGCCCCTGGCCAACCAGCGCGACGACGCCTATGGCGGCAGTTTTGAGGGCCGCTCCGCCTTCCCCAAGCGCGTGTTCAAGGCCGTGCGCCAGGTGTTCCAGGGCGTGCTGGGCATGCGGGTGTCAGCCACCGACTGGGTGGACGGCGGCTGGACGCTCGCAGAAACGCAGCGCCTGTCGCTTGAATTGAAAGCGCTGGGGGCCGATTTCATTCATATTTCTTCAGGCGGTGTGTCGCCGCAGCAGAAAATCCCGGTCGGGCCTGGCTACCAGGTGCACCTGGCGCGTGACGTGCGCGCCGCCTGCGGCCTGCCCACCCTGGCCGTGGGCCTGATCACCACCGCGCAACAGGCCGAAGCCGTGCTGCAAGCGGGCGATGCCGACCTGGTGGCCCTGGCCCGCGCGTTTTTGTACCACCCGCGCTGGGGCTGGCAAGCCGCCGCCGAGCTGGGCGGCACCGTGGCGGCCATGCCCGCCTACTGGCGCTGCCTGCCCCGCGAAGCCCAGCACGCCTTTGGCAACGTGCGCATCGGCATGCGCTGAACAGCGGGCTGAACCCACCATGCAACTCCTGAGCCTGAACACCGGCACCGCCCGCCCCCTGCGCATTGAGGGGCGCGACTTTTTGAGCGCCATCGGCAAAACCCCGGTCAGCGGCCCCGTGGCCGTGGGCGCACTGGGTCTGGCGGGCGACGAACAGGCCGACCCCAGCGTGCACGGCGGCCTGAGCAAAGCCCTCTACGCCTACCCACAAGAGCACCTGCCCTACTGGCAAGCGCAGCGGCGCGAGCACGGTGTGAGCCTGTTTGACGAGGTGCTGCCCCCCGGCTTCATGGGCGAAAACCTCAGCCTCAGCGGCCTGCTGGAGGCCGACGCATGGGTGGGCGACCTGCTGCACTTCCCCGACTGCGTGCTGCGCGTGACCGAGCCGCGCCAGCCCTGCTTCAAGTTCAACGCCGTCATGGGCTTTGCCCACGCCAGCAAACGCATGGCCCAAAGCGGCCACTGCGGCTTCTACCTGGCGGTGCACACGCCCGGCACACTGCAAGCCGGCCAAACCTTCCGCCTGCAACCCGGCACCCGGGCCCTGAGCGTGGCCCAGGCGTTTGGGGGCAAACGGGGCAAGCATTTGCGGTGAGGGGGCGCCAAGGTGCTGCTGCAACCTGAGCAACCACCCCCACCTCAAACGCAAGGGCAAATTGCATGCAATTTGGTAAAATGAATGCAATTCATCCACTTTCCACGAGGCGTTGCCATGGCCATGCTCACCGTTCGAAATTTGCCTGACGACGTACACCGCGCACTCCGAATGCAGGCGGCTTTGCATGGCCGCAGCACCGAGGCGGAGGTGCGCGACATTCTGGCCACCGCCGTCAATCCACCTACCCGCGTTCGCCTGGGCGATGCGCTGGCTGCGATGAGCCGGGACATTGGGCTGACGAATGAAGACTTCGAGGCCCTGGACCGAATGCGGGACCAAACACCCGCCGTGCCGCTGGAGTTTTGATGATCGTGCTCGACACCAATGTGGTCTCCGAGGCGATGAAGCCCGAGCCACACCCCGCCGTCTTGGCGTGGCTGAACGCGCAGGCAGCCCCCACGCTGTACCTGTCCAGCGTGACGCTGGCGGAGCTGTTGTTTGGCATCGCGACACTGCCAGCGGGCAGGCGCAAAGACATGCTGGCCAAGGCACTGGATGGTTTGTTGGGGCTGTTTCGGGACAGGGTGTTGCCCTTTGACACCGATGCCGCCCGGCGTTACGCCGAGCTGGCTGTGACAGCGCGTGCTGGCGGGCGGGGCTTTCCAACGCCGGACGGCTACATCGCGGCCATTGCCGCGTCCCGGGGCTTCATGGTGGCATCGCGGGACACCGCGCCGTACGAAGCAGCCCGCCTGTCCGTCATCAATCCCTGGGCGGTGTAACGACGGGTGGCACACATCCACCCGGGCAAGGTGTGATGTGGGCCTGATCGTTGGCAGCGTGGGTTTTCTGAGCTGCCTATGCGGCAGTCCGGTCGTATGGAACCCTGGCCGACAGCCAGAACCTTTTCTGAGCGGCCTATGCGGCAGTCCGGGCTTGCTCTCCAGTTGCTTTGACGATGGCTGCTTTCTGAGCTGCCTATGCGGCAGTCCGGATGAGCCCGCACACCCGCATGGCCGACAAGTTTTTCTGAGCTGCCTATGCGGCAGTCCGGCAAATGCTCGACGACAAATTCAACGAGCGACTTTTCTGAGCTGCCTATGCGGCAGTCCGGCGAAGACAGCCACGGCCCCGGCGCTGCGCACTTTTCTGAGCTGCCTATGCGGCAGTCCGGCTGGACCGATTGTCTCGGGCCGAGCCCATCCATTTCTGAGCTGCCTATGCGGCAGTCCGGCTGTAGATCTGGAGGGACTGCGGGCCGCGCCCTTTCTGAGCTGCCTATGCGGCAGTCCGGAAAACCGCCGTCAGCAGTGCCACGTTCTTCCATTTCTGAGCTGCCTATGCGGCAGTCCGGCGAGCTTGGCTGACATTTGATCTGGGGTCAGTTTTCTGAGCTGCCTATGCGGCAGTCCGGGGTGCTGGCGGCGGCCTCTGCGGCATCCTGCTTTTCTGAGCTGCCTATGCGGCAGTCCGGTTCAGGGAAATCAGCCCTGCGTCCTACGTCCTTTTCTGAGCTGCCTATGCGGCAGTCCGGCGCCACGGCATCCACACCGAACTGATCTTTCATTTCTGAGCTGCCTATGCGGCAGTCCGGAGGTGCTGAACGATCGATAAAGCGCCATAGATTTTCTGAGCTGCCTATGCGGCAGTCCGGGTTCCGACGAGGGTTCATCGCGGTTCGTCCTGGTTTCTGAGCTGCCTATGCGGCAGTCCGGGGGCTGCTGATGACCCGGAAACGGGAATCACTTTTCTGAGCTGCCTATGCGGCAGTCCGGCCAGAGGGTGGCCGAGGCGACCGATGCCTTCATTTCTGAGCTGCCTATGCGGCAGTCCGGACACAGGTGGCCTGGGCAGCTACAGCGCCGCATTTCTGAGCTGCCTATGCGGCAGTCCGGTCGCCCAAGGCCTCCAGCATGGTGTCGGCCCATTTCTGAGCTGCCTATGCGGCAGTCCGGCTGGGCACGGTGCCCGCGTCCATCACCGTCCATTTCTGAGCTGCCTATGCGGCAGTCCGGCGGGCGCTTTTGGGCGCGTCAATGGTTGCTTCATTTCTGAGCTGCCTATGCGGCAGTCCGGCCGTGGACGACACCGACTCGGCTACCGTCAAGTTTCTGAGCTGCCTATGCGGCAGTCCGGAGGATGGATGCCATCCGGGACTTCATCCGGGCTTTTCTGAGCTGCCTATGCGGCAGTCCGGAAGCCAGCGTGGCCATGGCCATGAGCATCGTTTTTCTGAGCTGCCTATGCGGCAGTCCGGGCCCGCCTCACTGTCGGGCAGGAGGTCCCCACTTTCTGAGCTGCCTATGCGGCAGTCCGGCGGTTGCGCCCGTTGCTCACGTCGATGACCTTTTTCTGAGCTGCCTATGCGGCAGTCCGGTGGGATTCGTTGTCGGCGCGGGCTTTTTCGAGTTTCTGAGCTGCCTATGCGGCAGTCCGGATCCGGGGCGCTCCGGCTCGGCTGCGGGCCAATTTCTGAGCTGCCTATGCGGCAGTCCGGGTGTAGTGCCCGAGGTGTCCGGCGTGGACGTTTTTCTGAGCTGCCTATGCGGCAGTCCGGGCGGTGCTGGAGCCCGATCTATTCCCCAGCGATTTCTGAGCTGCCTATGCGGCAGTCCGGGTGGCTCGGGTTTTAATTTTCATGGTGTCCAGTTTCTGAGCTGCCTATGCGGCAGTCCGGTCACGTTCGCCAGGTCGAGGCTTTGCAAACTGTTTCTGAGCTGCCTATGCGGCAGTCCGGGCGCTCAAAGCAGCTGGCCAAAAACAAACCCTTTTCTGAGCTGCCTATGCGGCAGTCCGGGGCGGCGGCGGCGCTGAAACGCTGCAGCAGTGTTTCTGAGCTGCCTATGCGGCAGTCCGGGGCCAGCCACACCCGGCAAAGCAGCCACACCATTTCTGAGCTGCCTATGCGGCAGTCCGGCGCCCGTAGGAGTGGGTTGATGGCCATCTGTCTTTCTGAGCTGCCTATGCGGCAGTCCGGGGCGGGGAATCGGTAGGGGTATTCGCTGTCCATTTCTGAGCTGCCTATGCGGCAGTCCGGCGGGGTTGGGCGCTGCGGGCAGCGCGTCTACCTTTCTGAGCTGCCTATGCGGCAGTCCGGGATGACCGGCCTGCCCACCTCAAGCCCGAGCATTTCTGAGCTGCCTATGCGGCAGTCCGGGCCGGGTCAGGTGCCACGCGCAGCCTGGGCATTTTCTGAGCTGCCTATGCGGCAGTCCGGTTTCAGCTCGGCGCGGGTCAGGGGCTCACGCTTTTCTGAGCTGCCTATGCGGCAGTCCGGGTCGCAGCGTAGTAGCCCGCCTCTTTTCCAAATTTCTGAGCTGCCTATGCGGCAGTCCGGTTGAAGGCGAGGCCATCGCCGCTGACGCATCCTTT
>PNML01000091.1 GCA_013823635.1 Polaromonas sp. | reverse complement strand
ACCACCTACGACGGCATCAAGGGCCTGCGCTCAGCGCTGCCTGGTGGCCTGGTGACGGCGGGCAACGCCAGCCAGTTTTCCGACGGCGCCGGTGCCTGCGTGGTGATGGACGAAACCCTGGCCCAGCAGCAGGGCCTGACTCCCATGGGCCGCTTCCTGGGTTTTGCCGTGGCCGGTTGTGAACCCGATGAAATGGGCATTGGCCCCGTGTACGCCGTGCCCAAGGCCCTGGCCCGCCTGGGCCTGACGGTGCAGGACATTGACCTGTGGGAGCTCAACGAGGCCTTTGCCGTGCAGGTCATCTACTGCCGCGACAAGCTGGGCATTCCCGCTGACCGCCTGAACGTCAACGGCGGCGCCATTGCCGTGGGCCACCCCTACGGCGTGAGCGGCCAGCGCCTGACCGGCCACGCCCTGATCGAAGGCAAACGCCGTGGCGCCAAGCGCGTGGCCGTGACCATGTGCATTGGCGGCGGCATGGGTGCCTGCGGTATTTTTGAGGTGCTGTAAGCCCCAGGCGCATCCTGGGGCCACAGCGGTCCCAGTCAGCCCTGGGCAGACCCGACAGAGGGGTGCGGTTGCCCCTGATCCGCCTGGCGCCGCACGATGTCGTGCGTCAGGCGGATGTGGGCTTCCAATGCCAGCGCGGCGCGGGCTTCTTGCCGGTTCACGGCGGCCTGAAAGATGGCCTCGTGCTCCTGGTGCACATTGCGTCCGCTGGCGTGAGCGGCGGTCAACCGCCAGTTGATGTGGCGGTAACGCTCGGCGTGGCGGTACAGAATGGACAAAAAGTGTTTGCTCCAGTGGGACGAATACCCTGCAATCAGTGCTTCGTGGAAGGCCTTGTTGCGCTGCTCCCAGAGTTCGGTCTGCGGTGTGTCCATGGCGCCTTCGGTTTGGGTCAGCATGTCGTAGCAAGCCACCAGATGGGCTTCCCACTGTGCACCCCCATGGCGTATGGATTGGCGCAGTGCTTCCGTTTCCAGCATCACCCGGGTGTTGGTCACATCCGCCAGATCCGCCAGTGAAATGGGCGCGACGCGAAAGCCGCGCTGGCCTTCGGCCGTGACCAGTGCATCGGACAGCAGCTGCGAGAGCGCTTCGCGCAGCGTGCCCGCGCCGACTTGATAGACGTCTTTGAGGTGTTCCACTCGCAGCCGCTCGCCCGGCGCCAGGGTGCCGCAGACAATGTCGTGGCGCACCGCCAGGTAGGCCCGCTCGGTCAGGGTTTTGGGGCCGGTGGCATGGGCCTGTGCCACCGATTGGGCATGCATTTTGGGCATGGTCATGGCGCGTCTCTTGGTGTGGTGGTGTCGGGTGTCGGCCTGTTTTTTTGCCGGTACGCCAGCTGGGCGCGGGACAGACCCAGAAGACGTGCCGCCTCGGAGAGGTTGCCTTTGGCACGCACCACGGCAACGTCCAGAACGCAGGCCTCCAAATCGGGCAAGGACTGACCGCTGTCCAGAATGCGCTCGCACAGGTCCAAGGCGCTGTCGCTGGGAAGTATCGCCAGCTGGCCCTGTGCATTCACGGTGGTGGGGGCGGGTTCGGGCTGGTTCGGGAACAAATGTTCCACTTCAATCATGCCCCCCTGGCTGGCCAGGATCACGCCGCGTTCGATCAGGTTTTCCAGTTCACGCACGTTGCCTGGCCAGTCGTGCTGCAGCAGCGCTCGCATGGCGCGCTCACCCACGCCGCCAATGCGTTTTTGGTGCAGCGCAGAAAAGCGTGCCACCATGCTTTGTGCCAGCAGTTCGATGTCGGTGCGGCGCTCGCGCAAGGGCGGAATGCATATGGGGTACACGTTGAGGCGGTACATCAGGTCGCGCCGAAAGTGGCCGTGCTCCACCGCCTGTTCCAGGTCCACGTTGGTGGCGGCAATGAGGCGCACATTGACCTTGCGTGTGACCTCGCCCCCCACGCGTTCGATCTCGCCTTCTTGCAGCACGCGCAGCAGCTTGGCCTCGGCCGCCAGGGGCAACTCGCCCACCTCGTCGAGCAGCAGGGTGCCCCCATCGGCACGTTCAAAACGGCCACTGCGCGCCGCATGGGCGCCGGTGAAGGCGCCTTTCTCCACCCCAAAGAGTTCCGCTTCGATCAGCTCTGACGGCAGTGCGGCGCAATTCACGGCCACAAAGGGCGCGGTGCTGCGTGCCGACAGTTCGTGCACGGCGCGTGCAAAGCGCTCCTTTCCAACACCCGTTTCCCCGGTCAGCAGCACCGTGGCGTTGGTTTGAGCCACTTTCTCCATCAGGCCATAGGCCTTTTGAAACGCAGGTGAGCCGCCCACCAGTTTGCCCCCGTGCGCAGCCGGTTCGATGGCCGACTTGAGCGCCTCAAACTGCAATTGCAAGGCCTCCAGTTTTTCCATGATGGAGTCGTCCGCAAAATAAATGCGGTGGGCTTCACCGTCGGGCCACTCTTCAATGGGCTTGCCCACAATGTGGCAATGGTCGGCACCGCAGGCAGCACAGGCGGTCTCCTTGAACAGGATCAGCCGCCCCATGAACGCACTGGTGTAGCCGCTGGCATAGCCCAGCAGGATCCAGCAAGCGGGCTCATCGACCAGCCCGAAGTGCTGGCGGTGGGCATAGGCCTCCCAGGAGTTGTCCCAGCGGAACTCGCCGTGGAACTTGCCTGCGGCGACGTCAATGTGCATGTGCACAGGCGTGACGCGCGCCGCCCCTTCGAGCATGTGCAACTGTGGCCCCACCAGAAAGGCCTCTTCCGGCGTTTGGGTGGGGCGCAATTTTTTGGCGAACTCGGCGTCGCACATGCCGCTGGCGTAACCCATGCGGGTCAGCAGGCGGCGTGCATGGTCGGCACCCACGGAACTCACCAGGTCCTGGCGCAGGGCCGCCATGCCCGCGGTGTGCGTGAGCACCATGCGCCGGTCACCCAGCCAGATGGCGCCGTCCTCGGCATCAAAGCGCAACAGTCGGCGCAGGTCGCTGTCGGACGGGTACTTGAGTTTGGATGGCATGCTGTCTCCTGCGGGTGCTTTTTTAAATTATCGATATTCATGAAAGACCTCTGGGGTCGCAGTTTGCGCCATGAATTTGCTCAAATGATGAAATGTTGATGCCTCAGGTCTGATCATTTGGTGAAGTGTACTGAATGGCATGGATTTTTCGGGTGCCATTCCATGGTTCAAGACCCGAATACCAGCCTCATTTTCGGTGAATGGGCTCCATCTTCTTAGGGGTTTTCCCTAGAAATCCCGAGATTTCAGGGTGGCGCCGAATTTCTGGCAAGCAAGTTGCGGTGCATCAGGCGTCAAACCCCACACGCCATGCCTGAGACCACCCCCTTCAACCCCAACAAAAAATTCGTGCGAATCATCCAAACGCATGCCAATGGTTTGGTGGAGTTTGAGTTCGCCGTGGGTGAGCCAGAACTTTTCGTTGAGTTGCTCATGGCGCAGGCGGCGTTTGACGAGTTTTGCGTCATGCACGGTGTCACCCCCACCCAGGGGCGTCTGCCGGCTTCGCAGGACAGCGCAGAGCAGGAGTGGGACTGGAGCCTGCATGCGGCGCGTGAACAGCAGATCCGACACCAAGACCCATCCTGAATACGGCCACCACAACGAGGAGACAACCCCCATGCACATCGACCTTCGCACCGTCAGCATCGAGCCCCTGCGGCACACGTTCGACCACATTGCCGCGCGCATTGGCCCAGGCAAATCGGCTTCGCGTTACCTGGAGGGAACCATGGACCTCCAGGCCGAGGTCAACTTTCACTACCGCCCCACCTGGGACCCCGAGCACGAAATTTTTGACGCCACGCGCACCGCCATCACCATGAAGGACTGGTACGCGCTGAAGGACCCGCGCCAGTATTACTACGGCACCTACACGGCGTCACGCGCCAAGATGCAGGAGACAGCAGAGGCCGACTTTGAGTTCGTGGAAACGCGGGGGCTGGTCGACGCGTACGACGATGAGGCCAAGCGCATGGCACTCGATTTTTATGTGCCTTTGCGTCACGTGGCCTGGGGCGCCAACATGAACGGCGCGGCCATGTGTGCCTACGGATTTGGCACCGCCATCACCCAGCCCTGTTTGTACCAGGGCATGGACCAGCTGGGTGTGGCGCAGTACCTCACCCGCATGGGTCTGGTGCTGGGTGACCAAGGCGAGGTCCAAGCCGCCAAGCAAGCCTGGATGGATCAGCCCCAGTGGCAGGAGCTGCGCCGCTACGTGGAGGACACCCTGGTCATCCAGGACTGGTTTGAGCTGTTTGTGGCGCAACACGTCGCGCTGGATGCCATGTTGTTTGGGCTGGCCTACACCGAGGTGGACCAGGCCCTCAATGCCAAGGCCGGACCGACCGTGTCTCTGATGACGCGTTTCCAAACCGAGTTGTTGGAAGACAGCAGCAAATGGGTGGATGCCTGCCTGAAGGTCGCTGCCGCCGACAACCCCGACAACAAGCTTCAGTTGGAAACCTGGACAGCGCACTGGCGTGGCCGTGCCCTGAAGGCACTGCAACCGCTGGCCGCCATGGCACTGGGCACAGATGCCGACGCTGCGCTGGCGCGTGTGGGCAACCGTCTCGATACCCGTCTGGCCAAGGCCGGTCTTTTCGCCTGAACCCACCGGAGTAACCCCCCATGTCCAACGTCTTCATTGCCTTTCAGAGAAACGAAGAAACCCGCTGCATCGTCGACGCCATCGTGGCAGACAACCCGCAAGCCGTGGTCAATTTCCAGCCCGCGATGGTCCGGGTCGATGTCCCCGACACGATGGTGATCCGGCGCAGCACCGTCGAGGAGCACATGGGCCGACCCTTTGACCTGCAAGAACTGCACATCAACCTGATCACACTGACCGGCCACATCGACGAAACCGATGACGACTTCACGCTGAGCTGGAAACACTGACAGCGCCGCGGCCGCAGTCCCCATCCCCCACAGAGCCAACAAGCCACCGGAGACACATCATGGACATGAAAGTCAATAAAAAGCTGAACCTGAAGGATCGCTACAACCTGATGACACGCGATCTGGACTGGGAGCCCAGCTACCAGAAAAAGAGCGACATTTACCCCTACCTCGCGTATGAGGGCATCAAGATCCACGACTGGAGCAAGTTCGAAGATCCGTTCCGCCTGACCATGGATGCCTACTGGAAGTACCAGGCCGAGAAAGAGAAAAAACTCTACGCCATCATCGACGCATTCAACCAGAACAACGGGCACTTGCAGGTGACCGATGCGCGCTACATCAACGCGCTCAAGCTGTTCATGACCGGCGTGTCACCGTTGGAGTACATGGCGCACCGCGGCTTTGCCCATGTGGGGCGGCAGTTTGCCGGAGCGGGTCCGCGCGTGGCTTGCTTGATGCAGTCGCTGGATGAAATCCGGCATTCGCAGACGCAAGTTCATTCCATGTCGAACTACAACAAGTTCTACAACGGCTTCCAGAATTTCCGCCACCAGCACGACCGCGTTTGGTACCTGTCGGTGCCCAAGTCGTTCTTCGACGATGCCGTCACCGCTGGCCCGTTCGAGTACATGGTGTCGATCGGCTTTGCGTTCGAGTACGTGCTGACCAACCTGTTGTTTGTGCCGTTTGTGTCGGGCGCGGCCTACAACGGCGACATGGCGGCCATGGCCTTCGGTTTTTCGGCCCAGTCCGACGAGGCACGCCACATGACGCTGGGCCTGGAGATGATCAAGTTCATCCTGGAACAAGACCCCGACAACTTGGCCATCGTGCAGGCCTGGATCGACAAGTGGTTCTGGCGCGGCTACCGCGTGCTCACCCTGGTGGCCATGATGATGGACTACATGCTGCCCAAGCGCGTGATGAGCTGGAAGGAGGCCTGGGAGACCTATGCCGAGCAAAACGGCGGCGCCCTGTTTGCCGATCTGGCCCGCTACGGCATCACCGTGCCCAAGGGCTGGGAGCAGGCCTGCAAGGACAAAGACCACCTGTCACACCAGGCCTGGGCGGTGTTCTACAACTACGGTGCCGCCGCACCCTTTCACACCTGGACACCCTCCGCGTCTGAAATGGAATGGTTGTCGGCCAAGTACCCGGACACCTTCGACAAGTACTACCGCCCCCGCTACGAGCATTGGGCCAAAGAGGCGGCTGAGGGCAGGCGCTTTTACAACGGCACGCTGCCCATGCTGTGCCAGACCTGCCAGATCCCGATGTTCTTCACCGAGCCGGATGACCCCACCAAGATCGCCTACCGCGAGTCCGACTACAGCGGCATGAAGTACCACTTTTGCTCGGACGGCTGCAAGGACATCTTCGATCGCGAGCCCGAAAAATACATCCAGTCCTGGATGCCGGTGCACCAGATTTACCAGGGCAACTGCTTCACCCCCGAGGCTGACCCGACGGCGCCCGACTTCAACCCCCTGGCCGAAGTGCTCAAGTGGTACCGCATGGAAATGGGGCGCGACAACCTGGACTTTGAGGGCTCGCAAGACCAGAAGAACTTCCAGGCATGGCGCGATCTCGCCAAGGGCAATTGAAGCCCACCACCACCAGGAGAACCCCATCATGGCCACCGCATCCGTTCGCCCCTATCCCTTCATCCAGCAAGACACCGTGGACAAGTTCCCGGCGCCTCTGCTCTACATCGGCTGGGAAGACCACCTGATGTTCTGTGCCCCGTTTTGCCTGCCACTGCCGCCGACCTTGAAGTTTGGCGACTTGTTGTCAGGCCCGCTGCCCGGAGTCTTTGGTGCGCACCCCGACTTTGCCAAGATCGACTGGACCAAGGCTGAGTGGTTCAAGTCCGGCAAGCCCTGGGTGCCCGATGCAGACAAGTCACTGGCAGAAAACGGTCTGGGCCACAAGGACGTGATTCGCTTTCGCACCCCGGGTCTCAGCGGTCTGAACGGTTCATGCAACTGAGCGTGATGGCGGTCTGATGACGTATCAACTCACCATTGAATCGACCGGGCGGGTGCTCGATGTTGAGGCGGGTCAAACCATCCTTGACGCAGCCCTGCGTGCCGGCATTTTTTTGCCCCACGCCTGCTGCCACGGCCTGTGCGCCACCTGCAAGATCGGCATCACCGAAGGTGAGGTCGATCACGGGGCCGCGTCCAACTTCGCGCTCATGGACTATGAGCGCGAAGAGGGCAAAGCGCTGGCCTGTTGTGCGACGCTGGAGTCCGATGTCACCATCGATGCAGAAATTGAAGAAGAGCCCGACGCCCTTAACCTGCCCGTTCAGGACTATCGAGGCACGGTGACGCGGCTCGAAAACCTGACACCCACCGTCAAAGGTGTGTGGATCAGGCTGGACGCGCCCGCCGCCATGGTGTTTCAGGCTGGCCAGTACATCAACCTCTCGGTACCGGGCGAGGCGCAGAGCCGCGCATTCTCCATTGCGAGTGCGCCATCCTCGGCGGGTGAGATCGAGCTCAACATTCGCCGTGTGCCCGGCGGTGCCGCCACGGGCTGGGTACACGACACCTTGCGTTGTGGTGACACCGTGCAATTCAGCGGGCCCTATGGACGCTTTTTTGTGCGTCAGACGCAGCACGAGGCCGAGCAGTTGCCCTACCTGTTTCTGGCAGGTGGTTCGGGCCTGTCCAGCCCCCGTTCGATGATTCTGGACCTGCTGGAAAAAGGTTGCACGCGTCCCATTGCACTGCTCAACGGTGCCCGGAACCAGGCCGAGCTGTATCACCACGGTGAATTTGAGGCGCTGGCCAAGCAGCACGCGAATTTCAGCTATGTGCCCGTGCTCTCGAACGAGCCCGAGGACAGTGGCTGGACCGGTGCACGCGGCTTTGTGCATGACGCGGTCAAAGCCCATTTCAATAACGACTTCCGGGGCCGCAAGGCCTACCTCTGCGGTCCCCCTCTCATGATTGAAGCCTGCATCTCCACGTTGATGCAAGGCCGATTGTTTGAGCGCGACATCTACACCGAGAAGTTCATCTCGGCAGCCGATGCCCAGCAGGTGCGCAGCCCTCTGTTTCGCAAGATCTGATGCCATGGCCCTTCACACAGTGACCATTGAAGACGACGGCAGCACCTACCGCTGCTCCGACAGCCTGACCCTGCTCGAGGGCATGGAGTCCCTGGGCAGAAAAGGCATTCCAGTGGGTTGCCGCGGCGGTGGTTGCGGGGTTTGCAAGGTGCAGGTGCTCAGTGGCTCGTACACCAAGCGCGTCATGAGCCGTGAGCATGTCAGTGAAGAAGACGAAGCCCAGGGCCGCGTGCTGGCATGCAGGGTACGCCCCACCGGCCCCATCGCATTGCGCGTGGTCGGAAAAATGAAAAAAAACGTCTGTCGGGTGGTTGAGCCGACGAACGTTTCATCGCCTTCTCAACTTGACAACAAACAGGAGACTACACAATGGCAATGACAGGTGTTTTGCGTCCCGGCCACGCCCAAATTCGCGTGCTCGACATGGATGAGTCGGTCAGGTTCTACACCGATGTGATGGGCCTGATGGAAACCGGGCGCGATGCGTCGGGACGCGTTTATTTCAAAACCCGCGCCGAGCGCGACCACAACAGCATCGTGCTGCGCCAGGCCGACCGCGCGGGGATTGATTTCTTCGCCTACAAGGTGCTGAACAAGGCCACCCTGGACGAGCTGGACGGCAAACTCAACGCCTACGGCGTCACGACCGAACGCATTCCCGCTGGCGACATGCTGGAAACCGGCGAGCGTGTGCGTTTCCAGATCCCCACGGGGCACACCATCGAGCTGTATGCCGACAAGACGGATGTGGGCAGCGTCACCGGCTGCAACGATCCCGAAGTGGACGTGATTGACGGCAAGGGCATCCGTCCCGTCCGCATGGATCATGCGCTGCTGTACGGCGGCGACATCGACGGATCGCGCAAGCTCTTCGAAGAGGTGCTGGGCTTCAACCTGGTGGAGCGGGTTAAGCTCGAAGACGGCACCACCGACCTCGCCGTCTGGCTGACATGCAGTGCCAAAGCGCACGACATTGCCATTGTTCGCCATGCCGAAGACGGCAAGCTGCACCATGTGGCGTTCCAGATGGCCAGCTGGGAGCATGTGCTGCGCGCAGCAGACATCATGAGCATCAACCGCGTGTCCATCGACATTGGGCCCACACGCCACGGCATCACCCAAGGCACCACCATCTATTTCTTTGATCCGTCAGGCAACCGCCTGGAAACCTTCTGCGGCGGCTACGACCACTACCCCGACATGAAGCCTGTCACCTGGAGCTGGGAGCACGTGGGGCGTGGCATTTTCTACCACGACCGCAAGCTCAACGATGCATTCCTGAGCGTGGTGACCTGATGCCAGTGATGCACTCCCAAGCAGTGATCGGATGGGAAGCTGCAGCCACCGCTGCGCGGGCAGCGGTGGCGCATGCCGAGCGTCTGGGCATACGCGTCAATGTCGCCGTGGTGGACGCCGCAGGCCTGCTGGCGGCGTTTTTGCGCATGCCGGGTGCACCGCTGCACTCGGTGGACATTGCCATCGACAAAGCCTACACCGCTGCCAGCTTCGGTCTGGCCACCAGCCAGTGGCACACGGTCTTGCAGCAGCACTCCGAGGCGGTGCGCCAGGGCCTGGTGCTGCGCCCGCGGTTTGTGGCGTTCGGTGGTGGGCTGCCCATCTGTGATGGCAGATCTGACGTTGAGCGGCGTGGCGGCCAGCGCATCGGTGGCATTGGTGTGTCCGGCGGCTCCGAGCAGCAAGATGAAGACTGCGCACATGCCGGGTTGGCCGCCATCCCTTTTTCCGAGAGAACAACATGAAAGAAATCAAGAACTTCATCAACGGTGAGTACGTCACCAACGTCAGCGGGAAAACCTACGAGAAACGCAACCCCGTGGACAACTCGCTGATCGGCATGGTGCACGAAGCGGGCCAGCCCGAGGTCGATGCGGCGGTGGCGGCGGCCCGCGCAGCCTTGCACGGCCCCTGGGGCAAGCTGTCGGTGGTGGAGCGCTGCGCCATGCTGGACGGCTTGGTGACTGAAATCAACCACCGCTTTGATGATTTCTTGCAAGCCGAGGTGGCCGACACGGGCAAGCCGGCGCACCTGGCCTCGCACATCGACATTCCCCGCGGTGCGGCGAACTTCAAAATCTTCACCGACACCATCAAGAACGTGTCCACCGAGTCGTTCGAGATGCGCACCCCCGACGGCAAAACCGCGCGCAGCTATGGCGTGCGCACGCCGCGCGGGGTCATCGCCATCATCTGCCCCTGGAATTTGCCGCTGCTGCTCATGACCTGGAAGTGTGGCCCGGCCATGGCCTGTGGCAACACCGTGGTGGTCAAGCCGTCGGAGGCCACCCCCAGCACCGCCACGCTGCTGGGCGAAGTGATGAACAAGGTGGGCGTTCCCCCCGGCGTGTACAACGTGGTCAACGGTTTCGGGGCCAACTCCGCCGGTGCCTTCCTCACCGCCCACCCGGGCGTGAACGGCATCACCTTCACCGGCGAAACCAAAACCGGCACCGCCATCATGAAGGCCGCGGCGGACGGCATCCGCCCCGTGTCGCTGGAGCTGGGTGGCAAAAACGCCGCGCTGGTGTTTGCCGATTGCGACTTTGAAAACGCCGTCAACACCGTCACCCGCTCAGCGTTCGAGAACTGCGGCCAGGTGTGCCTGGGTACCGAGCGCGTGTACGTGGAGCGCCCCATTTTTGACCAGTTTGTGGCGGCGCTCAAACACAAGGCCGAAACGATGAAGCCCGGCCGGCCGTTTGACCACGACACCAAAATTGGCCCGCTGGTCAGCAAAGTCCACCAAAAAAAGGTGCTGTCGTACTACGCCCGCGCCAAGGAAGAGGGGGCCAACGTGGTGTGCGGCGGCGGTGTGCCCGACATGCCCGAGGACCTGAAAGACGGTTGCTGGGTCGAACCCACCATCTGGACCGGTCTGCCCGAAACCGCCAGCGTGGTGCGCGAGGAAATTTTTGGCCCCTGCTGCCACATCCAACCCTTTGACACCGAAGAAGAAGCGGTGCGCATGGCCAACGACACCAAGTACGGCTTGGCCACCTCCATCTACACCCAGGACATCGGCCGCGCCAGCCGCCTGGCCACGCAGATCGAGGTGGGTCTGTGCTGGATCAACAGCTGGTTTTTGCGCGACCTGCGCACACCCTTCGGCGGCTCCAAGCAGTCGGGCATTGGGCGGGAAGGCGGTTTGCACTCGCTCGAGTTCTACACCGAGCTGCGCAACGTGATGATCAAGTACTGATGCCCGCCGTGAGCACCAACCCCGAACGGGCCCAACTGCGCCAGCACGCCAGCATTCAGCCGGGTGTTCAGCGCCATGTTCCCGGCCCCGCGCCAGCGCTGGGTCGATGCCATGCAAAGCCCCGAGGCCGCCATTCGCGCCTTGCCTCACGACACCCTGGTGGTGCATGGGCGCGAGGACCAGGTGATTCCCCTGGGCAACTCGCTGCTGCTGTCGCAGTGGATACCGCGCAGCCAGCTGCACGTGTTTGGCCAGTGCGGGCACTGGACGCAAATTGAGCACGCGGCCCGCTTTGCCCAACTGGTCGAGAACTTTTTGGCCGAGGCCGACGGGCTGAACGAATGAGTGCTGCTAAGAGAACCACTATTTAAGTAGCAAACTAATCAATAAATACGCGCCTTAAAGCCATAAAAAGTTCAAATTTTTATCTTCAAACCCACCAACGGACCTGATCACCTATGGACACCCCACTGATTAAAACCCTGGGCGACGAGCTGTATCACGCCATGACCACACAAACCGTGGTCGAGCCGCTGACCACCCGCCACCCCGACATCACCATCGAGGATGCCTACCACATCCAGCAGCGCATGCTGTCGCGCCGCCTGCAAGCGGGCGAGCGCGTGGTGGGCAAAAAAATCGGTGTCACCTCGGCAGCGGTCATGAACATGCTGGGCGTGTACCAGCCCGACTTTGGCTACCTGCTTGACGGCATGATCTACAACGAAGGCCAGTCGATTGAAGCGGCCACGCTCATCCAGCCCAAGGCCGAGGGCGAGATTGCCTTCATCCTGAAGAAGGACCTGATGGGCCCCGGCATCAGCAACGCCGACGTGCTGGCCGCCACCGAGTGCGTGATGCCGTGCTTCGAGATCGTCGATTCGCGCATCCGCGACTGGAAGATCAAGATCCAGGACACCGTGGCCGACAACGCC
>PNML01000090.1 GCA_013823635.1 Polaromonas sp. | reverse complement strand
GTGCCTGCCGTGTTCATCTCCCTGCAGCTCACCGGCAACCCCATCCCCCAACTGGGTCTGGGTTCCAGCCTGACGGGCCAGGAAATGCCGCTGCTGGCCAAGCTTGACCAAGTCGTCACCGACCTGGGCTTTGGCAAGTACACCACCGCCACCGCTGGCAGCACACTGAACATGTTCGTGTACACCCTGTCGCTGATGATCGGCACCGCCGGTCTGCCCCACGTGATCATGCGATTCTTCACGGTGCCCTCCGTGAAAGACGCCCGCAGCTCCGCTGGCTGGGCACTGGTGTTCATTGCGCTGCTGTACACCACGGCTCCCGCTGTGGCGGCCATGGCCAAGACCAACCTGATCCGCACCGTGACACCCGGCGTCGTGATGAACAACGCTGACCCCTATGGTGCAGAAGCCAACATCAAGTACGACGAGCGTCCTGACTGGATGAAACGCTGGGAAAAGACTGGCCTGCTGAAGTTCACCGACAAAAACGGTGACGGCCGCATCCAGTACTACAACGACAAGACCAAGAACGAAGCCGTCAAAGCCAAGGCAGAAGCCGCTGGCTGGAAGGGCAACGAACTGGACGTGAACGCCGACATCATCGTGCTGGCCAACCCCGAAATCGCGCTGCTGCCCAACTGGGTGATCGCGCTGGTGGCGGCAGGTGGTCTGGCGGCGGCGCTGTCCACAGCGGCTGGTTTGCTGATGGCGATTTCTGCGGCCGTGTCCCACGACCTGATCAAGAACGTGTTCGTTCCTGACATCAGCGAGAAGAACGAACTGCTGGCGGGCAAGATTTCCATGGCCGTGGCCATCGTGATCTCGGGTTGGCTGGGTCTGAACCCACCCGGCTTCGCCGCCGGTACCGTGGCCCTGGCCTTCGGTATCGCCGCTTCGTCCCTGTTCCCCGCCATCATGATGGGCATCTTCTCCAAGAAGATGAACAAAGAAGGCGCCATGGCGGGTATGTTGGCCGGTCTGTTCGTGACGCTGTTCTATGTGTTTGCACACAAGGGCATCTTCTTCATCAAGGGCACGGACTTCGTCGGCATGATCGGCGGCCCCAACAGCTTCTTCGGCATCACGCCTGAAGCCTTTGGTGCAGTCGGCGCGCTGGTCAACTTCATCGTTGCCTTCGCGGTGGACAAGGTCACCAAAGAGCCACCAGCACACATCCAGGCCATGGTCGAGGCCGTGCGCATCCCACGTGGCTCCAAAATGGTTGACGGCGCTCACTGAGATCGGCCGCCACCCTGGTTGACCGGCACCGCATGCGCGCATGCGGTGCCGGGTTGACAATCAAAGCCCTGGCAGCGCTGGTCGCTGACGGGGCTTTTTCAATTGACAACGGGCACGTTTGCCCGCCTGCTGCTGGAGTAACGCATGGTTTTTGACATCAGTACCGCGATGACCTGGATTCTGTTCCTGGCGCTGTTCCCCATCAGTTTTTACTGGCTGAGACACGCCTACCAGATCGTGGTCAAGCGGGACTTTTCCAACGTGGCGCTCAAGCGCGGTGAACCGCCTGAGGACCCTGCCAAGTGGGCCGCCTACGAAATGGGCATCAACCTCGTGGGGGGAACGGTGCTGGTGCTGTTGGTGGTGGCCATCGTGATGGGCGCCGTCGACTACGAAACCTGGTCCGCCGTGGCCGGCACCACCATCTGGTGCAAAATTTTTGCGTCTTTCGGCCTGAGCCGACACGCGCACCTGAAACTCGGGCGCTCCGCTGCACCAGCGGCCAAGAGCCCCACCAAAGAATGAGGTGACGGCCATGACACACCCGCTCGGTAACCAGCGTTTGGTGGCGTTGTTTGCGCTGGGTGTCATGTTGCTGAACTTCCCGTTGTTGGCCCTGTGGGACGGCCAGGCGCTGGTGTGGGGCATGCCGTTGTTTCCGATGGCGTTGTTTGGCATTTGGGCCTTGCTGATCGGCTGCGTCGCGCTGGTGGTCGAGCGTCTGGAAGGCTGAACACCGTGTTGTCTTCCGAACTGGTCATCGGCGCATCGTTCGGCTACCTCATGCTGTTGTTTGTGGTGGCGCTGTGGGCCGACAGGCGGGCCAGTGCGGGACGCTCCGTCATCGCCAACCCGTGGGTCTACACCCTGTCGCTGGGTGTGTACTGCACCGCCTGGACGTATTTCGGCAGCGTGGGCCGCGCCGCCTCGGCCGGTGTCTGGTTCTTGCCCATTTACCTCGGGCCCACGTTGGCCATGGTCCTGGCTTGGGTGGTGTTGCGCAAGATGGTGCGCATCGCCAAAACCTACCGCATCACCTCCATTGCGGACTTTGTGGCCAGCCGGTACGGCAAAAGCCCCACGCTGGCCGGCATGGTGACGCTGATCACCCTGGTGGGCATCGTTCCCTACATTGCGTTGCAACTCAAGGCCATTTCCGTGGCCTATGCCGTGCTGGTGCACACACCCGCGTCCAGCGGCGCCCAACCCTGGTGGCACGACAGCACCCTGTACATCGCCCTGACCCTGGCGGGTTTCACCATGGTGTTTGGTGCCAGGCACCTGGACAACACCGAGCGCCACGAGGGCATGGTGGCCGCCATCGCCCTGGAGTCGGTGGTCAAGCTGGTGGCCTTTCTGGCCGTGGGCCTGTTCGTGACCTTTGGCTTGTTTTCGGGCCCCACCGAACTGTTCGCGGCGGTGCACGCCCGCCCCGAGCTGTGGCAACTGCTGACGCTGGGTCCTGTCAGCCAATTCCCGTATGTGCAGTGGCTGGCGCTCACGCTGCTGGCCATGTGCTCGGTGGTGCTGTTGCCCCGCCAGTTCCAGGTGCTGGTGGTGGAAAACGTCAATGAGTCCCACCTGCGCCGCGCGGCCTGGGCCTTTCCGCTGTACCTGCTGCTCATCAACCTGTTTGTGCTGCCCATTGCCCTGGCGGGTCTGGTGTTGCTGGGGCCGTCGGGCGCCAATGCCGAAACCTTTGTGCTCACACTGCCCCTGGCCCACGGGCAGCAGGCACTGGCGCTGTTTGCGTTTGTGGGGGGGCTGTCAGCGGCCACCGGCATGGTGATTGTGGAGGCCATTGCCGTCTCCACCATGGTGTGCAACGACCTGGTCATGCCCGTGCTGCTGAAAAACAAGCGGTTTGCCAACCGCGTGGGGCACGACTACACCGGTGTGTTGCTGCACATCCGGCGCGTGGCCATTTTGCTGCTGTTGCTGCTGGGTTACCTGTACTTTCACCTGGCGGGTGAGGCCTATGCGCTGGTGAGCATCGGGCTCATCAGCTTTGCGGCGGTGGCCCAGTTCGCCCCCGCCTTGTTCGGTGGCATGTACTGGAAGGGGGGCACCCGCCTGGGGGCCATGGCGGGGTTGACGGCGGGCTTTGTGCTGTGGGCCTACACCCTCATGCTGCCGTCCCTGGCCAAATCGGGCTGGCTGCCGGCCGATTTTTTGCGCGATGGGCTCATGGGTTGGGCGTGGCTCAAGCCCGAGCAGTTGATGGGCCTGTCGGGGCTGGACAACCTGACCCATTCGCTGTTCTGGAGCCTGTTGTTCAACGTGGGGGCCTTTGTGCTGGTGTCGGTCTGGCGGGGCCCCAGTGCCCGCGAAGCCAGCCAGGGTTTGCTGTTTGTGGATGTTTTCCGCCAGACCACGGCGGTGGGGCCGGTGTTCTGGCGCGGCAAGGCCAAGGTGGCCGACTTGCTGGAGCTGTCGTCCCGCTTCCTGGGCAGCGCACGGGCGCAAGCGTTGTTCGAGGATTACGCCCAGCGCCAGGGGCTGGCGCCGGGCCAAGCCATCCAAGCCAACGCCCACCTGGTGCAGCACGTGGAGACGCTGCTGGCGGGTGCCATCGGCAGCGCGTCGGCCCGCGTCATGGTGGCGTCGGTGGTGCAGGAGGAAGCCTTGGGCATCGAGGACGTGATGCAAATCCTGGAGGAGGCCTCGCGCATACGGGCCCACTCCCAGGAGCTGGAAGAAAAATCACGCTCGCTGGAGCTGGCCACGGCAGAGCTGCGCCGGGCCAACGAACAGCTCAAAAGCCTGGACGCCATGAAAGACGACTTCATGTCGTCGGTCACGCACGAGTTGCGCACGCCACTCACCGCCATCCGCGCGCTGGCCGAACTCATGCGCGATGACCCCAAGATCGACCTCGCCCAGCGCAAGCAGTTCATTGACATCATCGTGGCCGAGACCGAGCGACTGTCCCGGCTCGTCAACCAGGTCCTGGACATGGCCAAGATCGAGTCGGGGCACGCCGACTGGTGCAACAGTGCCGTTCACCTGGACGACCTCATTCGCCAGGCCTTGCAGGCCACCAGTGAGCTGTTCCGGGCCAAGCACACCACGGTGACCCTGGACCTGCCGCCGCGGGTCGACCCCATCAACGCCGACCCCGACCGCTTGACACAGGTGCTGATCAACCTGCTGTCCAATGCGGCCAAGTTCACACCGCCGCAGGACGGGCGGGTGGCGGTGGATCTGCGCACCGACACCGACGGCCTCACCGTGCGGGTGCAGGACAACGGCCCCGGTGTGCCCCCCGAGCAGCACGGCATGGTGTTCGAGAAGTTCCGCCAGGGGGGGCATGCCGGTCACCGCCCGCAGGGCACGGGGCTGGGTTTGCCCATCAGCCGCCAGATCGTCGAGCATTTTGGCGGTCGCATGTGGGTGGAGCCGGCCGACATGGGTGGTGCCTGTTTTGGATTTTTTCTGCCCTGGCGGCACAGCGCCGGACCCGTCGCCGCCACGGTCGACCCCACACCGCAACAACAAGGAGATGACGCATGACACACAAAATTCTGATCGCCGACGACGAGCCCAACATCGTCATTTCGCTGGAATACCTGTTGAAGCGCGAGGGCTTCGACGTCAGCGTGGCGCGCGATGGCCAGGAAGCCCTGGATGTGGCGGAACAGTCCCGGCCCGACCTCATCCTGCTCGACGTCATGATGCCCCACAAAACCGGCTTCGAGGTGTGCCAGGCGCTGCGTGCCCAGGCCGCATTCGCCGACACGGCCATTGTGATGCTCACCGCCAAGGGCCGTGACACCGACATCGCCAAGGGCATGGCCCTGGGGGCCAACGCCTACATGACCAAGCCGTTTTCCACGCGTGATCTGGTGGACAAGGTGCGCCAGTTGCTGGGGGGCACCGCATGAGGCGTTGGGACAAACGCGTGGTGCTGGCCGTGGCGGCCAGCCTGGGGTTCATGCTGCTGTGGGCAGTGGCCACTGTGCTGCTGGTGGCCAGCACACTGGCGCCACCGCTGCGCGACCAGCTGACCGAGGTGGGTGCCGCCGTCTGGCCCCTGGTGGTCTTGATGCTGCTGCCCGCCGGGGCCGCGTGGTGGGTGCTGTGGCAGCGCCTGCAACAGCGGTACGTGGCGCCGGTGGCGCAGTTGGCGGAAGCGGCCCGCGTGGCCGTGACCACCGATGTGCAGCGCAAACTGCCCGCGCAGGGGCACCCGGAGTTGGCGTCGCTGACCCAGAGCATCGAACAGCTGATTGACCAGCGCGAGGCCTTGCGTGCCGATGTCAGCAGCCAGGTGGCCGAGGCCAGTGCCCACATCGAGGCCGAGCGCAACCGCCTGGCGGCCCTGATGTCAGAACTCACCCAGAGCGTGGTGGTGTGCAACCTGGACGGGCGCATCCTGCTGTACAACAACCGGGCGCGCATGCAGTTTCGGGCCTTGTCGGCCACCCCCAGCCTGGCCGATGGGGCCGAGCTCATGGGCATTGGCCGCTCCATTTACGGCGTGTTTGACAAGCGGCTGGTCGCCCACGCCCTGGACAACATCCAGCAACGCATGGACAAAGGTGCGGCCCAGCCGTCGGCCCAGTTCGTGACCACCAGCCGCGCGGGGCAGCTGCTGCGGGTGCAAATGGCCCCCGTGCGGGGACAGGGCGGGGGGGCATCGGCCCCGCTGGGTGGCTTTGTGCTGATGCTGGAGAACATCACCCGCGCCTTTCAGGAAGAGTCCCAGCTCGACAGCCTGATCCACGGGCTGACCGAACGCAGCCGCGCCTCACTGGCCAACATGCGTGCGGCCATCGAAATGCTGGAGCTGCCCGATGTGGAGGCCACCATGCGCGAGCGCTTCCAGGGCGTGATCCGCGACGAGCTGTCGGCCATGGGCGAGCGCATTTCCGAGCTGGTCAAGCAAACCAGCGAGGGCATACACACCCGTTGGCCACTCGAAGACATGCTGGGTGCCGACCTGCTGGACGCCGCGCAGCGGCGCCTGCAGCAGCGGGCCAAGGTGCAGCTGTCGGCCACCGAGGTCGATGACCAGGTGTGGCTGAGGGTGGACAGCTTCTCCATCCTCCAGGTGCTGTCCTACCTGACCGAGCGCCTGGTGGACGAGTTCGATGTGCGGGTCATCCAGTTCCGACTGGGCACCCACCACCAGCGGGCGCAGCTGGACCTGGTCTGGAGCGGTCAGGCCATGAGCACCGAAACCGTCATGGCCTGGGAAATGGACCCCATGCGGGTGGGCGGCGAGGCCACGCCCCTGACCGTGCGCGACGTGGTGGCCCGCCACGGCGGCGAAATGTGGTTTGAGCGCGACCGCGTGCGCCACCAGGCCTTTTTCCGCTTCCTGCTGCCCCTGGCCGATGCCCGCGACGCGCAGGCAGCGGCCCCAGCGCCCAAGGACGAAAGCCGTCCCGAGTACTACGACTTCGACCTGTTCCAGGTGGCCGAGCAGGCCCAGCACCTGGACGACTGCCGCCTGGAGGACCTGATCTTCACGGTGTTTGACACCGAAACCACGGGCCTCAACCCGTCACAGGGCGACGAAATCATCCAGATGGGGGCCGCCCGCATCGTCAACAACCGCCTGTTGCGGCAGGAAACCTTCGACCAACTGGTGGACCCCCGGCGGCCCATACCGGCCCACACCATCCCCATACACGGCATCACACCAGAAATGGTCCAGGGCCAGCCGCACATCGGGGTGGTGCTGCCGGCCTTCCATGCGTTTGCGCTCGACACGGTGCTGGTGGCCCACAACGCCGCCTTTGACATGAAGTTCCTGGCGCTCAAGGAGCAGGCCACGGGCTTGCGCTTCGACCAGCCCGTGCTGGACACCCTGCTGCTGTCGGCGGTGGTGCACCCGCAGCAGGAGTCACACCGGCTGGAGGCCATTGCCGAGCGCTTCAACATCACCGTCACCGGTCGACACACCGCGCTGGGCGATGCCCTGGTGACGGCCGAGGTGTTCCTGCGCCTGATCCCCCTGCTGGCCGACCAGGGCATACACACCCTGCGCCAGGCCCGAGAAGCCGCCCAGAAAACCTACTACGCCCGCCTGAAGTATTGAAAACGGAAACTCTGTTTCAATAGCAAACAGTTGTTTTCTGTATTGCGCTGGACTGGCAAAAGACTAAAAATTTTTGTCCAGCCTGCCTGAACCGATGCTGCCCGGTCGCGGCGCCGGTGGGCCCCGGGGTCAGAACCGACTGCTTTGGTAGCGTTGGCCCAGCACGGCCTGCAAACCCTTGATGACCTGGAACGCGTCCTTCAGGTGCGCGCGCTCGAAGTTGGAAAGCTCGTCCAGCGAGAGGTGGTTGTCCGCTGGGACGCCCGCCAGCGTCTGCCGCACCTGGTGGGCAATGCGCAAGCTGGCCATGAACTCCAGCGCATCGCGCAGGTCGCGGGCGCTTTGCGGGCTGATTTCCCGGGACTTGGCCGATGCGGCCAGCCGGTCATCCGTGTTGACGGCCGCAAGGCCACCGGCCAGGGCGTAGACCCGGGCCAGGTCCACGATGGGCACGATGCCGTTGTGCTTGAGGTCGATGGTGCCAGGGTGGTCCCCCGATCGGTTGACCGAGATGTTGCCAAACATGCTCAGCGGTGGCTGGTGCATCAGCGCATTGCTCACCATGTAGGCCAGGAAAATGCTGTTGTTCTTGGTCCGGCGCGCCACCTCGGTGCGCAGCTCGTCCAGCAGCTTGGTCTGGCCGTGGATGGCCCGCAGGTCAAAAAACACGCAGGTCAGCATCAAGGCCTTGGGCTCGGGTTTGCCCGTCCACTGGTCAAAGTACTGCAGCCAGCGCTGGCGGGGCTGGCGCCAGGTGTCGGTCATGGCCATCATTTCACCCGGGCAATGCACGTAGCCGCAGGCGTCCAGTCCGTTGCACACCCAACGCGCCAGTTCGCTGAAGTAGGCGCCGTGGCGTTCGGGGTCGTAGGCGTCGTCCAGCACCATGCAGTTGTCCTGGTCGGACTTGGCGGTTTGTTCATTGCGGGCCTGTGAACCGGCGGCCACCCACACATAGTCCACCGGCGGCGGGCCCAGGCGGGCCTCGGCCAGTTGCAGCAGGCGCACGGTGATGGCATCGGTGATGGCCGTCAGGATGTGCCCGGTGTTGTAGGCACTGGCCCCCGCCAGCGCCAGGTTCTGTTGCAGCAGCTTGACCTTGCTGCTGACGGCCTGCAAGCCCTCCACCGAGGTCTGCTTGTGGATTTCGCCCGCCAGAAACACCGCCGAGGTGCTGTGCTGTTCGCTCAGGTCGGTGGCGGTCAGCATGCCGGCCACACGGGTGCCGTCCATCACGGGAACGTGGTGGATGTTGTGCTTGGCCATCAGCAGCATGGCGTCAAAGGCGGGGTCGGCCACGTCCACGGTCAGCGGCGCCAGGGTGGCAATGTCGTGCACCGGGCGCTGGATGTCCAGACCCTCGGCCACCACGCGGTTGCGCAAGTCCCGGTCGGTGATCAGGCCGAACAGGTGGCCTCGCTCCACCAGCAGCGCCGACGACACGCGGTGGTCGCGCATGGTTTGTGCCGTTTGCTGGATGCTGGTGTCCGGCGGCAGCGTGATGGGTGTGCGCTTGACCAGCGCCTTGACCGGGGTGGTCATGAGGTTGAGCGGGCTGCCGCCGGTGCCCCCAGGCACCGTCGCACCCGGTGCCTGCACCGCGACCTGGGTGGCCGCGTTCGGGCTGGCGGGGCGGTGGCCCAAAAAGAAGGCCACCGCCGGGTGGGTGTTCAGCAGTTGGTCAATGCTGGCGGGCTCCCAGCGGGCCAGCACGGCATCGCTGTCGGCCATTGCGCTCCAGGCGGACCCTTGGGCGCTGGCCCGGGTGCCATAACCAAACAGTTCGCCTGGCCGCAGGTCGATGCGGATGTCGTGGTCCACGTCCTCCAGCCGCACCTGGCCCTGCAGCACCAGGTGCAGGTGCGCCTGTTGGGCCTGGGGTGCGGCGATCACCTCTCCGGCCGTTGCCTGCACCAGGCGCGCACCCTGCAGCAGGCGCTGCTGGCTGGCAGGAGAGGCCAGGGAGAAGGCCCGCTGTTGTCCAATGGAAGCCAGCAGCTGGTCTGCGGAAACGGTGGTGGTCGCCATGGGTGTGCCCGGTGGTTGTGGGGTCTGGGTGCAAACGCCAACCATAAACCAAACCAGACCGCTTTTGGCAAGGGCGGCTTGATCTGGATCAGCCCCGTTGAACGCAGTCGCCTCAGTAAATGTCGCGGTCGGGGCGAATCACCTGCAGGATGGTGGTTGAAATTTCTTCGATGGACTTGGTGGTGGTGGACAGCCACCGGATGCCCTCGCGGCGCATCATGGCCTCGGCCTCGGCCACCTCGTGGCGGCAGTTTTCCAGCGAGGCGTAGCGCGAGTTGGGGCGGCGCTCATTGCGGATCTCGCTCAGGCGTTCGGGCTGGATGGTCAGGCCGAAAATTTTCTTGCGGTGCGGCAGCAGGGCGGGGGGCAGTTTGCGCCGCTCGAAGTCCTCGGGAATCAGCGGGTAGTTGGACGCCTTCAGCCCGTACTGCATCGCCAGGTAGAGCGACGTGGGCGTTTTGCCGCTGCGGCTGACCCCCACCAGGATGATGTCCGAGCCCGCCAGGTCCTTGTGGCTTTGCCCATCGTCGTGGGCCAGCGAAAAGTTGATGGCCTCGATGCGGTTGTTGTACGACTGGCTCTTGGACGCGTCCGAAAACCGCCCCACGCGGTGGTTGGACTTCAGGCCCAGCTCGGCCTCCAGCGGCGCCACAAAGGTGCCAAACATGTCCAGCACCAGCGCGTTGCACTGCTCCTTGATGACGGCCAGCACCTCCATGTTGACCAGGGTGGTGAACACAATGGGCTTGCGCCCCTCCACCTGCGCCGCGTGGTTGATGTCGCGCACGGCGCTGTGCGCCTTGTCCACCGTGTCGGTGAATGGCAGGCGTATGAAATGGTGTTTGGTCTCGAACTGGTTCAGGATGGCTTTGCCAAACGTCTCGGCGGTGATGCCGGTGCCGTCGGACAGCAGAAAAACAGAGCGGTTGGTCATGGCAGGCGGGGTTGGTTTTGAAATCTATTCAACGCAGGCGTCAGGCATTTTGCGCCGTCGGACGGCGGCCCGCCCCTACAATCTTTGGATTATCCCGGCTGACGCGGCCCGTGGTCTTCGAACGGCCCTGCCGCTGCGCCACGCTCCCCCCTGGCTGCACCCACACAAACAGAACAACACTTCACAGCCCGCGCGGATGTTGGCGGTACCGGACCGGGACAACCTGTTTTTTAACTTGATGGAGTGTTCCCATGTCTCAACTTTTCAGCCCGGATGCACTGGTCGTGCCCTTCGAGCAGCTTCGCATGTCCGATGTGGAGGTTGTCGGTGGCAAAAATGCCAGCCTGGGGGAAATGATTTCCCAATTGCCTTCCGGTGTGCGGGTGCCCACGGGTTTTGCCACCACGGCCCACGCCTTCCGCGAATTCCTGGCCTTTGACGGCCTGACCGACCGCATCAACGCCAAGCTCGACGCCCTCGACACCGAAGACGTGCGCGCCCTGGCCCAGGTCGGTGCGGAAATCCGCGCCATGGTCGAGGCACAGCCCTTTCCGGCCGACCTCGAAAAAGCCATCCGCGACGCGTTCGCCACCCTGAGCGCGGGCAACCCCGCCGCCAGCTTTGCCGTGCGCTCATCGGCCACCGCCGAAGACCTGCCCGATGCCTCCTTTGCCGGCCAGCAGGAAACCTTTTTGAACGTGGTGGGCATCGAGGAAGTGCTGCACAAGATGAAAGAGGTGTTCGCCAGCCTCTACAACGACCGCGCCATCAGCTACCGCGTGCACAAGGGCTTTGCCCATGCCGACGTGGCCCTGAGTGCCGGTGTGCAGCGCATGGTCCGTTCCGACCTGGGCGCGGCGGGTGTCATGTTCACCATCGACACCGAAAGCGGCTTTGAAGACGTGGTGTTCATCACCAGCAGCTACGGCCTGGGCGAAACCGTGGTGCAGGGCGCCGTCAACCCCGACGAGTTCTACGTGCACAAGCCCATGCTCAAGGCGGGCAAGCGCGCCGTCATCCGCCGCAACCTGGGCTCCAAGCTGCTGCAAATGACCTTCACCAGCCCCGAAGAAAAGGCCGATGGCCCACTCAAGGGCAAACTGGTCAAGACCGTGGAGGTGCCCGTGGAGCAGCGCAACCGCTTCAGCCTGACCGATGCCGACGTGGAGCAACTCGGCCACTACGCGCTGGTCATCGAGCAGCACTATGGCCGCCCCATGGACATCGAGTGGGGCAAAGACGGCACCGACGGCCAGCTCTACATCCTGCAAGCCCGCCCCGAAACCGTCAAAAGCCAGGCGGCAGGCAAGGTCGAGCACCGCTACAAGCTCAAGGGCAAGAGTGCGGTGCTGGCCCAGGGCCGCGCCATTGGCCAGAAAATTGGCACCGGTCCCGTGCGCCTGGTGCACAACATCAGCGAGATGGACAAGGTGCAGCCCGGCGACGTGCTGGTCACCGACATGACCGACCCCAACTGGGAACCCGTCATGAAGCGCGCCAGCGCCATCGTCACCAACCGGGGTGGCCGCACCTGCCACGCCGCCATCATCGCGCGTGAATTGGGCATTCCGGCCGTGGTGGGTTGCGGCAACGCCACCGACAGCCTGCAAGACGGCATGCTGGTCACGGTCAGCTGCGCCGAGGGCGACACCGGCCACATCTACGACGGCCTGCTGGAAACCGAGGTGACCGAGGTCAAGCGCGGCGACATGGCCGACGCTGGCGTCAAGATCATGATGAACGTGGGCAACCCCCAGCTGGCGTTCGACTTCTGCCAGATTCCCAACGGCGGCGTGGGCCTGGCGCGGCTGGAATTCATCATCAACAACAACATCGGGGTGCACCCCAAGGCCATTCTGGAGTACCCCAACATCGACGCCGA
>PNML01000089.1 GCA_013823635.1 Polaromonas sp. | reverse complement strand
CGGCATCGACGGCCTGCTGCACATCACCGACATGGCCTGGCGCCGTGTGCGTCACCCCTCCGAGGTGGTGGCCGCCGGTCAGGAAATCACCGCCAAAGTGCTCAAGTTCGACACCGAGAAGCACCGCGTTTCTCTGGGCCTGAAGCAAATGGGCGACGACCCCTGGATGGGCGTTGGCCGCCGCTACCCACAAAGCACCCGCATGTTCGGCAAGATCACCAACATCGCCGACTACGGCGCGTTTGTGGAACTGGAGCCCGGCATCGAAGGCTTGGTGCACGTGTCTGAAATGGACTGGACCAACAAGAACGTGGCCCCTTCCAAGCTCGTGTCCCTGGGTGACGAAGTCGAAGTCATGGTCCTAGAAATCGACGAGGACAAGCGCCGCATTTCCCTGGGCATGAAGCAGTGCCGTGCCAACCCCTGGCAAGAGTTTGCGCAGAACACCAAGCGCGGCGACCGCGTGAAGGGCCCCATCAAATCCATCACCGACTTCGGCGTGTTCGTGGGCCTGGCCGCTGGCATCGACGGTCTGGTGCACCTGTCCGACCTGTCCTGGAACGAGCCCGGCGAAGCCGCCGTGCGCAACTACAAAAAGGGCCAGGACGTGGAAGCCATCGTGTTGGCCGTGGACGTGGACCGCGAGCGCATCTCCCTGGGCATCAAGCAGTTGGATGGGGACCCATTCACCACCTTCGTGTCCGTCAATGACAAGGGCTCCGTGGTCACCGGCAAAGTCCAGACCGTGGACGCCAAGGGCGCCGAGATCAACCTGGGTGAAGATGTGCTGGGCTACCTGCGCGCCTCTGAAATCAGCCGCGATCGCGTGGAAGACGCACGCAACGTCCTGAAAGAAGGCGACGAAGTGACCGCCGTGGTGGTGAACGTGGACCGCAAGACCCGCAACATCCAGTTGTCAATCAAGGCCAAGGACGCCGCTGACCAACAGGAAGCCATGTCCTCCCTGTCTCAGCAGTCTGCCCGTGAAAACGCTGGCACGACCAGCCTGGGTGCACTGCTGCGCGCCAAGCTGGACAACAACAGCTAAGGCCTGAGCCCATGGCCCGCCTGACTTCCTTGCGGAGGACAGGCGGGCTTTTTTACTTGTGCGAGGACACCACACCATGACCCGCAGCGATTTGGTTGAAGCACTGGCTGAGAAATTTGGGCAGTTGACCCAACGTGACGCCGACCTGGCGGTCAAAACCATTCTGGATGCGATGAGCGATGCACTCGTCAAAGGCCACCGCATTGAAATCCGGGGGTTTGGCAGTTTCACTGTCACCCACCGGCCGCCGCGCCTGGGCCGCAACCCCCGCTCGGGTGAAAGTGTGGCCATTCCAGAGAAGCGGGTGCCGCACTTCAAACCGGGCAAAGGTCTGCGCGAAGCCGTGGACGCCCGCACGCGGCAGATGGCGGCATCCGGTGAGCCCGCCCCCCTGGCTGCAGCCAAGGCCACACGCAAAGGTGTCGCGTGAGGTACGTGGCCTGGCTGTTCAAGGCGGTCATTTTTTTTGTGCTGTTTGCGTTTGCGTTGAACAACCAGGATGCGGTGGACCTGCACCTGTTCTTTGGCAACACCTGGCAAGCGCCGCTGGTGCTGGTGGTGCTGAGCAGCTTTGTGCTGGGTCTGTTCGCCGGCATTGCCGTGATGCTGCCACTGTGGTGGTCGGCCAGGCGACAAGCCCAGGCGCTCGCCAAGGTTCAGCCCACCAAACCCCCTATCACCCATGGAACTTGACCTGACGTGGGTCCTGCTGGGTCTGCCGCTGGCCTTTGTGGGGGGCTGGCTGGCCTCCCGATTTGACATCCGCCAATGGCGGATGGAAAACCGCAGCGCGCCCAAGTCCTATTTCAGGGGCTTGAACTTTTTGCTCAACGAGCAACAGGATGAGGCCATCGACGCCTTCATTGAGGCCGTCCAGCAAGACCCGGACACCACCGAGCTGCACTTTGCCCTGGGCAACCTGTTTCGCAGCCGCGGGGACTACGACCGTGCGGTCCGGGTGCACCAGCACCTGCTGCAACGCGCGGACCTCAGCCGCGCCGACCACGAGCGTGCCCAGCACGCACTGTCGCTGGACTTCACCCGCGCCGGCCTGTTGGACCGAGCAGAAGCCAGCTTGCGCCTGCTCTTGGGCACCCCCTACGAATCCGAAGCGCAGGTCACCTTGCTGGCCCTGTACGAACGCACCAGCGACTGGGCGCACGCCATTGAGGTGGCCCGCCAACTGGAGTCTGCCAACCGTGGCAGCTTCAAGAGCCGGATGGCCCATTACCACTGCGAGCTGGCCGCAGACGCCACCCAAAAGAACCAGCCCATTGAGGCCAGAACCCACCTGGAGCAAGCCTTGGCCATCTGCCCGGAGTCGGCGCGGGCCAGGTTGGCGCTGGCTCAGTGGCTGGAAGACCGTTCCGCGCCGAACGAAGCCTGCGCCCAGCTGGAGGCGCTGGCCCAGCACAGCCCAGGCGCATTGCCGCTGGCCGCGATGCGCCTGGCCAAACTCTCTGCCAGGGTGGGTCGACAGGCGCAGGCGCAGGTGTGCCTGTCTCAAGCCCAGGCGCAGCGGCCCTCGCTGGACTACGTGGAGGCCCTGGCGTCGCTGCTGCCAGCCGACGATCTGGCGGCCCAATCCGCGCTGTGCCTGGACCATTTGCGTCAGGAGCCGTCCTTGGTCGTGGCCACCCGCTGGCTGGACCTGCAATCGGCCAGTCAGCCCGGTCAAGCCTTGCCCGCAGAGGTGACACAGGCGTTGCAAAAAGCCACCACCCCCCTCAAACGCTACCGCTGTGCCGCCTGCGGGTTTGAAGCGGGCATCCATTTCTGGCAGTGCCCCGGCTGTCAGACGTGGGACAGCTACAGCCCCCGGCGGGTGGACGACCTCTGATCAGGTCACGCTGGCCACGGCATCCAACGCCTGCATGTAGGCGCGCTGGGTCATCAACTCGTCCCACGCCAGGGCGGGCTGCACCGGCAGCAGGGCCTGGCGGCGCTCTTCGCTGGCGCCGTGTGGCACCCAGTGGCCTTTGACAATCGCTTCGCTCAGCCCACTCAGCAGTTCATCCACCGCTTCACCACCGCCTGCCAGTGACTGGTTGCACAACAGCACCATGTCGCAGCCCGCATTCAGGGCCGCCAGGGCGGCAGTGGTGTAGCTGACGGGTTGACCGTCGATGACACGGGCGGCCGCCATGCTCAGGTCATCGCTGAACACCAGCCCCTGAAAGCCCAACTGCCCGCGCAGAATGTCCTGCAGCCAGCGTCTGGAGAAACCGGCCGGCCGTTTGTCCACCCGGCTGTAGATGACGTGGGCGGGCATGACGCTGGTCAGGCAGCTGCTGAGCCAGGGGTAGGGCAAGGCGTCGTCCGCGAGCAGGGTGGCCAGGCTGCGCTTGTCCACGGGTATCTCCAGGTGGGAGTCACCCCTGACAAACCCGTGCCCCGGAAAATGTTTGCCGCAGTTGGCCATGCCGCTTTGCAACAGCCCGTGCATCAGGCTCTTGGCCAACAAGGCCACCACCCGGGGGTCGCGGGCCAAGGCGCGGTCGCCGATCACGCCGCTGTCGCCATGGTCCAGGTCCAGCACCGGGGTGAAACTCAGGTCCACGCCACAGGCCCGCAACTCGGCACCCAGCACGTAGCCACACGCCGTGGCCACGTTGGCTGCATGCAGGTGGGGGCTGGCTTGCTGCGCCACACCGCCTGTGGGTGCGGCAGGCGCGTCCCAGAGCCTGCCCAAGGCACGCATGGGGGGCAGGTGGGTGAAGCCGTCTGACTTGAAGCGTTGCACGCGGCCGCCTTCGTGGTCCACCGCGATGAGGATGTCGGGCCGGGCTTTTTTGATTTTCCGGCACAGGCGGGTGAGTTGTTCACGGCTTTCAAAGTTGCGGGCAAACAGAATCAATCCGCCCGTCAACGGGTGTTTCAGGCGCTGCTTGTCCGCTTTGGTGAGGCGGGTGCCCGCCACATCAAGCACCACGGGGGCGGGCAATCGGGTCATGGGGGGTCTCCTGAAGAAATGGGCTGAGGTGGTGTGGGCAGGTACTCCACCACCACAAAGCTGGCGGCGTGGTCACCCTCGTCGGTCAGGCTGAGGTGGGCCTGCAAACCCTGGGCGTCGAACCAGGTTTTCAGCGCCCCGTGCAAGCGGACGGTGGGTTGGCCACTGGGCAGGTTCACCACCTCGCAGGACCGCCAGGTCATGGGCATGCGCATGCCCATGCCTATGGCTTTGCTGAACGCTTCTTTGGCCGAAAACCGGGTGGCCAAAAAGGCGTTGCCCCTGGCCTCGCTGCGGGCACGGCGGGCGCGCCAGGTGGCCAGTTCGCCCTCGGCCAGCACACGCACGGCAAAGCGCTCACCCTGGCGAGACAGCACACCCGCGATGCGGCGCACGTCGCACACGTCCGTACCTATGCCGTAGATCATTTAAAAATAAATAGCAATGAATTCAATAAGCACAAGCGATAGAAGCCAAATAGGCTTCAACTGTCGTGCGGTAGCCCATTTCCAACGCATCGGCCATCAGCGCATGGCCAATGGACACCTCACGGACACCGGGGACCACACGCAAAAATTCCGTGAGGTTGTCGCGGTTGAGGTCGTGGCCGGCGTTCACACCCAGGCCACAGTCCAGCGCTGCCTGCGCGGCCGCGCGGTAACGCTCGAGCTGCGCGGCCTGGTCGGGCGTGCCCCAGGCGGCGGCATAGGGCTCGGTGTACAGCTCCACCCGGTCGGCCCCCACCGCCCGGGCAGCGGCCATGGCGGCGGGATCGGCGTCCATGAACAGGCTGACCCGTGCGCCCAGGGCCTGCGCCTGCGCCACCAGCGGGGCCAGCCGCTCGGCGTCCTGCGGAAACCGCCAGCCGTGGTCGCTGGTGAACTGGCCTTCGGCATCGGGCACAAAGGTCACCTGCTGGGGACGCACGGCCCGCACAAAGCCCATGAGGTTGTGAAACGGGTTGCCTTCAATGTTGTACTCCCGCCCCGGCCAGGCTTTCAACAGCTCGGCCAACTCGTGCACGTCGCCCGCGCGGATGTGGCGCTCGTCGGGTCGTGGGTGCACCGTGATGCCCTGCGCCCCCGCCTGCAGGCACAGGGTGGCGGCGCGGGTCAGGCTGGGAATGCCCAGGTGGCGGGTGTTGCGCAGCGTGGCCACCTTGTTGAGGTTGACGGACAGCGCGCAATGGGCGTGTGCGGTGCCCGCTGCGGGGAATGGCTCGGAAGGCGAGTGAGAGGACATGTTCGGTGGAAAAGTAGGGGGCAAGCAAGCACAGCCTGGGTGCAGCGCCAGCCGCTCAGCGGGGGCGAACCAAGGCTTGCACGTCCAGCATCATTTGCCGGGTTTTGAAGGCACGAACCCCGCAATGGTAGTGCAGCACTTGCCGCAGCTGGCTTTGCAAGGCCCCCACGCAGGGGCGGCAGGCCCCCACCAGGGCGGCGAACGGCGCGGAGTCGGCCAACGCCACCTGCAGTGCGCGCCAGTGGACAGCGGGCAACGCCCACTTGTCGGTGGGCAGCGCTCGGCGCAAACCTCCCTCGGGCTCCAGCAGGTAGCCCCGGGCATCGTCCAGCGCGGCCAGTGTGGCGCCCTCCTCGCTCAACAGCGGCAGGTAACCCGACTCCTTCAGCAGCAGCAGCTCAAACGCCCGCAGCACGGCGGGTGCGGGCTCACCCGGCTGGGCCAGACAGGCCACGGCCTGGGCATAGCCATCAAACAGCGCCGGGTGGGGGTCGTCGCGCGCCAACAGGCGCATGAGCATTTCATTGAAGTAGGTGCCCGACAACAATGCCTCGCCCTTGGGCATCACATGCCCGCCGCGCCAGTGAGCTGTCTTGAGGGTTCTCACCTCCCCCTCCCCACTCCACGACAGCAGCAAGGGCTGCAGCGGCAGCAAAATGGGGCGCAGCTGTGAGGTGGGCCGCTTGGCGCCCTTGGCCACCACCGCCAGGCGACCGTGCTGGCGGGAGAACACCTCGACGATGAGGCTGGTCTCGCTCCAGTCGTAGCGGTGCAGCACAAACGCGGGTTCGTCCAGAAACCGCCGGACACTGGTGCGCGCCACGGGATCGCTCAGCCGGGGTGGGGGTTATTCGTAGCCGAATGAGCGCACACGGGCGTCGTCGTCGGCCCAGCCGGAGCGCACTTTGACCCACAGTTCCAGAAACACCTTGGCATCCAGCAGTTTTTCCAGCTCCATGCGCGCCTCGGTGCCGATGCGCTTGAGCTTTTCCCCACCTTCACCAATGACCATGCCCTTGTGTCCATCGCGCTCCACCACGATGGTGGCGGCAATGCGGCGCATGCGCCCATCTTCCTCGAATTTGTCGATGACCACGGTGGACGTGTACGGCAGCTCGTCGCCGGTGAGGCGGAACAGCTTTTCGCGCACGATTTCGCTGGCCAGGAACTTTTCGCTCCGGTCGGTCAGTTCATCGGCTCCGTGCATCCAGGGCTGCTGGGGCAGGTATTTTTCACAGATGCCAAAGAAGCGGGACACGTCCCGGGCGTTGTTTGCCGACATGGGAACAATTTCCGCAAACGGGTGGCGCTCCTGCATCTCGCGCAACCAGGGCGCCAGTTGGGCCCGGCGGTGAATCAGGTCAAATTTGTTGGCCAGCAAGATCACGGGCACGCTGCTGGGCAGCAGGGCCAACACCTTGGCATCCTCCTGGTGGAAGCGGCCGGCCTCCACCACAAACACCACCAGGTCCACATCGGTCACCGCACCGGCCACGGTTTTGTTCAGCGAACGGTTGAGGGCATTGCCATGGCGCGTCTGGAAGCCGGGCGTGTCCACAAACACAAACTGGGTCTTGCCCAGGGTGCGCACGCCGGTGATGCGGTGGCGCGTGGTTTGGGCCTTGCGCGAGGTGATGCTGACTTTTTGACCCACCAGCGCATTGAGCAAGGTGGACTTGCCCACGTTGGGTTTGCCCACGATGGCGATGAGGCCGCAGTGCTGCTGCGCTTCGGGCACCTCCGCCACCTCGGGTTCGGTGGCGGCGTCGGGTTGGGCGGGGGCCGCAGCGTGACGCCTCAGGGCCTTGGCCAACATGGCTTCCAGTTGGGCGTCGTTCGCTTTCGGGGGGGTGGGAGAGGTCATCTTTTTTTGAGTGTTTTGAGATGCGCCAGCATCAGGGCGGCGGCGGCTTGTTCTGCCACCCGCCGGGAATGGCCTTGGCCCAGTTCGGTGCGGGCCAGCTCGGCCACCAGACAGGACACCACAAAGGTCTGCTGGTGGGCTGCACCACTGGTTTCGGTCACCTGGTACACCGGCAAGCCCATTTTGCGCGCCTGCAGCCACTCTTGCAGCTCTGTCTTGGGGTCTTTGCCCATGGCGCTCATCTTCGGATTGATTTCAATGTTGCGAAACAGGTGGTGGACCAGGCGCGCCGCGGTGTCGTAACCCGCATCGAGAAACACGGCGCCGATCACGGCTTCCACCGCGTCCGCCAGGATGGAAGGACGCTGTCGGCCACCGGTTTTGAGTTCCCCCTCACCCAGGCGAATGACCTGGGACAAGCCCAGCTCGGTCGCCAGCGTGACCAGCGTGTCCTGCTTGACGAGGTTGGCCCGGATGCGGGACAGGTCCCCTTCGGGCAAGCGACTGAGCTGCGCGTACAACATCCCGGACACCGCCAGATTCAGCACGGAGTCCCCCAGAAACTCCAGGCGCTCGTTGTGGTCGGCAGAGAAACTCCGGTGCGTCAGCGCCAGCTCCAGCAGCGCCGGTTGGGCAAACTGGTGCCCCAATTGGCGCTGCAACGCCTGAAGTGCCGACATCAGCGGGAAGACCCCTGGTACTTCATGACCAGGTAGGCAGGCCCACCCAGCGCAATTTCACGCTGGTAAGAAAAACTCACCACCACTTTGTCATTCACTTTGGTGATCTGCAGGTCTTTGCCCGCAATGCTGCCAATGTTGTCGATGGAGGCGGCTTTGTCAAAAATGCTCTGGACCTCCAACACGGTGGTGCCCGCTGCGGCCTTTTTGACGGCTTTTTCGACGGCCAGGTACTCGATGTAGCCAGGGAAGGCCTGCGCAGCGACCATGCCAAAAAAGGCCACCAGGCCACCCACGATGAGCAAACCCAGAAAGGTGATGCCTTGTTGCTTGTTGTTCATCTCACGTCCTCCTGTGTGCAGGCGCTCGTCGCCCATGGCCTGTCAGTCAAAGCCGCCAATGCGCTTGAAGTTACCAAAATTCATCCAGACAAAAAAGGCCTTGCCCACGATGTTTTTTTCCGGCACAAACCCCCAGTAGCGCGAATCCAGGGAATTGTCCCTGTTGTCACCCATCATGAAGTAGTGACCCTCGGGCACCTTGCACACCACACCCTCGGCGCTGTACTGGCACTGGTCCTTGAACGCGAAGTCGCTCGCTCCCGGCACAAACGCCGGGCGGTTGTCGTCGTTCAGCGTCTGGTAGGTCTTGCCATTCTGGGTTTCCTGGAACTGCTTCCCGTAACGCATGGCATCGCCGTCAAAAAAATCGGGCAGGGGCAGCTTGGGCACGGGCACGCCGTTGATGGTCAGCGTCTTGTTCAGGTAGGCCACTTCGTCGCCGGGCACGCCCACCACCCGCTTGATGTAGTCCAGGCTGGGTTGTGGGGGATAGCGAAACACCATCACGTCACCCCGCTGGGGTTCGTGGTTGTCCAGAATCTTGGTGTGCACCACGGGCAGGCGCACCCCGTAGTGGTATTTGTTCACCAGGATGAGATCCCCCACCAGCAAGGTCGGGATCATGGAGCCTGAAGGAATTTTGAAAGGCTCAAAAAAGAACGAGCGCATCACAAACACAACGGCAATCACGGGAAACAGGCCAGCCGTCCAGTCCAGCCACCAGGGCTGCATGATGAGCTTGTGCCGGGTGTCCTCAGACAAGCCCCCATCGACCTGGGTGATGCCCTGGGCCTTGAGGTCGGCCAAACGGCGTTCCGCCTGTGCCTCGGCGGCGGCCAGCACCCGGCGGCGCTGCGGCAAAAAGTACAACTTTTCGGCCACCCAATACGCTCCCGTGACCAATGTGGCCAGCAGCAGCATGAGGGCGAAATTGCCCTCGACCCAGCCCATGTACCACGCCCCGATGTAGCCGACGAAAGCCGCCAGCACAAAGCCGGTGAAGCTGGAAATTCCGTTGTTGTTCATCAATCTTCCACCTGCAATATGGCCAGGAATGCCTCCTGCGGCACTTCGACGGAGCCGATCTGTTTCATGCGCTTCTTGCCCGCCTTTTGTTTTTCGAGGAGCTTGCGCTTGCGGGAGATGTCGCCACCGTAGCATTTGGCCAGCACGTTCTTGCGCAGCGCCTTGATGGATTCCCGCGCAATGATGTTGCCGCCGATGGCCGCCTGAATGGCGACGTCGAACATCTGGCGGCTGATGATTTCGCGCATCTTGGCCACCACCGCCCGCCCCCGGTACTGGGACTGGGAACGGTGGACGATGATGGACAGCGCATCGACTTTTTCGCCATTGAGCAGGATGTCCACCTTCACCACGTCGGACGCCCGGTATTCCTTGAACTCGTAGTCCATGGACGCATAGCCCCGGCTGACCGATTTGAGCTTGTCAAAGAAGTCGAGCACGATCTCGCCCAGCGGCATTTCGTAGGTCAGCATGACCTGCTTGCCGTGGTAGGCCATGTTCATCTGGACACCACGCTTCTGGTTGGCCAGCGTCATCACGGCACCCACATAGTCCTGCGGCATGTAGAGGTGGACCGTGACGATGGGCTCGCGGATTTCCTCGATCTTGCCCTGCTCGGGCATCTTGGAGGGGTTTTCGACCATCAGGACTTCGCCGTCACCTCGCACCACCTGGTAAACCACGCTGGGCGCGGTGGTGATGAGGTCTTGGTCGAACTCGCGCTCCAGGCGTTCCTGCACAATTTCCATGTGCAGCAGGCCCAAGAAGCCGCAGCGAAAGCCAAAGCCCAACGCCTGCGACACCTCGGGCTCGTACTGCAACGAAGCGTCGTTGAGCTTGAGTTTTTCGAGTGCATCGCGCAGCGAGTCGTATTCGCTGGCTTCCGTCGGGTACAAACCGGCGAACACCTGGGGTTGTACCTCCTTGAAACCGGGCAATGGCTCGGTGGCAGAAAAAGCGGCACCGCCTGTGCCCGGCTTGATGAGCGTCACGGTGTCGCCCACCTTGGCGGCCTGCAGCTCCTTGATGCCAGCGATGATGTAGCCCACCTCGCCCGCGTTGAGTTCGTTGCGCGGCACGTTGTGGGGGGTGAACACGCCCAGGTTGTCAGCGTTGTAGGTGGCGCCGGTCGCCATCATCTTGATGCGTTCACCCTTGGCCAAGCGCCCATCCACCACCCGCACCAGCATGACCACGCCCACATAGGCGTCGTACCAGCTGTCGATGATCATGGCGCGCAGGGCACCATCGGGGTTGCCGCGGGGCGCGGGCACCTTGGCCACCACGGCTTCCAGGATGTCGTCCACACCCATGCCGGTTTTGGCCGAACAGGGGATGGCGTCGGTGGCGTCAATGCCGATCACGTCCTCGATCTCGGAGCGCGCGTTGTCCGGATCGGCATTGGGCAAATCCATCTTGTTGAGCACAGGCAACACCTCGACGCCCAGCTCCAGCGCGGTGTAGCAGTTGGCCACCGTTTGCGCTTCCACGCCCTGACTGGCATCCACCACCAGCAATGCCCCCTCGCAAGCCGACAGGGAACGGCTCACTTCGTAGGAAAAGTCCACATGGCCGGGGGTGTCGATGAGGTTGAGGTTGTAAACCTGTCCGTCCCTGGCGGTGTAGTGCAGTGCCGCGGTCTGCGCCTTGATGGTGATACCACGTTCTTTTTCGATGTCCATGGAGTCCAGCACCTGGGCACTCATCTCGCGGTCGGCCAGGCCACCGCAACGCTGGATCAACCGGTCGGCGAGCGTGGACTTGCCGTGGTCAATGTGGGCAATGATGGAAAAATTACGAATGTGGTTCATCAACAAACGCCCACCCAAGGGCCTCAACGTACACCGGAAAAAAAAGCGCGCCAACTGTGGGCGCGCCCTGGCTGACCAACCCGTGCGGTGACCAACGCCGTCGGCCACAGCCACCTCAGCGGCAACCTGACGGCGGATTTTACCCGTGTGGCCTGCCAGCCCGCGGGGACAGGCTTCGTCCACCCACGCCGGGCGGGCCTCAACGCCCCTGCGGACGGATGACCGCGTACTGGGCCCACTCTCCCCGGTGAACCAGCACGGTGACGGCCTTGTTCTTGTCCAGGCGGGCCAGCACCGCCTCCACGTCGCGCACACTGGCCACTTCGGTGTTGGCAATGGCGGTGATGACATCGCCCTCACGCAAGCCGGCGCGGGCAGCTGGACCATCCACGGCCTCCACGCGCACGCCACCCTTGAGCTTCAATTCACCGCGCTGTGCGTCGGTGAGCTCACTCAGGCTGAGGCCCAGGTTTTTGGCGGCCACGGTCGGCGCGGCCTTGCCGGGGGTGGGTGTGGCGCGGCGTGCGTTGGCCTGCCTCTCGGCCTCCACCTCGCCCACCACGATGGTCAGGTCCTTCTTGCCGCCCCGGCGGAACACCGTCATGCTGCTGCGGGTGCCTGGCTTGGTGTTGCCCACCAGGCGGGGCAGGTCCACCGATTTGTCAATGGTTTTGCCGTCGAACCTCAAAATGATGTCGCCGGGCTCCAACCCGGCGCGGGCAGCCGGCGAATCAGGCTCCACCCCCCGCACCAGGGCACCTTTGGGCTCACCCAGCCCCAGGGATTCGGCGACGTCCTTGGGCACCTGGTCGATCGACACACCGATGCGCCCCCGCACCACGCGGCCCGTGGCCCGCAACTGATCCGACACGCGCATGGCTTCGTCAATGGGGATGGCGAACGAAATGCCCATGAAGCCTCCGGAGCGCGAATAGATCTGGCTGTTGATGCCAATCACCTCACCCCGCATGTTGATGAGCGGACCGCCGGAGTTGCCGGGGTTGATGGCCACATCGGTCTGGATGAACGGCAGGTAGTCGCCGGTGTCGCGCTGTTTGGCGCTGACGATGCCCGCCGTGACCGAGTTTTCGAGGCCAAACGGCGAACCAATGGCCATGACCCACTCGCCCACCCGGATTCGGGTGGCGTCACCAATGCGCACGGCGGGCAAATCCAGGGCGTCGATTTTCACCACCGCCACATCGGTGCGTTTGTCTGCCCCGATGACGCGC
>PNML01000088.1 GCA_013823635.1 Polaromonas sp. | reverse complement strand
TTGCCCGACAAGTTCCATGGCGTGCACGACCAGGAAATCAAATACCGCCAGCGCTACGTGGACCTGATGACCGACGAGTCGGCCCGCAAGCGCTTTGTGGCGCGCAGCCGCGCGGTCAGCGGCATCCGCGATTTCATGGTGCAACACGGTTTTCTGGAAGTGGAGACGCCCATGCTGCACGCCATTCCAGGCGGTGCCAATGCCAAGCCGTTTGAGACGCACCACAACGCGCTGGACCAGCAAATGTTCCTGCGCATCGCGCCTGAGCTCTACCTCAAGCGCCTGCTGGTGGGCGGGTTTGAGCGGGTGTTTGAGATCAACCGCAACTTCCGCAACGAAGGCATCAGCGTCCGCCACAACCCCGAATTCACCATGATGGAGTTTTACGCGGCGTACTGGAATTACCAGGACCTGATGGATTTCACCGAGGAACTGGTGCGCGACGCTGCTATGAAGGCTTCCGGTACCTTGCAGCTCAGCTACGCAGGTAAACCCGTGGACCTGGCCGCACCGTTTGAGCGGCTCACCATCCGCGAGGCCATCCTCAAGTACACCGGCGCCGGTGGCGAGCTTGGTCACCAGGGCGTGCCCGCCGTGGACGACCGCGAGTGGCTGATCAGCGCTTTGAAAAAGCTGGGGCTGAAGGAAGATAAGCACCAGCTCTCTGGCCGCACACTGGCCAGCTTGCAGGTGCTGTACTTTGAAGAGACGGTGGAAGAAAAGCTGTGGAACCCCACCTTCATCTGCGAGCACCCCACCGAAATTTCTCCGCTGGCCCGCGCCTCCGACACCCGGCCCGAGGTGACCGAGCGGTTTGAGCTCTACATCACCGGGCGCGAGTTCGGCAACGGCTTCAGCGAGTTGAACGACGCCGAGGACCAGGCCACCCGCTTCCATGCCCAGGTGGCCGCCAAGGACGGTGGCGACGACGAGGCCATGTACTTCGACCACGATTTTGTGCGTGCCCTGGAGTACGGCATGCCCCCGGCGGGCGGCTGTGGCATTGGCATGGACCGCCTGATGATGCTGCTGACCGACAGCCCCAGCATCCGCGACATCATCCTGTTCCCGGCCCTGCGCCGCGAAGCTTGATGTAGCAAACTGTTCAATTCAATCAAGCGCTGGAGCCTGATTTGATTAAAAAAAGCCGCCTGTGCGACCAGGCGGCTTTTTTTCCTTTGGCGTGACGGGCCACACAGGCCCGTGTGCAGGGATCAGGCGTATTCCACCAGGCTCTTGCGCATTTTCTTCATGGCCGCCACCTCAATCTGGCGAATGCGCTCGGCGCTCACGCCGTACTCTGCGGCCAACTCGTGCAGCGTCATGCCGCCGCTGCCATCGTCGTTCACCTTCAGCCAGCGCTCGGCCACGATGCGGCGCGAGCGGTCGTCCAGTGCCGCCAGGGCCTGGCTGACGCCATCGGAGGCCATGTGGTCCCGGTGGCGGGCTTCCAGTACGGCGGTGGGTTCCGAACTGGCGTCGCTCAGGTAGGCAATGGGGCCATAGGCCTCCTCGCCGTCGTCGTTGGGTGATGGGTCCAGCACCACATCACCGCCCGACAGGCGGGTTTCCATCTCAATCACTTCTTCGCGTTTGACGTTCAGCTCGCGGGCCATCACGTCGATTTCGCGCTCGTTGAGCGTGTCGCGGTGGGTGACTTCATCCCCCGCCGCGGCATCGGCCTTGAAGCCTTGCTTCATGCTGCGCAGGTTGAAAAACAGCTTGCGCTGGGCCTTGGTGGTGGCCACCTTGACCATGCGCCAGTTTTTCAGGATGTATTCGTGGATTTCGGCCTTGATCCAGTGCATGGCGTAGCTCACCAAGCGCACGCCCTGGTCAGGGTCGAAGCGCTTGACCGCTTTCATCAAGCCCACGTTGCCCTCCTGGATCAGGTCGCCGTGGGGCAGGCCATAGCCCAGGTATTGGCGGGAAATGGACACCACCAGGCGCAGATGCGACATCACCAGCTTGCCGGCGGCGTCCAGGTCGTTCTGGTCGCGAAGTTGGCGGGCACAGCTCTGCTCTTCTTCCAGCGTGAGCATGGGCAGGCGGTTGACGGCTGAAATGTAGGCATCCAGATGGCCCAACGGGGGCACCAAGGCCCACGGGTTGGCCACGGACAGCGCGGTGTTGTTCAAAGCAGCATTCATGTAGACCCTCTCTCTCGACCCCACAGGGGTTGGTGAAATATTAGCACTCTATTGGAGAGAGTGCTAATCACTTGGTTCCCACATTTTTTTGTGGTCACGCAAGGATCGGCGTACCGGCAACCAATGGGTGGATCCGCTGTCAAATGACAGATGTTTGATGTTGGGCAAGTACATTTGGGGCCAGAACAACCCGCCTGTCAGTCAGGCTGAACGTTGCCCTGCGAAAATAGACGTTTTACCCTAATGAGACAGGGGTGCTCCCTTGAAAGAAAACGACATGACACGTTTGGACGACTTCCGCATGCGCTTGGGCCAGCACGAGTTGGTGCCCATCATGATTGGAGGCATGGGGGTGGACATCTCCTCGTCCGATTTGGCGTTGGAGGCTGCCCGTTTGGGTGGTGTGGGCCACATTTCGGATGCCATGATCAAGACGGTGACCGATCGCCGCTACAAAACCAAATTCGTCAAAGCCAAACAAGCCCTTTACAAATACGTGCCTGAGACGGACGACAAGTCCAACGTCAAGTTTGACCTGGCCCACCTGGACGAAGCCACCAGGCTGCACGTGGAAAACACCATGTCGCGCAAGCGGGGCAGTGGCCTGATTTTCATCAATTGCATGGAAAAGCTGACCATGAACGCGCCCAAGGAGACGCTCAAGGTCCGCATGGCTTCGGCCCTGGATGCGGGGATTGACGGCATCACCCTGGCAGCGGGGCTGCACTTGGGCTCCATGGCACTGATTGAAGACCACCCGCGATTTCGCGATGCCAAGATCGGCATCATCGTGTCGTCGCTGCGCGCCTTGCAGTTGTTTTTGAAGAAGAACAGCCGCCTGAACCGCTTGCCCGACTATGTGGTGGTGGAAGGCCCGCTGGCCGGTGGTCACCTGGGTTTTGGCATGGACTGGGCGCAGTATGACCTGGCCACCATCGTGGCCGAGATCCTTGCCTACCTGAAAAAAGAGCAGTTGGACATCCCAGTGATTCCGGCGGGGGGCATTTTCACCGGCACCGATGCGGTGCGCTTCATGGAAATGGGCGGTGCTGGCGTGCAGGTGGCCACCCGTTTCACCGTGACCAAGGAATGTGGCCTGCCAGATGACATCAAGCAGGAGTATTTCAAGGCCAGCGAAGCTGACATCGAAGTGAACGAGATCTCACCCACCGGTTACCCCATGCGCATGATCAAGTCCAGCCCTGGCATCGGCGACGGCATTCGTCCCAACTGCGAGGCGTACGGCTACCTGTTGGATGCCAATGGGCGTTGTGCCTACGTGACCGCCTACAACCGCGAGGTCGCGGCACACCCGGGGGAAAAGCGGGTGACGGTGATGGACAAAACTTGTTTGTGCACCCACATGCGCAACTTTGAAATCTGGACCTGTGGCCACCTGACGTGGCGCCTGAAGGACACCACCGTGCGCCGTGCCGATGGCAGCTACCAGCTGCTGAGTGCCCAGCACGTGTTTGAAGACTACCAGTTCAGCACGGACAACCAGGTGCGCTTGCCCGAACCAGAGCCCGAGGCGGCAGAGGTCCAGTGACCCTGCGCGCCTCGGGCGCGTGGTCAGCCCATCTGCTGAATGCCTGACAGCAACCAGCCACCCTGGCCTTGGCGTGGCTTGGTCAGGTGCCACATTTCGTCAAAGGCTTCGGTGGGGCCGTTGGTCTCTTCGCGGATGAGGCCTGTGAATCGCACACTCACCACGTAGCGCAGGTCTTCTTCGGCCACTTCCACCACCTGGGCATTCACGCTGACCACGTCGGTGTGCTGGGTGCTACCGTTGCGTTCAGCCATGTCCATTTTCAGTTCGGCAAACATTTCGGGGGTGGTGAACTCCCGGATGTCGTCCAGGTTGCCCGCGTCGTTGGCGGCCTGCAGGCGAATGAACTGCACCTTGGCGCTGCGCTCGAAGCCGACGGTGTCAAAGTCTGCGGGGATGCGTGGGCTGTTGTCCAGGTTGGCGCCAATGCCCGAACCGATGCCGGAGCCGATGAGTGAGCCCGAGACAGGTGCGGTGTTGGGCGCATCCGCGTGTGTGCGGGGCATCGCCACGTCATAGGCCCTGGCGGCGGGGGCGCCGGGCTGTTGGCCCATGCCTGCGTACTGCATGCCACCGCTTTGCCCGGAGCTGGCCAGTTTGGCTGCCGCGCGCTTGCGCATCACCAGGCCAATGACCACCATGACCGCCATGGCCAGCAAGCCAAACATCAGCATGGAGGCCAACTCCTCACCAAACCCCAGGTGCGAGGCCAGTGCCGCGAGGCCCAAGCCAGCGGCCAGTCCGGCCACGGGACCCATCCACGAACGCTTGGGTGCAGCGGCCGCGGCGGTGCCGGCAGCGGCGGGTGCAGCCGCAGAGGCGGCGGCCGGCGTTTGCGCGGGTGTGGCGCTGGGGGATTTGTCGGCGGGTGCCGCCTGCTTTTGCATGCCGGTGGACTTGCCTGAGCCCAGTCGTTTGGCGGCCTCTGCGTCACCCGAGGTCATGGACAGGCCCAGGGCCAGCGCCAGGGCCATGGCGGAAAAGAGTTTCATGGTGCGATCCGTTCAATGAGAGTTAGAGACCGCACAAGGGTAGGTGTTGATGAGTTCAGTTAAAAGAAGACTGTCGATGAACAACATTCCTCTAAAAACTGAATATCAACTCGCATACGGCGGACTCAGCGGTTCGAAGTGACGCCGTTCGGCAATGAAGTCTGGACGGGGTGGCAGGCCGCAGAAGGGGGCCACAGGTGTGTTGTGCACGCTGTTGTACACCACAAACACGTTGCTGCGCGGCAGGGGCGTGATGTTGGAGTTGGAGCCGTGCATCACGTTGCACTCGAAGAAGGTGACCGAGCCTGCCAGACCTGTGGGGGAGGCCAGACCAAAGTCGTTCACCAGTTCGGTCAGGCTGGCGTCGTCGGGCACGCCCACTTCCTGGCGCTTGAGCGAATGTTGGTAGTGGTTGTCCGGCGTTTCTCCCACACACGACACAAAGCGCTGGTGTGACCCGGGGATGAGCATCAGCGGCCCGTTGTAGGGTGTGTTGGGGGTGAGGCTGATGGAGCAACTCACCATGCGCATGGCGGGCACGCCGTCTTCCACATGCCAGGTTTCGAAATCCGAATGCCAATAAAACTCCTTGCCCCGAAACCCGCTTTTGTAGTTGATGCGCGACTGGTGGATGTACACATCGCTGCCCAGCAGTTGCTGGGCAATGCGGACCAGTTTGGGGTGTTGGCACAACTGGCGCAGCACCTCGTTGTGGGTGTGGACGGCAAACAGCGACCTCAGTTCGCGGCTGTCGGGCTCGACGATGGCCTCTTTCCGGGCAGTGACGTGGCGGTCACTCCGCAGGCGTTGCAACTCTGCCATGTAGTCTTCAATTTCGGTCAGGCTGAAGAGCTCGTCCAGGCTCAGGTAACCGTTGTCTTGGTAAAAGTGAAGTTGGCTCGCCTCCAGCGGACCCCGGTCGGGATCGCCGTGGACCACCGGGTCCAACCGCTGGGTGATGCGGGCGGTCGGCAGGTGGCGGGATGGGTAGCGGTCGGTGGTGGGTCGGGCTGCTGTGGCAGTGCTCATGCGGGAGGTCCTTGTGTGTCGGGTAGAAACGTGTGAGGGGGCGTGGCGTCAGTCCACCAGGGCGTAAGCGCCCGTGGCGTCGTGCACTTCCTGACCCGTCAGCGGCGGGTTGAACACGCACACCATGCGCATGTGCGTGCCCTTGTTGGCTTTCAGGATGTGGTGGTCATGGCGGTTCAGGGCGTACAGCGTGCCGGCCCGGATGTCGTGGCATTTCTGGGTGGCCAGGTCAACCAGTTGCCCTTCTCCTTCGATCAGGTACACCGTTTCCAGGTGGTTGCGGTAATGCATGTCCAGCTCAGCCCCCGGCTTGATGACGGTGTCGTGCATGGAGTAGCCCATGCCGTCGCTTTTCAGGATCAGGCGGCGGCTGGTCCAGCCGGCGGTGTCCACGTCTGCGCTGGTGCCCAGGATGTCGTTGAGGTGTTTCACGATCATGTGTCAGTTCCTTGTGGTGGGTGGTCAGTGGGTGCGCTCAGGCGGTGTGGCGCATTTCCTGGGCACTGAGGCGGGACAGGCATCGGTCAATGGTGTTCAAGCCCAGCATCAGGTCTTCATCGCTGATGGTCAGGCTGGGCAAGAGCTTGAGGACGTTGTCGTCTATGCCCGCTGTTTCAATGATCAGGCCCTCCTTGAAGCAGGCCTGGGAAATCTGGCTGGCCAAGCCCGGCTCCTCCAGTGCGACGCCATAAATCAGCCCGCGCCCGCGCACCTCACCTTTCACGCCCAACCGGTTCAGCATGGCCTCCAGGTGGTGGCGCACCAGCTTGCTTTTGTGTGCCACGGCTTTTTCCAGCCAGTCGTTCTCCCAGTGGTCCAAGGCCTTGGTGGCGGTGATGAACGCGGGGCAATGGCCGCGGAAGGTGCCGTTGTGCTCGCCCGGGGCCCACTGATCGAGTTCGGGTTTGATCAGCACCAGCGCCATGGGCAGCCCATAGCCCGACAACGACTTGGACAAGGTGACGATGTCGGGCACGATGCCCGCCTCTTCAAAGCTGAAGAAGCCCCCCGTGCGCCCGCAGCCCACCTGGATGTCGTCCACGATCAGGACGATGCCGTGCTCGGTCGTGAGCTGGCGCAAGCGCTGCAGCCATTCGCTGCTGGCCACATTCACGCCACCCTCGGCTTGCACGGTTTCCAGAATCACGGCAGCCGGCAACTCCAGGCCACTGCCGTTGTCGAGCAGCATGGATTCAAAGAAGCCCAGGGTGTCGGCACCGTCGCCCATGTAGCCCGCGAACGGCAGTGAGGTCGTGTGGTGCAGGGGCACCCCGGCGCCGGCGCGCTTGAAGCCATTGCCTGTCACCGCCAGGGCTCCCAGGGTCATGCCGTGGAACGCATTGGTGAAGCTCACCACCCCTTGTCGCCCGGTGACCTTGCGCGCCAGCTTCAGCGCGGCCTCCACCGCGTTGGTGCCGGTGGGGCCGGGAAATTGCAGCTTGTAGGACAGGCCCCGTGGCGCCAGGATCACCTGCTGGAAGCGCTCAATGAAGGCCTGCTTGGCTTCGCTGTACATGTCCAGCGTGTGGGTGATGCCGTCGCGGTTGAGGTAGTCGATGAGCGCTTCTTTGAGCTTGTCGGGGTTGTGGCCGTAGTTCATCACCCCCGCGCCGGAGAAAAAGTCCAGGTAGCGGCGGCCTTCTGTGTCCGTCATCCAGGCGCCCTTGGCGGTGGAGAACACGGCGGGGAAATTGCGGCAGTAGCCGCGGACTTCGGATTCGTACTGTTCAAACACGTTCATATTTCAGTTTCCTTTCGGTTCAGTGGGTGTGATTCGGGCATGCAGCGGCCCAGCCTGGGTCCTCGGGCTGGGAACAATGGGGTGGCCTCAGGGGCCGTGGGTCAGGGAGGGGTGCGGTCCAGCGGGCCTATGCGCAGCAGCGGTTCGGCCGGGTGGGGGTGGGGAAACATGTCGGGCGTGAACAGCGGCTCGCTCTGGCAGGCCACGCCCAGTTCGCGGGCCAGGCGCTGGAACAAGGCCAGTGAGGCCGCGTTGTCGGGTGCCACGGTGGCCGTGACCCAGCGGCAACGCTGATTGGCGGGCAGTGCCAGCCAGGCGTGGAGCAAGGCGGGGCCCAGACCTTGGCCGCGGTGTTCGGGCAGCAGGCCCACCTGCCACACAAAGGCGGTTTCGGGTTGTTGGGGGGGGTGGTAGCCAATGACGGCGCCAGCCACCTGACCGCCGTGTTCCGCCACCAGGCAGGTCTGGCCGAAGTCGGTGGCAAACAGCAAATAGAAATAGGCCGAATTGAGCTCCAGCGTGCCGCTGGCTTGGACCAGGCGCCAGAGGGCTGCGCCGTCATGGGCGCGTGCGCTGCGGAAGTGAAATGGAGAGTGGGTGGCGGCGGGTGCGTTGGGGGTAAGAATCATGCTGGGTGTTTGTCTACACCCCCGGCGATGGCGCGTGCACCGCTGCCGGGGTATCAACCAGCTGCCGCCGCGCAACACGGGGGCAACCGATCAGACGACGTGCGTTGAGCCGCCCGTCATTGAAAAAACCAGTGATCTCTCGACCGCTGAACGAAAAAAACGTGGGCCGTTGGCCCGATGCTGAGGGACCGGTGAGCAGCCAAAACGGCCCACCCCTTGCCCTGTGCAGCCCCGCAGTCTATCCGCTCGGGTTGGCGCTGTCAACCGGCGGCCTCATGGCGCCTGAATCAAAGCGTGTCGAATTGCCGTCAAAAGTGAACATCCTGTGGTCAATTGCAGGCATTTTTTGAGTGATTCTGAGGTCGGTGGTGGGGCTCATTGGCGCCGCAAGGTGGGCAGGCCCACACCGGCGGCATCAAACCCACCGTCCACCGCCAGCACCTGGCCGTTGATGTAGCTCGCCGCCGGGCTGCACAGGAAGACCACGGTGGCCGCAATCTCCTGCGGCGTGCCGTAGCGGTTCAGCGGTATGGTGTCGTGGTAGTCCGCCCGGATGGCGGGTGTGTGCACCAGTTTGGCCATGGCGGTGTCCACGGGTCCGGGGGCCACGGCGTTGACGCGTATGCCCGCATTGCCCAGCTCCACCGCCTGTTGTTTGGTGAGGTGGATGAGCGCGGCTTTGCTGGTGCCGTAGGCCACGCGCAGGGTGCTGGCGCGCAGCCCCGAAATGGACGCGATGTTGACGACCGCGCCGCCCCCTTGGGCCAACATCAGCGGCACAGCCGCCTGGGTCACGAGGAACGGGCCATCCAGGTTGCTGGCCATGACGGCGCGCCACTCTTCGTGACTGGTTTGCCCAATGGGTTTGAAGATGGCCACCCCGGCGTTGTTCACCAGTGCGTCGAGGCGGCCCCAGGCGTCACCCACGCGGGTGAGCGCGGTCTGCACCTGGTCGGGCTGCCCCACGTCGGCCACCAGCGCCATGACCTCGCCTTGGGTGGCCAGGCGGTCGGCTGTGCGGGCCAGCTCGGGGGCATCCCAGTCCAGCAGGGCCACGCGGTGGCCTGCCTGCAGAAACCCCTCGGCAATCGCCATGCCAATGCCCCTGGCCGCCCCGGTGACCAGGGCCACTGGGGTGTGTGGGAGTGATGCTTGAGATGATATTTCAAGATTTTTTGGCATCTGAGGCTTTTCCATATTGATTGGTTTGCTATACAAATATAAACCTGTCAGGCCATAGGCTGGCGCCGTGTCAGGCCTGAGCCATCACATGAGCGCTTGCGCGCCCATTGCACCCGCAGGGTGAGCCAACCCGACAGGTGCTGACCGTACAACAGCAGCACCAGCGCCGCCACGATGAGCGGCAGCGCCACATACACCCAGCCGGTCAGGTGCTCATGGCCCAGCCACACCCCCACCAGCAGGGCCACGGCGGGGTTGACGAAGGAGTAGCTGCCCGCCAGCGTACCCGAGGTGTGTTTGAGCAGCCAGAGGTAGGCATTCAGGGCCACCAGCGTCCCCATGAAAAGCAGATACCCCCAGGCCAGCCATGAGGTGACGCTCACCCCCCGCCAGGGGGTGGTGGATTCCAGGCCAAAGGACGCCACCAACCCCATGACACCGCCCAGCAGCCACTGGGCGGCTGGTGCCATGGTGCTGAGCGGCAGCTCGACGCGGCGCGACGCGTAAGAGCCCAGGCTCCACGCGAGCGGGGCGCCAAAGGCCAGCACTGCGCCCAGCCAGGTGGCTGAAAAGTCGCGCTCCATGGCCAGCAGCACGGCGCCCATCACACCCAGCAACAGGGCCAGCCAGCTGGTCATGGGCACACGCTCGCCACCCAGGCGGCCCCACAGCGTCAGCCACATGGGCATGGTGGCCACCACGGTGGCCATCAGCCCCGAACCAATGCCCAGCTTCTGCGCAAAGCCCACGAGGTTCATGGCCAGTACCACCATCAAGCCACCCACCAGCGCGGAGTTGCGCCACTGCGCGCGCGTGGGCCAGGCGTGGCCCTGCCACCGGGCCAGGGCGAGCATGATCAGGCCTGCCGCCACAAAACGGCTGGCGTTCATGAACAGCGGCGGCATGGTTTGCAGTGCCACGGACAGGCCAAAATAGGTGGTGCCCCAGACCACGTACACCAAACTCAACGCCACGCCCACCAGAAAGGTCGGCGCTTGACCTGGTGGGAATTTGAAAATATCAGGCATATTTGACTCTTCTCAGGAAAATATACGGACTCAGCCGCCCGGGCGAGACTTTATCTCAAGAAATCGATTTATGCTGACAAATATCCAGATAGATGACGTGGACGCCAGAATTTTGACGGCGCTGGGCGCTGACAGCCGACGTTCTTACGCCGATGTGGGGACTGAAGTGGGCCTGTCCACCGCCGCCGTGCACGACCGGGTGAAAAAGATGATGGAGCGTGGGGTGATTGAGCGCTTTTCGCTGCGCATCGCGCCCGACAAGGTGGGCCTGCATTTCACCGCGTTTGTGGCCATTCGCAACGACAGCGGCGTGCGTTGCCGTGAGGTGGCGCCGCGACTGCGTGCCATGCCCGAGGTGCTGGAGTTGCACAGCGTGGCGGGCGAATACGACTTTCTGGCCAAGATCCGCACCACCCACCCCCGGCGGTTGGAAGACCTGCTCTACGAGATCAAAGCCATCGACGGGGTGGCCCGCACGGTCAGCACGGTGGTGTTGAACACCGAGTTCGAGGACCTGCCCATTCCCTTCACGGTGCCACCGGTTTGAGCGGCGTTCAGCGCCCCGGCATGCTTTGCCGAAAGGCCATGACCGCCTGGTTGCGCAGCGTCTTGAGCAAGGACAAGCCCTTGTCGTCCAGCGCGATGCTGTCGGCCGTGGCCTGATCGGCGTAGATCAGGCCCAAGGGAGTGCCTTTGAGCTGCAAAGGCAGCAGCATGAACGACTGGGCCCGGATGTGCTGGTGAAACCAGGGGGGCAGGTTGTCGTGGACCTTGCTGGCCGAGGCATCGTGGATCAGTGTGTCCACGCCCTTGTTGCACACCATGGCCAGCAGGTTGTTGGGTTCGTTCAGCACCACCTTGAAGTGCCGGGCCGACTCGCTGGCGTTGTCGCCCAGGCCGAAGCGTCCCAGCAGCACGCCGCTTTGACCATCCTTCAGGCAGAACAGCACTTGCCGGAAACCCATGGCGCGGTACATGGTTTCCAGGATCATGCGCAGCACGTCGTTGAGCTTGAAGGTGTCCACCATGGCGTTGGTGATGTCCTGGATGCCAGTGGCCAGCATGGCCGATGCCTGGTCAGCCCTGGCTTGGCGACTGGCATCGCTTTCTGCCACGGTGTCCGAGGGGGTGGCACCGGCCACCGCCAGTCGGTCCGAAGCCCGTGTCGTCGCCTGAAGTTCGTGCACGCCGCTGCTGTCGGCAGCAGTGGCGCGGTCACTGGGCACCGCACCGCGGGGTCGCAGCAGTTTGGCCGCGGGCGAATGGGCTGGGACCGTGAGACCGATGGCGGCGGCCGTTTCGGTGAGTTTTTCGCGCGCGGTGTGGGCGGCTTTTTCGATGCTGTCGCTGGATTGGCCCAGGCACACCGCGTACTGGGTGGCCACCTTGCGCAACTGCTGGGCTTGGTCTTTGTCGGGGGCGTGCAAAAACGTGTCGGCCAGCGCGTTGGCGGCCACAGTGACCCAGTGCAACCGGGCCTGGGTGTCGCTGGGGCGAGTGGAGGGTGGAGGACCCGCGGGCTTGCGCATGAGCTTGAGCATGGAGTCCGGCAGCCCCCAGGTCTTGCCCACGCCCTGGCCCAGGGCTTCGTAGGTGATGCCCAGCACCGACTGGGACGCTTGTTCCTCGGTGGGCACAGCAGCCCCTCTGGGGCCGGCGGGGGCGGCCAGGGTCTGGCGAATCTGCGCCGCTTCATCGGGCAGGTAGAACTCGGTCAGCATGCGGCCCAGGTTTTGCAGCAGCGCACCGATGAAGACCTCTTCGCCTTCCCGCGTGCCGGGTCCCATGTCCGCCGCCAGCGCACCAGCGAGCAGGGCGCGCAGAAATTCGCCCTTGAGCTGCGTGGCATGGGCTTTGTTTTCCATGTGGTCGAGCAGCACCAGGCTCATGGCCACATTGCGTATGCCGGCAAACCCGATGAGGCTGACCGCCCGAGACACGGTGTTGATGTGCCCGCCGCCCACA
>PNML01000087.1 GCA_013823635.1 Polaromonas sp. | reverse complement strand
GGGCAGGTACAGGCGGCGGCCCATGACCGTTTCCACATAGCCCTGGGCCTTGGCCTGGGCGCGGGTGTCGTCCATGTAGCGCTTGACGCCGGGGTAGCGCTCGAAGTAGCGCTGGATGTAGTTTTTGGCCGCCGTGTTGTCTATGCCCAGCGCCTTGGCCAGCCCGAAACCGCTCATGCCGTAGATGAGGCCGAAGTTGATGACCTTGGCATAGCGCCGCTGCTCGCTGCTGACCTGGTCCACCGCAATGCCAAACACCTCGGCCGCCGTGGCGCGGTGCACATCCTGCCCTTCGGCAAAGGCCTTGAGCAAGGCTTCGTCGCCGCTGAGGTGGGCCATGATGCGCAGCTCGATCTGGCTGTAGTCGGCGCTGGCAATCACGCAACCAGCCGGGGCCACAAAGGCTTCGCGGACGCGGCGGCCCTCGGCGGTGCGCACGGGAATGTTCTGCAGATTGGGGTCGTTGCTGCTCAAGCGCCCCGTCACGGCCACCGCCTGGGCGTAGTGGGTGTGGACCCGGCCCGTGCGTGGCAGCGCCAGCTGGGCCAGCTTGTCGGTGTAGGTGCCCTTGAGCTTGCTCAGAGATCGGTGCTCCAGCAGCTTGGCGGGCAGCGGGTAGTCTTCGGCCAGCTTTTCCAGCACCTCTTCGTCGGTGCTGCGCGCACCGGTGGCGGTTTTCTTGATGACCGGCAGGCCCAGCTTGTCAAAAAAGATTTCACCCAGTTGCTTGGGTGACGCCAGGTTGAAGGGCTGCCCGGCAATGGCGTAGGCGTCCTGCTCCAGTTGCAGGATGCGCTGGCCCAGCTCGTGGCTCTGTGCGGCCAACATGGGCGCGTCGATCAGCACACCGTTGCGCTCAATGCGGTACAGCGCCTCGCTGCTGGCCATTTCCAGCTCATACACCGCCCGCAGCTTGTCATCGGCCAGCAGCTGCGGCCACAACACGTTATGCACGGCCAGGGTCTGGTCGGCGTCTTCGGCGGCGTAGGCGGCGGCTTGGGCCACGTCCACTTGGGCAAAGGGAATTTGGTGCGCGCCCTTGCCGCACAGGTCTTCATACGTGGTGCCACTGCGGTCCAGGTGGCGCAGCGCCAGGCTGGACAGGCCATGCGGCTTGTGCACTTCCAGCACATAGCTTTGCAGCATGGTGTCGTGGGCGTAACCCCGCACCGCTATGCCGTGGTTGGCCAGCACATGCCTGTCGTACTTGACGTGCTGGCCCAACTTCTTGGCAGCAGGGTCTTCCAGCCAGGGCTTGAGGCGGGCCAGCACCTCGTCGCGCGGCAGTTGGGTGGGCGCATCTGGCCCTTCATGGCCCAGCGGGATGTAGGCGGCGTGGCCTGGCGCCACACACAGGCTGATGCCCACCACCTCGGCCTCCATTTCGGTGAGGGAGGTGGTTTCGGTGTCCAGTGCGGTCAGTTCAGCGGATTGCACGCGGGCCAGCCAGGCGTCGAAGGCGGGCCAGTCGGTCACGATGTCCACCCTCAGCTCGGGCACGGCAGGTGGGGCGGCATCGGCGGGTGCAGCGGGCGCATCGGCAAACAGGTCGCCGCTCTCGCCCGGGCCGGGTGGGGCCGGTGTGGGGGCAGCGGACGCACCACCCGCCAGCGCACCGGACGCCGTCAGGGCAGCCGTTTGCCTGTCTTGTATGGCCTTGACCAGCCCTTTGAAGCCAAATTTTGAATAAAAATCGGCCAAATCGCTTGACTGCTCTGGCTTTACCGCTATTGATTCCAAGCTTGGCAATCCGGGCACAAACCCGTTCAGGTCGCAATCGGTCTTGATGGTCACCAACGCCCGCCCGGTGGGCAACCAGGCCAGGGCATCGCGCAGGTTCTGCCCGGCCACGCCCTTGATGTCGTCGGCGTGCGCCACCAGGGCGTCCAGGCTGCCGTGTTCCTGCAACCACTTGGCGGCGGTTTTGGGTCCCACCTTGGGCACACCGGGCACGTTGTCCACGGTGTCGCCCACCAGGGTCTGGAAATCGACCATCAGCCGCGCGGGCACGCCGAATTCGGCTTCCACACCCGCCAGGTCGCGGCGCTTGCCGTTCATGGTGTCGATGATGGTGACGTGCTCGTTCACCAGTTGCGCCAGGTCCTTGTCGCCGCTGGAAACCACCACGTCAAACCCCTGGGCGACACCGGCCACGGCCAGGGTGCCGATGACATCGTCGGCCTCCACACCGGGCACATTCAGCACCGCCCAGCCCAGCAGCCGCACCACCTCGTGGATGGGCGCAATCTGGCTGCGCAGGTCATCGGGCATGGGGCTGCGGTTGGCCTTGTACTCGGGGTAGAGGTCGTCGCGAAACGTGGGGCCAGATGCGTCGAACACGCAGGCCACGTGGGTGGCTGGCACCTCTTTGCGCAGGCTTTGCATCATGTTGACCATGCCGCGGATGGCCCCGGTGGCCGCGCTGGTCGGGTCGCCGGGCACGGCCCGCAAATCGGGCATGGCGTGGTAGGCGCGGTACAGGTAGCTGGAACCGTCGATCAACAGCAAAGTGGGGCGTGTGTCGTTCATGGCGCGCATTGTCGGGCATGGCTGGGCGAACCGCGCAGGGCCATCAGGCCTGAACAGGGCCGGATCCGCGCGCCCGTGCCTTGGGCGGTCACGGGTGGCTTGCCTACAATCGGGCATGGCTTTTTCACACACCCTTGCTGTTTCAGCGCCCCGCCCGCACACCCCTTGGCCCCGTTGGCACGGGATGTTGCTCGCGGGCTTGACCACCTGCCTGTGCCTGGGCGCCGCGCAGGCGCAAACAGACGCCCCTGCGGCCGAACGCCCCTCGGCCAAGGTGGAGCGCATCACCCACGAAGACGGAGGCAGCAAGGTGGAGGAGTTGCGGGTGGGTGGCCAGACGCGGCACATCGAAGTGACCACCAAGTCCGGCCTGCCCGCCTACCAGATACACCCCGCTGACGGTTCGCAAGGCCCGGCCAGCCCGGCGGGTCAACGCAGCGGGCTGGCTGGCAGCCCCGGCCGCAGCAGTTGGCGGCTGTTCGACTTCTGAGCGCCCGCACCAACCACCCAACCCGCGGCCCTGACGGCTGCATGCTGGTGCCTTTTCCCATTTGTTTCCCCCAACCGTGACATGGCCGTATTCACCAAAGTGACCCGTACCGAAGCCGCCCACCTCCTGCGCAAGCTGGGCCTGGGTGAGCTGACCGCCCTCAAAGGCTGTGCAGGGGGCATTGAAAACACCAACTACTTCGCCACCACCGACCTGGACGGTGTGACGCGCGAACACGTGCTGACGCTGTTCGAACGCCTGACCTTCGAGCAACTGCCCTTCTACCTGCACCTGATGAAGCACCTGGCCGGCAAAGGCATTCCGGTGCCCGATCCTGCCCCCGATGCCAAAGGGAACATCCTGCACAAGCTCAAAGGCAAACCAGCAGCGGTGGTCAACAAACTGGCGGGGAAAAGCCAGCTGGCCCCACAGGCCACCCACTGCGCCGCGGTGGGCCAAATGCTGGCGCGCATGCACCTGGCGGGCCAGGACTACGACCGCCAGCAGCCCAACTTGCGTGGCCTGGCCTGGTGGAACGAGACCGTGCCCGTGGTGCTGCCCCACCTGGAGCCGCCCCAGGCCGACCTGATCCAGGCCGAGCTGGCCTACCAGAACCACGTGGCCGCCAGCCCCGCCTACGCCGCCCTGCCCCGTGGACCGGTGCACGCCGACCTGTTCCGCGACAACGTGATGTTCGACGGCCAAACCCTGACGGGGTTTTTCGACTTCTACTTCGCCGGGTACGACAGCTTCCTGTTTGACCTGGCCGTGTGCCTGAACGACTGGTGCATTGACCTGGACACCGGCGCCCACCACGTCGAGCGTGCGCAGGCCATGGTGCAGTCCTACCAGCAGGTGCGCCCGCTGACCGGAGCCGAACGCGAGTTGCTGCCCGCCATGCTGCGCGCGGGGGCACTGCGCTTTTGGACCTCGCGCCTGTGGGACTGGCACCTGCCCCGTGAGGCCGCGATGCTGCAGCCGCACGACCCCACCCATTTCGAACGGGTGTTGCGCCAACGCGCCCAGCACACCGCCGCATTGAACTCTCTTGCCCTGGGATGACCCCACCCCCATGAAACTGAACATTGTTCCCGCCAAAACCGGCTGGTTGTGGGTGCGCCTGGGCATGAAGACCTTTTTTCAGCAGCCTTTGGCGCTGGGTGGGCTGTTCTTCATGTTCATGGGCGTGGTGTCCCTGCTGTCGGCCATTCCGTTCCTGGGCAGTGCCCTGTCGCTGGCGCTGCTGCCCGCGGCCACCCTGGGCCTGATGACCGCCGCACGCCAGGCATCGGAGGGGCGGTTTCCCATGCCGGCGGTGCTGGCCAGCGCCTTTGCGGCCGGCAAACAGCGCATGCACGCCATGTTGAAGCTGGGTGGCCTGTATGCCCTGGGTTTTTTGCTGGTCATGGGCATCTCGGCCCTGTTTGACGGTGGCCAATTCGCCAGCGTCTACCTGAACGGCGAGCCCATCACCCGGGAGCTGGCCAACGATCCCGAATTCCAGCAAGCCCTCTGGGTGGGCATGGGGCTGTACCTGCCCTTGGCCATTCTGTTCTGGCATGCACCGGCCTTGGTGCACTGGCATGGCGTGCCTCCCGTCAAAAGCCTGTTTTTCAGCGCCATGGCCTGCTGGAAAAACAAGGGCGCCCTGCTGGTGTACGCCTTTGGCTGGCTGGGCGTGTTCATGGCAGGCGGCATGGCGCTGAGCCTGGTCATGGCCCTGCTGGGCAGTGAACAGCTCGCGGGGCTGTTCGTGCTCCCATCGGTGCTGCTGATGGCCGCCATGTTTTTCACGTCGACGTATTTCACCTTCCGCGACAGCTTTGTTGCAGACGATCCACCCCCAACCTGAGCCCACGTGCCTGACGGTTGGCCGAATATCATCACCACTCCCACCCCTCAGGAGCCCACATGAGCCGACACACGCTGCAAGGCCGCACCGAGAACGAACTGCTGTGGTTTCAGCGCCGTCAGACGATCCAGGCAGCGGCTGGGTGGGTGGCGCTGGGGGGGTGGACCAGCGCATGGGCCCAACAGCGCAGCAACATCGTCGAACTGGAAGGTGATGCGCTGCTCAACGGCGAACGCCTGCGCCCCCAGACCGTGGTGCAGACGGGCGACATGCTGGAGACCGGCCCCCGATCTCGCCTGATTTTTGTGATTGGCAACTCCTCCTTTCACGTGCGGCAAAACTCCCGCCTGACGGTGGAACGGGGCAGCAGCCTCAACGTGGTCAGCCTGTTGCGACTGCTCACAGGCGCGGTGGTCAGCGTGTGGGGCAAGGGTGGTGACCGACGCATCGTGACGCCCACGGTGACCGCAGGCATCCGGGGCACGGGGGTGTACACCGAGGTGTTCCCTGAGCAGAACTTCCGGGGCTACTTCTGCAACTGTTATGGCACGGTGGACCTGAGCACGGCGACCGAGTCCACCACCTCCACCGCCGACTACCACGAAGCCTTCTGGATGGACCGAGCCCCCAATGGCGAGGTTCGGATGTCTCCCGCGCGCGCCATCAACCACACCGATGAAGAGTTGGAGTTCCTCGCCGGGTTGGTCAACCAGCGCACCGCGTGGCAAATCAGTGGGCGAAAAGGCAACAAATTCGGCGGAGACTACTGAGTCCAGGACTGGGTCGTGGCTCACGCCACACACCGAGCCCATTTTCCTGTTGGTGAACAGGGGCAATCGGCCATAATTTGCGGGCGTCGCCACACCCAGGGCGCGCGCCAGGCGAACCAGGTGCCTGACGCCGTCGGTGGCCACAGCCGTTACAACAACTGGTGCAAAGGAGTACCCGTCTTGAAACCTACCCTCATCTCTGGTGGCGCAGTGGCATTGGCCATCGCCACGCTGGCGGGTTGCGCCCAATCCCCCATTCCCGTGTCAGGCAACTTTGACCTGACCGAGCAAAAGAAAGTCCGCTCTGCCGGCCACTGGCAAATCGTCTCCAACGATGCCGTGCGCGAAACACTGAAAATGCTCGACGATTCGGGCGTGGCCAGCAATGCGCGCGTGTCCCTGGTCACCCCCGAAAAATCCACCGAATTCGACAAGGCCTACCACGAGCTGCTGACCACGGCGCTGGTGCGCTCTGGCCGCCGCGTCACGGCCAACGGGCAAAGTGCGCTTCAACTGAGCTACAAGGCCCAGTTGGTGGTGCACAACAGCCCCCGCCCCCACTTTGTGCCCGGCATGTACACCGCGTTGACCGCAGGTGTGTTCGCCCTGTACGGCTTGCGCAACCAGCACATGGACACCCAGCTGCTGGGTGGCCTGGGTCTGGCAGGTGCCGCCGACTACGGCAGCAGCGTGGGCTCTGGCGGCCCCACCGCCACCGAACTGATCCTGACCACCACCGCCTCCACGCCTGACCAGATTCTCACGCGCAAGACCGATGTGTACTACATCGAAAACGCCGATGCCACGCTGTTCAAACACGCACCCGAGTTCAAAACCATGAAGGTGGTGGCCCAATGAAACACATTGCCCTGCCCTTGCTGCTGGTGGCTGCGGGCGTGTTGAGCGCCTGCTCAACCCCCGGCTCCGGCTCCTACGTCAAAACCGAGCCCACCTACGAAGAGGCCAAGGCCAGCAAGTTCGTGAGCACCAACCGCGAGGCCATCCAGAGCCTGGTGGCGGGCCTGGACATGAAAGACCTGGCGGGCACGCCCTTGCTGGTGGCCACCGTGGTCAACGTCAACGACCTGAGGAAAACCGCTCCCCTGGGCCGCACGCTGTCCGAGCAATACGCCTCCCAGCTGGTGGCACAGGGTTTCCTGGTCAAGGAACTGAAGCTGCGCGGCGACATTTTTGTGCGCGAAGAAACCGGTGAACTCATGCTCTCGCGCGAGCTGAAAGACATTGCCAAGGTCCACAGCGCGGGCATGGTGGTGGTCGGCACCTACTCGGCCGCCGCCAGCGCCACGTTCGTGAGCCTGAAGCTGGTGAAAACCGACAGCGGCCAGATCATCAAGGGCTTCGACTACGCCCTGCCCAACAACGCCGACGTCAACAAGCTGCTGCAGCAACCCGTGCGCACCCTCTGACGCACCGCCTCTATCCCCAAAAAAGCCCCGCCAGTGGAAACACTGCGGGGCTTTTTTCTGCTCCCCCCACCCACCCGGTTGAGCGGGGGGTGGGGGGAGGCAAGGTCACAGGCCTATGCTGCCACCGTCCGTGCGGGTGACCACCACGGTGGCGGAGCGGGGGCGCCGGGTGGAGGCGGTATCGGTCTGGCTGGCCGGCCAGTGGCTGCTGAAGGCATTGGTCGCAAAGTCAGGGGCTCCGTCCTCACCGGGGTGCTGCACGTTGAAGAACAGCGTTTTGCCATCGGGCGTGACGGCCACACCCGTGATTTCACAGTCCCTGGGCCCCACCAGGAAACGGCGCACGCTGTCGGCGGATGCATTGGCCCCTTTGCGGGTGCCCGTGCCACCGGCGGCAGTGACCTGCCCACCATCGCCCACCTTGCCAGGAACGGCGGCCAGCATCATGCAGTTGGTGACATCGGTGTAGGCACCGTCGTCGGTTTGGATCCACAGCAGGCCACGCTGGTCAAAGTACAGGCCGTCGGGGCTGGAAAAGTCGTTCACCGCGGTCAGCCCCGACAGGTTCACGTCGCCAGCGGCCGTTGCTTCGGCACCGAACAGGTAAATGTCCCAGGCAAAGCGGGTGGCCGTGACCAGCCCCGCGTCCTCGCGCCAGCGGATGATGTGGCCGTGCGGGTTGCCCTTGTTGGTTTTGGTGCTGCCGTCGGCGTTGGTGTAGGTGTCCTCGTAGTAGCGCGGGTTGGCGGCATCGGGCTTGAGCTGTGAGCCGGTGGGGCTGGCCGTGGGCGCCACGCGGTTGCTGTTGTTGGTGAGGGTCATGTAGGCCTCGCCGTTGAGGGGGTTGACGGCCCCCCACTCGGGCCGGTCCATTTTGGTGGCACCCAGCGCGTCGGCGGCCAGGCGGGCGTTGATGAGCACATCGCCCTGGTCGGCAAAGGCGTAGGTGGGGTGGCTGGCATCCAGGCCATTTTTGCCAAAGGTGAGCTCCAGCCACTGGCCGGTGCCGTCTGCGGCGAACTTGGCCACATACAGGGTGCCCTCGTCCAGGTACTTGGCGCCAGCGGCCAGCCCGCCATTCACGTCCTTGGCGTCCCACAGGGCCTTGGACACAAATTTGTAGATGTATTCGTTGCGCGCGTCGTCACCCATGTACATCACGATGGGCTGGCCCACCACGGCGGGGGCCGGCCAGGCACCCTCGTGATTGAAACGGCCCAGTGCCGTGCGCTTGGCGGGCGTGGAGGCCGGGGCGAACGGGTCAATTTCCACCACCCACCCAAAGGTGTTGATGGCGTGGCGGTAGTCGTCGGCGGCGGTGGCACCGGTGACGCTGGACGTCCAGCGGGCGTACCAATCGGTGCTCCCCGCGGTGTCCCAGAGGTAGGGGCTCTTGCGGTTTTCCGGCAGGCCATAGCGTTTCAGGGCCACCACTTCTTTGGCGCTGCGCTTGGCGTCGTCACCGGCGGCGCGGCTGATGACGTTGAGGAAGTTCTCCTCGCAGGTGAGGTAGGTGCCCCAGGGGGTGTAGCCGTTGGCGCAGTTGTTGTTGGTGCCACGGGTCCGGCTGCCGTCGGGTGAAAACACCGTGCGCAGCAGCGCGTTGCCTTTGGCCGGGCCGGTGAACACCATTTCGGTGGCCGAGGTGATGCGGCGGTTGAAGCTGGAGCCGCGCACCATGGTCATGTTGGTGCCGCTGGCGCCGCGCTTGACCTCCACCACACTGACGCCGTGGGCGTAAATTTCCTTGTCCACTTCGCTGGCCACGCGGGTCGCCCCTGGGGTGCGGCCCTTGGGGTGCAGGCCGTAAGGCGCCACCACGTATTCGTGGTTGACGGCCAGCAGACCACGGTCTGACCGGTTGGGCTGGTACTGGCCGGTGTCGCCCAGGCCAAAGTAGTACATGCCGTCGTGGCCATCGCCCACGCGGCGGTTGTAGGACTCGGCGGTTTCGCTGCCGTCGTCCTTCCAGGACTCCTCGCCATACTGCAACGGGTCGCCCAGCGCATGCAGGATGCTGACCTGATACCCCGCGGGCACGGTGACCACGTCATTCTTGTTCTTGGCCACGGCGGCAAAGCCCAGGCGCAGGGCGGGTTCGGCGGCATCGTCCCCGCCGCCACAGGCCGAGAGGCTGGCACTGCCCAGCAGTGCCCCAGCGGTCACGCTCACGCCACCCTTGAGGGTTTGGCGGCGGCTCAGGCGGATGGACAGGATGTCGTCCATGTGCAGGTTGGACGAAGGGTTGACGACTTCGTTGTCGTCGTAGCTGTTGGCGGTTGTCATGAACACTCCGGCGGGTTGAAAAAAGCCAACTATCGGTCCGCCGTGTGACACATCCGTGTCAGGGCCGTGGCTTCAGTCGTCCACGGGCGTGAGCTTGGCCACGGCCAGCGCCAGCCACTTCACCCCGTGGCGGGGGAAGTTGATTTGCGCGCGCGCGTCGGCCCCGGCGCCTTCCAGCGTCAGCACCTTGCCCTCGCCGAATTTGTTGTGGAACACCTTCTGGCCCACGGCAATGTCGGTGCCCCGGCCAGACTTGGGCTCCAGCGCGGGGCCGGGTGCGGCTCCGGTGAACACCGCACCCTTGTTTTTTGAATAAAAACCGCCTACAGCGCTTGTTCCGTATGTACTGTTAGCTCCTGAAAACGATGACGCAGGACGGCCACCCCAGCCACCACCCGCCGCACCACGGGCCAGACCAACACCCATGCCCTGGCCAAAACCGCCGCCCTTGGGGGTGAGCCAGCACAGGCAGGCCTCGGGCAGTTCGTCCAGGAAACGGCTGCGCAGGTTGTAGCGCGTTTGCCCATGCAACATGCGGGTTTGCGAGTGGCTGATGTAGAGCCGCTTGCGCGCCCGGGTGATGGCCACGTACATCAGCCGCCGCTCCTCTTCCAGCCCGGCGCGGTCGGAGGCCGAGTTTTCGTGGGGGAACAGGCCTTCCTCCAGCCCGGTGATGAACACGCAATCAAACTCCAGCCCCTTGGCGGCGTGCACGGTCATGAGCTGCACGGCGTCCTGCCCGGCCTGGGCCTGGTTGTCGCCCGCCTCCAGCGCGGCGTGGGTGAGAAAGGCGGCCAGGGGCGACAGGGTTTCGCCGGTGTCCTCCGGCAGCACGGCCAGCAACAGGTCGGCGGGCACACCCGCCGCCAGGGACGCGGGACGCTCGGTGGGCAGGTCGGCCCACAGGGGCAAATCGTCGTCGGCTGCTGCGTACTGGGCCTGCTGGGCGCGCTCGTTGGCGTCGGCCAGCACGTCTTCAAAGTTCAGGCCCTGGCTGGCGGGCGACTGGCTCAACGCACGCGCTGCGCCCAGGCCAGGGCCAGGCCGGCCGTCGCGCTGGGATCGGTCGCTGCTGGCCGACTCGTCCGTGGGCAGGGCCACCGCGTCGCGGCCAAAACCTTCCAGCGTCACAAAACTTTCTGCGGCGTTGATGAGTTCCTCCAGGTTCTCCACCCGGTCGGCACCCTCGCGCTCGGCCCGGTAGTGGGCCAGCAGGCCGCTGCCGTCGAGCACGGTCTGGATGATTTGGCGCAGCGTCTGGCCCTGTGTCTGCTCGCGCATCACATCGACCTTGGCCACGAACTGGCTGATGACCGCACCCGCCCGCCCGCCCACGGCGCTGACGGCATCAAACAGGGCGCAGCCGCTGGCGCGGGCCACGTCCTGCAACTGCTCGATGCTGCGCGCCCCGATGCCGCGTGGCGGAAAGTTCAGCACCCGCAAAAAGCTGGTGTCGTCGCGCGGGTTTTCCAGCAGGCGCAGGTAGGCCAGCGCGTGTTTGATTTCCGCCCGCTCGAAAAACCGCAGGCCGCCATACACCTTGTAGGGCACACCGGCCTGCACCAGCGTGGTCTCCAGCACCCGGCTTTGCGCGTTGCTGCGGTAGAGCACGGCCACTTCGCGCCGGGGCACGGGGTCTTCGCTGCCGGTGCCCCGCACCAGCTGGCGGATTTCATCCACCACCCAGCGGGCTTCCTCGAAGTCGGTGGGGCTTTCGAACAGGCGGATGGGTTCGCCCGCGCCCTGGTCGGTGCGCAGGTTTTTGCCCAGGCGCTGGCTGTTGTGGCCAATGAGGTGGTTGGCCGCGTCCAGGATGTTGCTGTGGCTGCGGTAGTTCTGCTCCAGCTTGATCTGTGCCTGCACATGGAACTCGCGCACAAAGTCGGCCATGTTGCCCACCCGGGCACCGCGAAAGGCGTAGATGCTCTGGTCGTCATCACCCACCGCCAGCACCGCCGTTTGGGGCCCCACCAGCTGCTTCAACCAGGCGTATTGCAGCTTGTTGGTGTCCTGGAACTCGTCCACCAGGATGTGCCGAAAGCGCTGCTGGTAGTGCTGGCGAACCTCGGCATGGTCGCGCAGCAGCTCAAAGCTGCGCAGCAGCAGCTCGGCAAAATCCACCACACCTTCGCGCTGGCACTGGTCCTCATACAGCTGGTACAGCTCCACTTTTTTCTTGGTGTCGTCGTCGCGCACGGGCACGTCCGCCGGGCGCATGCCCTCTTCCTTGCAGCCGGCGATGAACCAGGTCAGCTGCTTGGGGGGAAAGCGCTCCTCGTCCACCGCGAACTGCTTGCACAGGCGCTTGACGGCCGAGAGCTGGTCTTGCGTGTCCAGGATCTGGAAGGTCTGCGGCAGGTTGGCCGCCTTCCAGTGGGCGCGCAACAGCCGGTTGCACAGGCCGTGGAAGGTGCCCACCCACATGCCGCGCACATTCACCGGCAGCATGGCCTGTAGGCGGGTCAGCATTTCCTTGGCGGCCTTGTTGGTGAAGGTGACGGCCATCAGGCCGCCAGGCCCCACCTGGCCGGTTTGCATGAGCCAGGCCATGCGCGTGGTCAGCACCCGGGTTTTGCCCGACCCCGCCCCGGCCAGCACCAGCGCATGGCCTGTGCCCAGGGTGACGGCGGCCAACTGTTCGGCGTTCAGCCCCTGGAGCAAGGTGGGGGCCAAGGTGGCCGCAGCCGGTGGGGAGGAAAACGCCGGTTGGGCAACGTGTTGGGTCATGGTGCGATTGTAGAAAACGGGTTCAGGCACCACGCATCGAAGCATGTGTATACAATCCGTCACCGGGCCCAAGTTTCTTGCGTCCGGTTTTTTGTGGCCGGCACCAAGCCAAGCGCTCATCCTTTATTTGTAGCTGTCAGGGCTTAACCATCAAGCGCTGACTCCATTTTTGGAGCTTGGAATCATGGAAATTTTCGACTACGACAACATCCTGCTGCTGCCCCGCAAATGCCGGGTGGAAA
>PNML01000086.1 GCA_013823635.1 Polaromonas sp. | reverse complement strand
GCCCTGGCGCTTGGCCTCCTGCGCGTGCCGCCAAAAGTGCAAATGGCTGCCAATGGCGTTGCTGCCCCAGATGACGATGAGGCGGCTGTGGGCAAACTGCTCCACCCGCGTGCCCAGCTTGCCACCCAGGGTCTGCACCAGGGCCTCGGCCCCGGCGCTGGCGCAAATGGTGCGGTCCAGCAGGCTGGCCCCCAGCCGATGAAAAAACCGGGCCGCGATGCTCTCGCCTTGCACCAGGCCCATGGTGCCCGCGTAGCTGTAGGGCTGGATGGCGCGGGGGTCGCGCGCGGCAATGGTTTGCAGGCGGGTGGCGATGTCGGCCAGCGCCTCGTCCCAGCCCACGGGCTCGAACCGGGCACCCGCGCCCTTGGGGCCGATGCGCTTCAGGGGTTGGGTCAGGCGCTCGGGGTGGTGGGTGCGCTCGGCGTATTTGGCCACCTTGGCGCACAGCACCCCGCCGGTGGCGGGGTGGGCAGGGTTGCCTTGCACCTTGATGGCCACGCCAGCTTGCACGGTGGTGACCAGGGCGCAGGTGTCGGGGCAGTCGTGCGGGCAGGCGCCGAGCACGGTGCGGGCGGCGGCGACGGGGGCGGCAGAAAGGGCTTCGGGCATGGCGGACATGGACAGGGACTGGAACACAGGGGCGGTGACCCGATGGCAGAATGGGCCACGGTCATTTCACCATGAAAGCGGCACCTCACATGGACAGACGAACGGCTTTGGGCACACTGGGCAGCCTGGGTTGGCGGGCCACCGCAGCCACCGCCTGGTGGGCCACGGCCCCATCGGCTGCGCAGGCCCAGGCCAACCCGGGGCCGTGGGTGCTGGGGCAGTCCGCCGCGTTCAGCGGGCCGGCGGCCGAACTGGGCCAGCAATACCACCTGGGCGCCAAGCTGCATTTTGACCGCCTCAACGCCAGCGGCGGCGTGGAGGGGCGCAAGGTGGATCTGCGCAAGCTCGACGACGGCTACGAGCCCGAACGCTGCGTGGCCAACACCCGCCAGTTCATCAACGACGGGGTGTTTGCCCTGTTTGGCTACGTGGGCACGCCCACCAGCCAGGCGGCACTGGCGCTGGCCACCGAGGCCAAGGTGCCGCTGTTTGCCCCGCTGACCGGCGCACAGTCGCTGCGCGAACCGTTCAACCGACAGGTGGTGCACATCCGCGCGTCCTACCTGGACGAAACCGCCGCCATCGTCAAACAGACCACCGCGCTGGGCATTCAGCGCCTGGCCGTGTTTCACCAGAACGACGGCTACGGGCAGGCCGGACTGGACGGCGTGCGCCGCGCGCTGGCCACCCACCAGCTGGAGCCGGTGGCCGTGGGCACCGTGGAGCGCAACAGCGCCGAGGTGGGCGCGGCGCTGGCCACCATCCTGGCGGCCAAGCCCGAAGCCATTGTGCAAGTGGGCACCTACAAGGCCTGTGCGGTGTTCATCCGCCTGGCCCGCAAGGCGGGCTTTGCGGGCACGCTTTACAACGTGTCGTTTGTGGGCACGCAGGCCTTGCTGGACGAACTGGGTGCCATGGCCGCTGGGGTGGCGGTGACCCAGGTCATGCCCTTCCCGTACGCGCCGGTGTCGCCCCTGGCCAGCGAGTACCTGGCCGCCCTCAAATCGGACGACGCCCGTGGCCTCTCGCCCAATTACACCAGCATGGAAGGCTTTGTGGCCGCCAGAGTGTTCACCGAAGCGCTGCGCCGGGCCGGTAAAGCCCCTACCCGTGACAGCCTGCTGGGCGCCATACAGGGCATGACCGCCTTCAACGCAGGGGGGTTCAACCTGTCGTATGGTTCGCAGAAGAATGCGGGCTCCAGCTTCGTGGAGCTGACCCTGCTCACCAAAGACGGCCAAGTGCGCCGCTGACCCTTTTTCCCGGAGAGACACCATGAAACTGATCGACGACATTGTGGCCGCCACCTCCGGCATCACCCAGGTGCGGCGCGACATCCACGCCCACCCCGAGCTGTGTTTTCAGGAGGTGCGCACCGCCGATCTGGTGGCCGCCAAGCTGACCGAGTGGGGCATTCCCATCCACCGGGGGCTGGGCACCACGGGGGTGGTGGGCACCGTGCACGGGCGCGACGGTGGTGCCTGTGGCCGCGCCATTGGCCTGCGCGCCGACATGGACGCACTGCCCATGACCGAACTCAACACCTTTGCCCACGCCAGCACCCACGCGGGCAAGATGCACGCCTGCGGCCACGACGGCCACACCGCCATGCTGCTGGCGGCCGCCCAGCACCTGGCCCAGCACCGCGACTTTGACGGCACGGTGTACCTCATCTTCCAGCCCGCCGAAGAAGGCGGCGGTGGTGCCCGCGAGATGATCAAAGACGGCCTGTTCGAGAAATTCCCCATGGACGCGGTGTACGGCATGCACAACTGGCCCGGCCTGCCCGTGGGCAGCTTTGCCGTCAGCCCAGGACCGGTGATGGCGTCGAGCAACGAGTTCCACATCACCATCCGGGGCAAAGGGGGGCACGCCGCCCTGCCCCACAATGGCATTGACCCCGTGCCCGTGGCCTGCCAGATGGTGCAGGCGTTTCAGACCATCGTCACCCGCAACAAAAAGCCAGTGGATGCCGCCGTCATCAGCGTGACCATGATCCACACGGGCGAGGCCACCAACGTCATTCCCGACAGCTGCGAGATGCAGGGCACGGTGCGCACCTTCAGCATCGAGGTGCTGGACCTGATCGAGCAGCGCATGCGCGACATTGCGCAACACACCAGCGCGGCCTTCGGGGCCACCTGTGAGTTCCAGTTCAAGCGCAACTACCCGCCCACCATCAACCACCCGGCCGAGGCCGACTTTGCCCGCCGGGTGATGGCCGACCTGGTGGGCGCCGACCAAGTGCTGCCCCAGGAGCCCACCATGGGCGCGGAAGACTTTGCCTACATGCTGCAAGCCCGGCCCGGTGCCTACGTGTTCATTGCCAACGGCGACGGCGCGCACCGGGGTGCCTACGAAGGCGGCGGGCACGACGTGGGCCCCTGCATGCTGCACAACCCGCGCTACGACTTCAACGACGCCCTGATTCCGTTGGGCGCCAGTTTCTGGGTGCGGCTGGTGCAGCAGTGGCTGGCCTCCGCCGCCGCAGCGAAGAACTGACCGCCCGCATCGCTCACCCGTCACCCCTCCACACCATGCACATCCAAGCCGCCTTTGCCGACACCTACGCCCAGGCCCGCGTGAAGTTCCTGGAGGGTGCGGCAGCGGCGGGCATGGCCCTGGCCTCGCACCTCCACCCGCTGCCCGGCGCCCAGGGCGAAACACTGGCCATGGACGTGGCCCGCGACGGACCGCTGGGGGCCGAGAAGCTGCTCATCGTCAGCAGCGCGTGCCACGGGGCAGAAGGGCATTGCGGCTCGGGCGTGCAGGTGGCGGCCACGCACGATGCCGAGTGGCGCGCCCGCGCCCGCGACGCGGGGGTGGCGGTGCTGTACATCCACGCCCTGAACCCGCATGGCTTTTCACACAGCCGACGGGTGACGCACGAAAACGTGGACCTGAACCGCAACTTCCAGGATTTCTCAGCCCCGCTGCCGCACAACCCCGCCTACGCCGAACTGCACGACCTGCTGCTGCCCGCCACCTGGCCGCCCAGCCCCGACAACGAAGCGGCCATTGCCCACTGGACCACCACCCACGGCCTGCCGCGCTACCAGGCCGCCGTGAGCCAGGGCCAGCACAGCCACGCGGATGGCATGTTCTTTGGCGGCACCGCCCCCACCTGGAGCAACCAGACCCTGCGCCAGGTGCTGCGCCAGCACGGCCAAGGCGCCCGGCACGTGGCCTGGATGGACTTGCACACCGGCCTGGGCCCCAGCGGCGTGGGTGAACGCATCTGGGCTGGCGGCAATGACGCCCCGGCCATTGCCCGGGCCAAGCGCTGGTGGGACGGCGGTGGGCAAACCCCCATCACCTCGATCTACGACGGCTCGTCCACCTCGGCGCTGCTGACCGGGCTGATGTGGTCGGCCATCCACGATGAATGCCCCGCCGCCAGCTACACCGGCATCGCCATGGAATACGGCACGCTGCCCATTCTGGATGTGATCAACGCGCTGCGCGCCGACCACTGGCTGCACCGCGAAACCCTGCGTGGCCATGCCGTGGACCCGGCGCTGGCACAGGCCATACACCAGCGCATGCGCGACACCTTCTACGTCAACACCGACGTGTGGCGCGCCCAGGTGGTGGCGCAGGCCCGCCAGGCGCTGTTTCAGGCGGTGGAAGGGTTGGCCGGTACCTGAGGCACACAAGAAGTGCAACGCGCAGGGGTCGGGCATTGAACCCTGCCAAGGTTTTTGGCGCGACACCTCAATGTGGGTGGCTGGCAGCCAGCGCGGCGGTGGCGGCTGGGTGGTGCTGATCCGCTGCACGCTGCAGCCACGTCAGGCTGAGAGGCAGGTTTTTCGGGCGACCCTGGCCGGTGCGCAACATCACGGCCAGCGCGTACTGGGCTTCCGCAGCACCCGCTTCGGCTGCCATTTGAAAGCGCCTGGCGGCTTCATCCAGGTCGCGCGGCACACCGCGCCCGGCTTCGTACATCCACGCCAGCCGGGTTTGTGCGGTGGCGTTGCCCGCATCGGCCAGCGGGGTGTAGAGCGCCACGGCTTCAGCGTAACGTCCGCTGGCATTGAACAGCTCGGCCTGCTCCATGGCGCTGGGCGGCACAGGGGCGTGGCCGCTGTTGGCTTGGGCCCGATTCAGAGCCGCGAGTCTGGCGGCCGCGTCTGCGTCGCCGGCTTGTGCGGCCAAGCTCAAAAAGACGCGGGCCTGGGACAGGTTTTGGGGCAGCAGCGTGCCCGCGCTGTACAGCATGCCCAACCGGTATTGGGCCTTGAAGTTACCCCCCTGCGCCGCGCTGAGGTAAAGCTGTTCGGCGCGAGCCATGTCACGTGGCTCACCAAGCCCGTCTTCAGCCAAGATCGCCAGGTTGAACAGCGCATCGCCGTTGCCCACCGTGGCCAGCGTTTCCCAGACTTCGCGCGCGGCGGCGTAGTGCGCCATTTTGAATTCGGCATAGGCTTTGTAGTTGCCCATGGCGGGGTTGCGCAGCCAGTCGCTGCGATCACTGTCTTGGGCTTGGGCTGCGGTGGCCACCAGCAACAGGCCGAGTCCCCATGCGCGGAGAGGGGGCAGGAAAAGCAGCTTCATCAGGCAGGCTCCAGCGGTGTTGTCCGCTCCATTGTGCGGTGCTGGGCCACGCCCGAGCGCCATGGGGGTTTTGGCCCGACGAGTGGGCGGGTTCATCCAGCACCACCGGTCGCGCGGCCACCGCACCCGCACGCACAGGGCGGCTCACGGCGCTCCGACGCTCCGAAACTCAAAAAAAATAGCTGTCAACGCTGACACAGAAAGCGACTTTGGCACCATTTATGTCAAAAAACGGCGCGCAGCGATTTCCAGCAGCCCATCGAAGATCAGGCCTTCGACCAACTCGAAATGGCCGGACATGCTGGGCGCCATCTTCCAGCCCGCGCCACCGGTCATGATGCAGTCGGGCTCCTGGCCGGTGTGACGGCGCAGGTTGTCCACCATGCGCTGCACGGCGCCCGCAATGGCAAAGGTGCCGCCGCTGGTGAGCGCGTCGCTGGTGTTGGTGGGGAAGTCGCGCACCTCGCCGGTGGGCACGTGCAGCCCGGCGGTGCCGGACTCCAGCGCCCGCAACATGATGCCGTGGCCCGGCAGGATGATGCCGCCCAGGAAACGGCCCTCCGCATCCATGGCCTCCACGGTCACCGCCGTGCCCACCATGACCACCACACAGGGTTTGGGCTCACCACGGGCCACCACGCGCTGGCGCGCGCCGATCATGGCCACCCAGCGGTCTGCGCCCAGGCGGCTGGGGTGGTCGTAGCCATTGGTCAGCCCGGCCTCGCCGGTGGACGACACCACCCATTGCGGGTTCACGTCCCACAGTTCGAGCTGCTGCTCCACCCGGCGGCGCACGGCGTCCCCGGCCACCACACAGCCCAGCACGTGCTGGGGCTGGGTCAACTGGCTCCACTCACCTTCGGCCAGTTTTTCGATGTTTTCCAGAAACTGGGCGCCGTGGGCCAGCAGCCGGGCACCCACGCACGGGGAGTCGTACAGGGCCCACTTGAGCCGGGTGTTACCAACGTCGAGGGCAAGCAGCGTCATGAGGCGGCATTATGACCACTCCCCCTCCCCCCGAGCGCGGCGCGCGGCGCTCACCCATGGGGGTTTTCCATGACGCAGGCCGCTCAGTTCTGTCGCCAGGGCAAGCCACGGTAGCGCCAGCCACCCCGCTGGCCGCGGTGTGCCTGGGCATCGGGGTCGCCCTCAAAGCCCTCCAGGATGTTGTAGGCCTGCAGGCCCAGCTCGGTGGCCCGCCTGGCAGCGGCAATGGAGCGCACCCCACTGCGGCACAACAGCACCAGCTTGGTGTCTGCGCCTGGCGCGGCGGCGCGCAGGGCCTGGTCAAACCCGGGGTTCAGGGCCATGCCAGGCCACTGCTTCCAGGCCACGGCCACCGCGCCGGGCACAAAACCCACCCACTCGCGCTCGGCATCGGTGCGCACGTCCACCAGCACGGCTTCCCCAGCCTGCACCCATTCCCAGGCCAGGGTGGCCGACACGTCACCCGCGTAACCGGTGGCGGGGCGGGGCACGGCATCGAGCATGCCGTCGGCATCGTGGCGGGCGGGTGTGCCCCGCCCCGACAGCAGGTTGGCGGGCACGGCTTCGTCCATGCGCTTGGGGCGCGGCAGGTTGAGGTTGGCCATGATGGCCACGAACTCGGCCTCGGTTTTGCCCGACACCCGCGCGTTGCCGGCTTTTTCCTGGCCAATGGTGGAGTGGGTGCGGCCCTGGTAGTCGTGCCCCGGCCACACGGTGGTGTCGTCGGGCAGGGCAAACAGCACCTGGGTGAGGCTGTGGTACATGGCCTCGGCGCTGCCCGACTGAAAGTCGGTGCGGCCACAACCGTTGATGAGCAGGGTGTCACCGGTGAACACATGGCGTGCCTGCCCGGTACCGCCGCCCATGGTCCACACAAAACACATGCTGCCGGCGGTGTGGCCGGGTGTGTGCAGCACGTTCAGCGTTTGCCCGCCGAAGGTGAGTGTGTCGCCATGCTGCAGTTGCACGGCGGCGCCGCCAATGCCACAACCGGCGGGGGCCGCCGTGCGGGCACCGGTGTGTTCGGCCAGCAGCCCGGCGCTGGTGATGTGGTCGGCGTGGGCGTGGGTTTCCACCGTCCACTGCAGCTGCAGGCCATGCTCGCGCAGCACCTGCAGGTCGCGTGGCAACTGCTCGTCCACCGGGTCAATCAGCAGGGCGTCGCGGGTGTCCAGGTCAAACAGGATGTAGGTGTAGGTGCTGGAAGCGGGGTCAAACAGCTGGATGGGGTTCATGGCGCACTCCTGGAAAGGGAATAACGGGGGACTGGCCACCGCTCAGGCGAATTTGGCCAGCATGTCGGCCACCTCGTCGGCGGGCACGTCGCCCTGTGAAATCACGCACCCTACCAGCGTGTAGAAAGACTTGTCCAGCGCCTTGCGCGCCGCGGCCAGCTGCTGGGCCACTTTCTCGCAGTCTTCGTCGTCTTCCAGCAGGCGCTGGATGCCGCGCAACTGCCCTTCTATGCGTTTGAGGCGCAGCACCAGCGCACGTTTGCGTTCGGGGTCTTGGACGATGGTCATGTTGGTTTCAGGTGTGGTGTCAGGGGGCGTGAGCAAAACATACTCCACCAAGTATTTTTAGCACATCGGCCTGACGGCAGGCCACCACCGGCGAGGGGGGTCATGAACACCGCTCGATTGAAAATTGAGCAAAAAAAAGTGTGGGCGTGAAAATATTTCATTTCACAGAAAAGTAAAAGCTGTAGTGACCAGAACAGACGGCTTTCGACCCCTTTGGCGGGCGATCTCTGGTGAAAACCCTAGGCCCAAGGGTACGGCCACCGCGCATGATTTCGTCGCCTTTCAACCCATAACCGGAGACGATTCCATGTCAAACACCCAATCCGCGACCTCGCGCCGCGGCATGCTCAAAGGCGCCGTGGTGGCAGCAGGCGCCCTGTCCGCCCCCATGATCGCGTCGGCCCAGACCACCACCCTGCGCTTTCAGAGCACCTGGCCTGCGAAAGACATTTTTCATGAGTACGCCCTGGATTTCGCCAAGAAGGTGAACGACATGGCGGGGGGCCGCCTGAAGATTGAGGTGTTGCCCTCTGGCTCGGTGGTCCCCGCCTTCCAGCTGCTGGACGCGGTGAGCAAGGGCACCCTCGACGGGGGCCATGGCGTGATCGCCTACCACTACGGCAAAAACTCGGCCTTGGCGCTGTGGGGCTCTGGACCCGCTTTCGGCATGGACCCCAACATGGTGCTGGCATGGCACAACTTCGGGGGTGGCAAGGCGTTGGTCGAGGAGATCTACAAGAGCATGAACATGGACGTGGTGAACTACCTCTACGGCCCCATGCCCACACAGCCGTTGGGCTGGTTCAAGAAGCCCATCGCCAAGGTGGAAGACCTCAAAGGGCTGAAATACCGCACCGTCGGATTGGCTGTGGACGTGTTCACCGAAATGGGCGCCGCCGTCAACCCGCTGCCCGGTGGCGAAATTGTGCCGGCGCTGGACCGTGGCCTGATCGATGCGGCCGAATTCAACAACGCCAGCTCCGACCGCCTGTTGGGCTTCCCCGACGTGGCCAAGAACTGCATGCTGCAAAGCTTCCACCAGAGCGGTGAACAGTTCGAAATCCTGTTCAACGGTCCCAAGTACCGTGCACTGCCCGATGAACTCCGCGCCATCATCGACTACGCCGTGCAAGCCGCCAGTGCCGAGATGAGCTGGAAGGCCATCGAGCGCAACTCGCAGGACTACGAAGCACTGAAGAAGCAAGGCGTGAAGTTCTACAAGACACCGGATGCCATCCTGCGTGCGCAGCTGGCGGCCTGGGACAAGACCATCGCCAAGAAGGCGGCCGAAAACCCACTGTTCAAGAAGGTGCTGGACTCGCAAAAGGCCTTCGCCCAGCGGGCTGGCCAGTGGCAAAACGACTACACGGTGGACTTCAAGATGGCCTACAACCACTACTTTGGCAAGGGCGCAGCCAAGCAGGGCTGATGTCGCCTGATCGGGTCGGCAGGGGTGCCACGGTGCCCCTGCCGATTTTTTTGACCGCTGTCTTTGTGCAAGAACCACCATGCAAAACCTGTTGCTGATGACCGATAGGCTGTCCACCTGGCTGGGCAAAGTCTGCGCCTGGTCCGTCGTGGGCTTGACGCTTCTGATTTCCTGGGAAGTGTTCAACCGCTACGCGCTGAACAACCCCCATGCCTGGGTGCTGGACGCCCAAATCATGTTGTACGGCACGCTGTTCATGACGGCCGGGGCCTACACCCTGTCCAAGAATGGCCATGTTCGTGGTGATGTGCTGTATGGTTTTTTTCAGCCACGCACACAAGCCAGCGTGGACCTGATCCTCTACATCGTGTTTTTCCTGCCCGGGGTCGTGGCATTGACCTGGGCTGGCTGGGCCTTTGCCCAGGACTCCTGGTCCATCCGGGAGCAGACCTTCTCGGCACAGGCGCTGCCGCTGTACCCCTTCAAATTCGTGCTGCCGCTGGCCGGAGCGGTGTTGCTGCTGCAGGGGCTGGTGGAAATCATCCGCTGCGTGATGTGCCTGCGCACCGGCGCCTGGCCTGCGCGCGACCACGATGTGGAAGAGGTCGACGTGGACAAACTCAAAGAGATGGTGCACGTCAAGGACAGTGACATCGAAGCCTTGGACCAAATCGTGGTCAACAAAGGACGCGCAGCATGAAAATCCAAATTCGCCGGGAACTGTGGTTCGGCTTTGGCCTGATGGCCCTTATTGGCTTGGCGGCGCTGACCATGGTGGTCCGCACCGACGTCATGACCAACGGGCACTACGGCTTGCTGATGCTGTCGTTGGTGGTGGTGGCCATCATGCTGGGCTTTCCCACCGCGTTCACCCTGATGGGCATGGGCATGCTGTTTGCCTTTTTTGCCTACCACTCCGGGGGCCAGACCGCGGGCGGCGCCGTCACCCAAACCCTCAACCTCATGGTGCAGCGGGCCTATTCGGTCATGAGCAACGATGTGCTCATTTCCATCCCGCTGTTTGTCTTCATGGGCTACTTGGTGGAACGCGCCAACCTGATTGAAAAGCTCTTCAAGAGCCTGCACCTGGCCCTGGCCCGTGTGCCTGGCTCGCTGGGGGTGGCCACACTGGTGACCTGCGCCGTGTTTGCCACGGCCACGGGCATCGTGGGTGCGGTCGTGACCCTGATGGGGCTGTTGGCCATGCCGCAGATGCTGCGGGCAGGCTACGACGTGCGGCTGACCGCAGGGACCATCACCGCCGGTGGGTGCCTGGGCATCCTGATTCCGCCATCGGTGCTGCTCATCGTGTACGGCGCCACAGCCGGCGTGTCGGTGGTGCAGCTGTACGCGGGCGCCTTCTTCCCCGGGATCATGCTGGCTGGTCTGTACATCCTGTATGTGATTCTGATGGCCAAGATCCGCCCCGACTGGGCCCCGCCACTGAGCGCTGAGCAACGGGTGGTGCCCCTGCCCGCCGAACTGCTGCGCGTCGGTGCCCGGGCATCCGGTTGGGCGCTGAGCGGGCTGCTTCAGGCCTTGAAAGGCCGCCGCAACGCCGACGTGAGCACCGCCTACCTGCTGAAGCAGATGGGGGTGGTGCTGGCCCCACTGGCACTGTTCACTGCCGTGTCTCTGTGGAGCTACGGCGCTGCCACCACCGTGACACCAGAAGAAAACGTCGCCGGTCTGCAGCAAATGGGCGGTGCGGCAGTGACAGACACCGCCACGGAAGGCGGGCTGGCCGAACCGCCCGCCGAAGAGGGTGGTCTGCAAGAGCCGCCAACCACCGCCGGCGGTTTGCAGGAGCCCCCCGGCACCGACGGCCTGAGCGAGCCACCCGGCGCCACCGCCAGCACCACTTCAGTGGCGCCCGCAGTGACCGAGCCACCCTTGGCGACCGACGCCGCCACCACCCGAGACGCCCCCATGGGCTATTGGATAGGCTTGGGTGTGGGGGCGCTGGCGTTGGCCTTGTTTTACGCGTTGCTGAGCTTTGCCAGGCTGGAAATTTTCAAGATGCTGCTGTCCAGCTTCTTCCCCCTGCTGGTGTTGATCCTCGCTGTGCTGGGGTCCATCGTGATGGGCCTGGCCACGCCAACCGAAGCGGCCGCCGTGGGGGCGCTCGGCGGCTTCCTGCTCGCGGCGGCCTACCGGCAGTTGAACCTCACCATGGTGAAGGAGTCGGTCTACCTCACGGCCAAAACCAGTGCCATGGTTTGCTGGCTGTTTGTCGGGTCGGCCATCTTCTCGGCGGCGTTTGCCCTGCTGGGGGGGCAAGAGCTGATCGAGCAATGGGTGCTGGGCATGAACCTGACCAAGACCGAGTTTCTGATCCTCAGCCAGGTCATCATTTTCATCCTGGGCTGGCCGCTGGAATGGACCGAGATCATCGTCATCTTCATGCCCATCTTCATCCCGCTGCTGGACAACTTCGGCGTGGACCCGCTGTTCTTCGGCTTGCTGGTGGCACTGAACCTGCAAACGGCGTTCCTGAGTCCGCCGGTGGCCATGAGTGCGTTTTATCTGAAGGGTGTGGCACCGAAACACGTCACGCTGAACCAGATATTCGCGGGCATGCTGCCCTTCATGGGCATACAGGTGCTGGCCATTGTGTTGCTGTACATGTTCCCGGCCATTGGCCTGTGGCTGCCGGAAGTGCTGTACAAATAGTCGCCTGCGCGCGCTGTGATCACGGGTGCCACGGCACCCGTTTTTCATGCGGCCATCTGGCTGGCAACGCGCGGCCAAGATTGACGTTTACGTAAACGTCAATGTCCACCTAAAATGGGTGGCTTGAGCCCCAGACCAGAACCAGGAGACCTGCCCATGACCGACCTGTCCGCCGACTTCAAAGCCCTCGCCAATTACCGCCCCACGCACAAGGTGCGGTTTGTGACGGCGGCCAGCCTGTTCGATGGCCACGATGCCGCCATCAACATCATGCGCCGCATCCTGCAAAGCATGGGGGCTGAAGTCATCCACCTGGGCCACAACCGCAGCGTGGACGATGTGGTCACTGCGGCCCTCCAGGAAGACGTGCAGGGCATTGCCATCAGCTCCTACCAGGGCGGGCATGTGGAGTACTTCAAGTACATGGTCGATTTGTTGCGCGAGCGCGGCGGCAGCCACATCCAGGTGTTTGGCGGCGGGGGCGGTGTCATCGTGCCCGCTGAAATCCGCGAATTGCAGGCCTATGGCGTGACCCGCATCTACAGCCCGGAAGATGGCCAAAGCATGGGCCTGGCCGGCATGATTGGCGAGATGGTCATGCGCTGCGACCAGGACATCACCGG
>PNML01000085.1 GCA_013823635.1 Polaromonas sp. | reverse complement strand
GGAATGGCCTCGATCACCAGGGTTGCCCCAGCCAGGGCCTCCAACCGGGGTTCGAAGCGGATGCGGGCCAGTGCCGCATCGGCCTGCGGTGCGCTCAGGCGGCCCGCCGCCTGCAACTCCTGGCAAACCGTGCGGCAGGCCTGAGCCACACGCGCCTGCGCCTGAGGGGCGCTGTCGTGCACCTGGGTGGGCACACCGGCCAACGCCAGCTGGGCTGCGATGCCCGAGCCCATGAGACCACCGCCCACGACGGCGGCGGTGAACAGTGCTGCATCCTGGCTCATGACAACCCCTCCGTGGCAGGTCCGGCCCCACCGTAGACGGCCTGGCGAGCGCAGGCACGGTAGGTCAGCCGCCGGGACGGTGCCTGCATCATCACCACCACCACCAAGCCGTGCTGTGGGTCGCACCAGAACTGGCAGCCCGACATGCCGGGCCAACAGAAGTCCCCGCTGCCGCCGGGCAGCGGATGGGTCAGGCCATCCAGCCGGATCGACAAGCCCAGCCCGAAACCCTGCCCCATGGTCGGCAGCGGGGCCACCGGCCCCAATGCCGCCACATAAGGGCCAAAGCCCACACCGGGGGGCAGTTGCGGGCGCCTCATCTCCGCCAGGGCACGGACAGACAACAGCACGCCCCCTGGGCCACGCCCGCCGTTCAGCAACATCCGGGCAAAACGCCCGTAGTCGGCGGCGGTGGACCACAAGCCGCTGCCCCCCGAGGCCCAGGCCGCCCCGGCAGGCGGTGGGGCCAGGTCAAAGGCCTCGTGCCCGAACGGACGGGCCACCCGTGCCAGCTGGCCGGGCGAGAGGCTGAACCCCGTGTCGGCCATGCCCAAGGGAGCCAGCACACGCTCGGCCAGGCAACGGGCAAGGTCCTGTCCACTGCAGACCTCGACCACGGCGCCCAACACATCGGTTGACATGCCGTACTCAAAGGTGCTGCCCGGCGGGTACAACAAGGGCAGACGGGCCAGTTTGTCCACCATGGCCTGGTTGGTCTGATCAAAGCCATACACCCCTGCCGCCTGGTAGGCCCGGTGCACCGGGCCATCGCCCAGAAAACCGTAGGTGAACCCGGCGGTGTGGCGCATCAGGTCACGCACGGTGGGCTGACAGGGGGTAGCGTCTTCCGTGGCCAGCCGCTGCAGGGCGGGCAGGTAATGGCACACAGGGTCGTCCAGTCGCAGCAGTCCCTCGTCCACCAGCATCATCGCAGCGGCGGTGGTGATGGGTTTGGTCATCGAGGCGATCCAGAACACGGCATCGCTGCCCATGGCATGGGGCAACGCCGGGTCGCGCTGCCCCACGGCCAGCACCGGGGCCTCTTCGCCATGGCAAGCCATCCAGGCCACAGCCCCCGGAAAGTCGCCCTGCTCCACGCCCTGGCGCAGCACCTGCTCCAGCCGCCGGTGGCTGGCGGAAAAGTCGAATCCGCTCATGTCGCCACCATCAGGTTGGGCAGCCCGGTGACCAGGCCCGGCACCCAGTAAAACAGCGCCACCGCCGCCAGCATGACCACCACAAACGGCAGCGCGCCCACGGAAATGTCTTTCAACTGCGCCCTCCCCTTGGCCACGCCTTCCAGCACGAACAGGATCATGCCCACCGGTGCGGTGATCAACCCCACTTCGACCAGCAGCACCAGCACAATGCCAAACCACAGCGGGTCCCAGCCCACGGCCTGGATGAGAGGCAGCATCACAGGCATGGTCATCAGCACCATGGAAATGGGCTCGATGAACATGCCCAGCACCAGGTACACCACCACCACCCACGCCAGCAGCTCGCCGCCCGACAGGCCCTGCCCACGGATGTGCGCCACCAGCTGGCCGGGCACGCCCAGGTAGTCCACCACATAGCCCATCTGCGCCGCGCCCACCGCGATCAGCAGCAGGAAGCTGGTGACCAGTGCGGTTTCCTCCAGCGACTCCACCAAGGCCCGCCAGTCCAGCGTGCGCCGCCAGTGGCACAGGCCCAGGGCGGCCAAGGCCCCCACGGCCCCGGCCTCTGTCGGGGTGGCCACGCCGAAGTACAGCGCACCGAGCACACACGCCATCAGGGCCATGAAAGGGATCACCCCTTTGAGGCTGTCAAACTTTTCCCGCCAGGTGTAGGCCCGCGCAGGCGGCGCAGCCTGCGGGCAGACCAGCAGCCAGACCCACACCACCAGGGCAAACAGCCCCATCAGCACCACCCCCGGCACGATGCCAGCCATGAACAGCTGCGTCACCGGCACCCCGGCCAGCGAACCGTAGACGATCATGGCAATGCTGGGCGGAATCATGATGCCCAGCGTGCCCCCGGCGGCCAGCACACCGTAGGCCAGTCGCACGTCGTAGCCATGGTCAAGCATCTGCGGCCCCGCCACCCGGCCCAGGGTGGCAGCCGTGGCCAGACTGGACCCCGACACCGCCGCAAAAATGCCCGCAGCGCCGATCGAAGCAAACGCAAATCCGCCCCTCACGCGGCCCATCAGGGCCCGCATGGCGGCAAACATGTCGCCCGATGCCTCGCTCTTGACGAGCAAAGCGCCCATGAGCACAAACATCGGGATGGCCGACAGCTCAAAAGTGTGCACCGCCGACCACGACCGCTCTGCCAGGACCCGCAGCATGGGCGATGGCAGCCAGAAGACCACCCCCAGCAAACCCGACAGCGTCAGCACAAACGCCACGCGCACGCCAGCAAACAGCAGGTACAGCATGGTCAGCACCAACGCCGTGGCCTGCCACAGCAAGGGGGCATCGGCACTCCAGGCGTACGCCGCCACGGGCACACAGGCAAACCCCAGCCACCTTGCCGCCCCTGCCCAGCCGTCCCAGGCGACCACGGCCACCAGCACCGCAGCCACACAGCCCCCACCAGGGCGACAACGGCAGCAGCCCCAGCGAGTGGCCATACAACACCGTGGTGGCCAGCGCCAGGCTCACCACGCCCAGCGCGCACCGCCAGCCCCCCAAGCGACCACCCTGTTGGCGCACCTGCAAGGCCAGCGCCAGCAACAAGCCCAGGTAACCCAGGGCCACCACGCTCTGGGGCACCCACATGGGCGTGGCCATCAGGCCAAAGTCCCGCGTGCCCGCAGCGAACTCGCCGTGCACAAACTCCAGCGACTTCCAGGCCAGTACCAGGGTCACCAGCAGCGCTGTGGCGGCCGACAGCTGGTCCAGCCGTTGGCGCCGGGTGCCGGAAACCGCGTCCAGCAGCAGCGTGACGCGGATGTGGCTGTCGCGCACCACGGCAAAGGCGGCCCCCAGAAAGGCCATGGCGGCCACCAGGTAGGTGGAGTACTCGGTCACCCAGACGGTAGGGGCGTTGAACAAGTAGCGGGCAAACACCTCGTAGTTGATGATGATCAGCAGCGTCACGGTGAACGCCACCACCAGCCAGCGCGAGCCCTCGCTGACCGCGAGCGAAAGCCACGTTCTGTGCGGGCTCCCGTGGCCTGAGCCTGGGGCCCGATCGTCCGTGGACCCGGCGGGGGCATGGGGTTGCAAAGTGGTTTCCATGGCGGCGGCAGGCTCAGCGTTTCAGGGCGTCACGTGCCACGGCTTCCCATTTCTGGGCGTCCACGTTCCTGGGCTTGGCCTGCTGGTACCAGGCGTCCTGCACCGCACCCATGTGTTTGGGGTCAAGCACCTTGCGGTTTTCGGCCTCGGTCACCACGTGATACTTCACGCCCTTGGCCTCCCATTGCTTGGGCAGCGCCTCCACCTTGGCGGCGTAGTCGGCGCGCAACTCCCGGGCCATGCTGGCCAGTTCGCCTTCCACGGCTTGCTGCAGGTCGGCAGGCAGTTTGGCCCAGGCCTCTTGCCCGACCATCACATGCCAGGGCACGACCGAGCCCAGCTTCCACGCCGCCGCGTGCTTCACCGCAGTGTAGAAACCGGCACCGTAGGCCCAGCAGGCATCCGTCACCACGGCATCCACCACGCCCCGCTGCAAGGCGGGCAGCACTTCCCCCGCCGACAGCGACACTGGCTTGGCCGACAGCACATTGGCCAGCACGGCGGTGCCTGCGTTGTTCACCCGCACCCGCAAGCCTTTCCAGTCCTCCAGTGTCTGGACGGGCTTGGTGGAAAACACCGTCTGAGGGCAAAACGCGCTGAACAGCAGCTCCCGCGCCTTGTAGTCGCGCGCAAACACCTCGCGCATGGCCGCGCCGTAAGGCGAAGCCATCACCCGGTCCAGGTCGGCAAAACTCTCGGAATAGCCCGGCAGCGACACCAGCGTGAACAGCGGCTGCGAAGCGGTGTAGTAGCCGCTGAGCACCATGGACATCTGCACATCGCCATCGCGCACCGCTTCCAGCATGCGGGTGCCCGGTACCAGCGAGCCGTTGGCCGTGACCTGCACCCGCCCCTTGGTGGCTTTGCCAATGCGTTCCGGCAGCTGCAAAGCCGCGTCGTAATAGGTGGTGCCCGTCACCGGCAGGTAAGCCAGAGTCCACTTGAATTCGGGGTTGGCGTGGGCGGCCAAGGCAGCGGTCAGCCCCAGCGTGGCAAGAAGCATGCGTCGGTTCATTGAAGTCTCCATGTGTGAATGGCCGACGGGTGTCGGGTCGCATGGATCGTAGGAACGACACCGCTTTTCACGTTGTCCGAGCAGCGGGCATCTGTTGACCCAGCGTCAGCCCCGGCCTAGGGTTCACCCCTACCTCCTAGGATCAGGGCCTCTCGGACAATTCGCCCCGATGAACACCATAGAACTGGACACGTCCACCCTCCCGCCCAGCGAACGGGTGGAGCGGTGGCAACAGGCGCTGAACGACACCTTCGGCCCCATACAGGTCCGGCCCATGGGCGGCCAAGCACCGGTGGTGGCCTCGCTTCGCTCCCTGCGCCGCGGCCCACTGGCCTTTCACGCCATGCGCTACCGGGGCATGAACCTCAGCCGCCAGCCCAAGCATGTGGCCCACCTGAGCGAAGAGTTCATCACCCTCACCTTGCCGCAAACCACCATGCGCGTCACACACTTCCACGTTGAGCGCACCCTGAGCGCAGGCGGTGTCTACCTGTTCAACCACGCCGTGGCATACCAGACACAGGTCGATGACGAGTACCGCACCGAAAGCATCGCGTTTCCCCTGGCGCTGCTGCGCGACCGCGTGGGCGATCTGCAACCGTTTTACGACCTGCACACCTGCTGCGAACACGCCGCCAGCCTGGACATGATGCGCGCCTTCGCCAGCCACCTGTCGCTCGGCGCGCGCCAGTGGTCCGACCACGAATACGCCTGCTGGAGCGAACAGTTGCTGCAAATGCTCGGGCTGCTGCTGGAGCACACGCCGGCTGACGCCGCCGCACTCAAAAGCCACGCCCTCACCCACCACCGCCAGCGCGCCCTGCGCCACATTCGCAGCCATGCGGCCGACCCTGACCTTTCCCCCCGCAGCGTCGCTCAGGCCTGCGGCCTGTCGCTGGGCTACCTGCACGAAGCCTTCAAAGGCACACACTGCTCACTGGAAGAAGCCATCTTCGACGCCCGGCTCGAACTGGCACGCCGCTGGCTCATCGACCCCCTGCGCAGGCACCTGCCCATTCGCACCCTCTGTTACGACGCTGGCTTCAACGACCCTGCCCATTTCTCCCGCCGCTTCAAGGCCCGCTTTGGGATGACACCTGGGGACTGGCGCAAGTCGCCATTGGACAGTTGATCTGCCGACACCTTCTACACCCGCTGAACCACGCCCGCACTGTCATAGTCTGCTTGCTTGCGATGCGCGAAGGGTGGTCACAAAGGGCGCCGATTTCCTGTTCTACGAGCGTTCGGTTTCGGGCAATCTGTTCTGCAAGAGTCACAAACCGCCGAGGATCGAGCGCTCCATTTCGCGCGACAGGCAAGCAGTCGCCGAAGCAACAAGCCAGCCCATTTGCAATCTAACAGGCCGTTGAAAAAGTCGATACATATCCGAAAAACGGTGATTTCGGGGGCGCCTCACCCCTTGCTTATTCAAGAAAAATCGCTTGTGGGCCGTTCTGGGGGGGCCAATATTGGAGTGGCTCGTTACTCGGGATTTTTTCAACGGCCTGCTAAGGTGTTGGCCTACTCAGGAATCAAGCTCCTGGCGGGGGAGGAAATGGATCTGACCAGCATCACTCGCGCCTCTGCAAAGACATCGGTGCTTTTGATTGCATCTTGCTTTCTACCATCGGTTGCGGCCGACTTTCATCCCTGTTGCGCTCAAATTCATTGAATCGCGCATGAAATTGATATGATGTGCGTAATATGGTATATTTAAGCGTATTCAACAATTCGTGAGGGTTTCATGGCATTCCGAGCAGAGGACGCGGCGAAAGCTGGCTACGAAGCAGCAGAGAGCTATCTCATCGGTCGACTACGAGAGGCATCTGCTCAGGAGCGGGTGCGTAGCAAGGAAGCGTTACTGGACATCATGGATGAACTCGGTCCGGTGGTGGACGCCTATCCGTCCTGGCACCCTCTGGTGCGGCACCACAACGACCGGCACCCGGTTACCTTGCCGGGGAGAGAGTGTGGGTACGAAGGTCTGGACCACATCAAGTGCTTCGCACATGGCTTTGTGACCTGTCCGTATGGAGATGGCCAAGAGGTGCTCGATTCAGTCGAGGAACTGGCGTTCAAACACACTGCGGCCACCATCACGGCTAAGCGGCTGAACGTGAAGTTCTACAGCGAGTCGGCCACGCCTATCCTTGTCAAATGCGAGTGGAGCAAAACGCTGCCGATGGACAAGCTGATCCCACTGTCGATTGCCATGCCGCTCCTGCTTGAGAAGGAAGTGCCCTGCTGGGAGTGGTCCCAGATGGCTGAGACTTGGGAGTCGATGCGCCCGTACTTTCTCGGGGCTCCACGAGGGGCTCGGTCATCCTTGTTTGTCAGTCAGGAGACTGGGCAGGCCATCAAGAAGGTGTGGGAAGCACTGATCTACACCGGCATGTTCGGCCCAATCAAGGTGTGACAGAAAGTTGGGCTGAAGGTGTCTCGTCTCAATGCGAGGGACGAGGGGCCGGATCCTGCGTGAAGCGGTAGACCTGCGCACGGGCGTTGAAAGGGAGTTCCGGCCGCAGCTAAATTTGGCCAGAAGAAGCCAACTGCGGAAGCCGATCACTCTTGGACACACATTCTGGCGTTCATGACCACGACGTTGATCCAACGAGTGAGGTCACGTCAACTCAATGGCTGGTTGACCCATTGGAGTCTTAGGCATCGGGAAGGCAATGACCGCAGTGCAGCGGGAGCAGTAGTTCGCAATGAAGCGCCGACTCACGCCATTTTGGTCACATACCGGCCATTCGTACGCTTCAACGAGCTTCTCGCGAAGAGCTGCGGTAGCAATCATCCCTTTGGCGCAGCTCCCCTTTTTCTCTACGCCGGTATTTCACCAACTGGCAGGAAGTCGCCCTGCGTGTCATCTCGTAGACTGATGTACTCAAGGCGCCACTGATCCACACGACGTAGATCAGCAAGCGTCAGACGGGTATCTGCTACAGCTTCGCAAGCGTCAAGCGCGATTTCGGTGGCGGTGGCGGGCTTGCTGTAGGTCTTCTCGAACAGCGCGCGGAGTTGCTCGGCAACCCGCTCAGCCGACAGCCTTGCGTTGGGGCCACCCTCGGTTGCGTCGTACACAACGGACATTGACAGAGCGTACGGTTCCCCTTCGACGGCTTCTGCGCCACGCTGCTCACCCAGATCGAAGAACAGCCCGACCAAGTACTTGGCCTCGGGCTCAAGAATCTTGGCAATCAGCTGCTCGACGGTGCGCTTGCCAGAGAGCTTGCGCAGCCGCTTCTCGAAAGCATTGGGGAATGCCGGTCGGCCATATCGCGCGGCAAGCCACTGCTTCAGGGCACGCTTCGCGTCATCCGGCAGCGCGAGGCTGTTGTCTTTGACTGAGAGCTCGGAGAAGTTATCTTTCGGTACGCTGCGGCGATCACTATGCCGGAGTTCAAGAATTAACGGTGCAATGTCGGCACCCTCGTAGGCGAGGTGGAGTCGTCGCGGGTTCTTGGCGTAGGAGAGCTGCGGGTCAGGTTTGGGATCCTTGACAACTAATTGGGCGACGATGACCTCGACGCAGTGCTCGCTTTCATGAGGCAAGTCGCAGTCATGGGTGATGACGATGACGCGGTGCCCTTGATCGGTCGCGGCGACCAAACCCAATGCTGAAGCGGTCTCGCAAGTTAGAACATCGCCCTGTCGCCAGTCCGTATCGCGCGCCAACATGCATCGTCCCCCGATCTATCGCTCGGGGGACCCGGGAATGGACACCTCGGTACGCCAATCGTCCGAGGGCTTCGCTTTCGACTTCGCCAAGCCTGATCGGTCGTAAGCTGCATCCATCGCCAGGGCTTCGGCGATCAGCGACTGAATATGCGACGGCAAGAGCTGCCCGGCAGCAGCGAGATCCATCAAGGACCGGCCCTCAAATGCCTTCATCTTCAGCATGGAAGACGCACGAGTGATGCCAGCGTCTCGGAAAGCGTCTGCTGCATGGCTCAGGGCGCGAATCCGCTCGAATTTGTCAGGCTCGGGCATCGCTTCTCCGCCGATCCACTTGTAGATCGCCTGTCTGGAGACACCGAACACCGTGGCCAGATCCGCGATGGCCGGATTCAACACTTGACGGATGTTGCCGAGATGGTCAGATGCTGATCGCAGATCAGGGCGTTGCTCTTGGCTGTCATCAGCCACCCCGACATCAACGTGGAGGGGTACTCGGGCCTCCAACATCCTGCGCCAGTCCCCTACGCGGGAGATGTCGAAGATGCTGCCCGTGCCACCGACCGCAAGGGCCGAGCCCAGCAACGCAAAGGCTACAGTGGCGGCAGCGCCAATCGGCGCAGAGAACGGCCTCGGTCGGTAGGTAGGTAACGTAGCGGTGTACATGGCGTCGGTTACAGCTAGTTTAGGCCCATGCGTCGCGCGCGTGATCCGTCGTGGTCGCTCTGAAGACAGACTTGATGGTCGCATGCAGCGAGAGCGCCTGCTTATCCAAGTTGTCCAGATCGATAGGCATGCGGCCTTCGACAAAGTGATCCGTATCGATGACTGCATGTGCCCGAGGCTCCTTCACATCGAATTTCGGATTGACCATCAAGCCGTTGGGTTGCATGTCTGGCGGGAACCCCAACGGCTCGTTCATCCTATGCACCCGTGTCACGAGTGTCCCGGTCTGCACCAGTGGGCTGGTGTCTGTCGCAAAGACCGATTCCGTAAGACTGTACCGCTGCGTGGCATTGAACTCGATGCCGTGCAATCCACCGACGAGGTACTGCTCCACGCTCTCCCCGGCGCGAGGCAACACAGCATCCAGATAGCGAAGGCCTAACCGGCTGACATGATCGAGAGCGGCCACCTCATGCACGGCCGCCAAGCCGCGCAGCAACTCCGGGATGAACCCTTTGTGCGTGTCGTACTGGGTCGTGTGGTAGGTGATTGCCGACGGCGCCAATATGAACCCGGCCGTACGGTCGCTGCGTGTGATGAGCCAAGAGACCATATGCGCAATCTGCGGCGCTGCTTGCTGCGCCTGGCCAGGACCTGGCACAACTAAGTGCGTGACCTGTTGCGGCTCGAACAGCGGGTATCCCTCGCGCCGCAGACGATCCTGGATTTGATCCACATACTTCGACATCGCGGCGACAGGATTGAATTGCGCCTGCGCGAGCGCGTAGTACACCGGCGCGTTCGACATCCTTTCGCTCACTGGAAGGCTCCAATCTTTTCTTTGGTTGACAGTTTGGTTGACAGTTTACACCTTGGTTGACGCTGTAGCAAAAAATCCTTGCATGCGGCTCGCTCTTCGCTATATGTTGCTGCAGAAGTTCGCAACTCACTCCTTCACGAAGTAGGGCAATCGTGGGGATAGTTCTAGGACGCGGCTGGAACTAAGCTTGCGTATTGGGCGACCGTCTGCAACCAGCCTTCAAAGGCCTTCGGGTTCGAGAAACACATGGCCGTTGATTGGCCGATTCCCACCATTCAACTACAGCATTGGCACGACGACAGTCTGGGTGACCACGTCAAACCAGCAGGCTGTCCATATACATCAGAACACCTGACCATTCGGGCCGCAATCTGCAGCCAACCGTGCTTTTGGACGGGAACCAACTCTCGCCAGCCCCAATCGTTGGGTAAGGTCCCGCCTCACCCCGAGACGGTATGAAGCTGTTCTGCTACGAAACCTTTTTCATACAGCATCCGATGGGCGGCTGCAGTCAATTCTCGGTTGTTTCCCCAGAATAGTGCCTTCTTTCTGGCCGTCAAAACCAAGATTTGGTAGTACACCTCACTCGGTGAGCCACTCGGTTGGGAATTAGCCGGCGTCCGCATCGGCTTTACCTTGGTACAGGTCGGGGTGTATCCATAGGTCGCGCGGTGTCGACGCAAGCACTGTCGCAGTGTGTCGATCGCCTGTTTCGGTGTATCGGCCCAGGATTGCAGCTTCATGTCCTGCAGTCGTGCCACAAATCCATCATTCGCCTCGAAAAGCCAGAACAGAGGCCGGCCCTCTGCAAAGCCGAGCATGCGATGCCGGTGAAACACGCCATCGACGGGCACCCATGCGTCCGTGACATGCCATCCGTCGTGCTGATTCCACGACAAACATGAGCCAGAGCAAGTCTCCATCACAAGCTGATGAGCCTGTGACGCGCGGGTCTTTTCCCTTGCCTGTCGTTTGCCTTTGTCAGCCCTTGGCAAGAGCCAGTCAGGATGGTGATCCTGAAGCAGATTGAGGAAGTGCAAGCCATCGGAACCTTGGCGCACACTCCAGTTTTCTGGCAACGGATTGGGGTGTTCGTCAACAGCCCAATCTGCAACCCCGCTTTTTGCCGTTTGCAATGCGTACGCTACTGCGTGTCTCCAGACCGCTGTCACCACGGCCCCACTGGCCTGATAGTCCAGCCATTCCTGCTGGTCTTTGCTGAGATGCAGATTCCGGGTCTCTGTCCTGATTCCCCGCAAAGCCAATGCTGCCGGCACGCGTATGCCCCAGGACGAATAGTCGATGCGATACGGCCAGCGCCGGTTGGATGCCTCAGGCTCCAGTGTCCGCGCCCATTGCATTTCGGCAAAGGCAAGGAGCGCAGCCCGGTTTTCGCGCATCAGGTTGGCGATGCCGATGGGGTCTGATAACGCCATGAATTTCTGAATCCAATGGTCAGAATCTCTGACGACATGGCGCCTCAAGTGACGTTGCATGGCCCGATATACCCAAGCTTCGGGTTCGTCTGGCCAGAACTCGAAGACCAGTCGTTCTTGGTTACTGGCTTGCTTTTCCTTGGACGGACCATTCCCTTTGAGTGGCCCGCACGCGTGGTGAACCGGATACCGTCGGTGTTGTTCATGGGGAGCAACCACACACGCGGGCCGGTCAATCCCCAGCTCAGTTCCCCATTGAACCAAGGTGCTGAGCCACGTGTTCCAGTCTGCCTGCTCGTCGACTTTGTTGCGGAAGTGTGGACGGCTGATCCTGGTCAAGGCCTCCAGCCATGTCACAAGGGGTTCAAAAGCCCTGGTCTCGTTTGCGGACAGCGAGGGTTGGCGGCAGGTGTCACGTGTGAACAAAGCGAGCTTGCCGCACGCGCAATGGCCTGCATGAAGCAGGGATGCACCAGACAAGCGACTCAAAAACGGTCGACCACATGTGCATTGATCCACCAGCTCCGTTCCATGAATCGGGCAGGCTTGCAGCAGGCTGATGGATGTGAGCGCACTGTGATACCCCGCAGTCAGGCACTGTCGGCACAGCCGGAAACCAGGAAACACCAGTTGCCGTGCCCAGTGTGGCAGTGCACCCAGGTGCGACCAGGCAAACAGGCTCGCGGGTTCACCCAGCCATTTGGCCAAAACATCGGTGGACAAGGCGACTCGGATCTGGCCTGCCTCGCTCCTTTCATTGAGCAGGACGTTCACCGGGCTGACGGTGTGGTCAGTGTCGCCAGACTGGCAACCCCGGAAGTCGGGCAGCTCCCCGATGCGCAGTCTGTTGAGTGCCGCTGCGCGCTGCAACGTGTGCCACAGCGATGCATAGGGTCTGAGGCTGCCGGGATGCCAGGTCAGCCGGGGGGCTGCCGTGGTCACGCAAACTTTCCTGAACGCTGACGAAGGCGAGGTGCCACGGCCGAGACCATGGACATCAGTGCCATGTGGCCGCACCCCGCCACGACTTTTTGCCAAGATTGGGGCGAGGTCACATCGCGCCAGTCTGCACCGCCCGCAATGCGCAGAAGCACGTTTCGACATGACTGGGCCACGGTTTTCATGGGGAATTCCATGGGGCCCTGATATCGACTGGGCAAGCCTTCGGACATGGCTTTCATCAGCCCCTCTGCGTGGTGCTCCATCCGAAAGCCCCTATCCCAGGCATCAGGCGCGACACCTTGCGTGAATGACAGGCCCGAACCACGTGGCCATTCAGTTCCACGGTCATAGCCAGCCATCACATACGCCAATTCCTCTGTGGAGCGCACGCCGTGGAAGGGTTCTGATGTCAGCATGAACCGCGCTGCCACGTGCGCACCGCCAGACAAGGCCATGCCCATTGGCTCGTCAAAGAACTGCATGGAGGCTATCGAGAACACACACAGACGCACGAGTCGTTCAGCTAAGGTGTTGAACCCGTACGGCAACTGGCGATAGAGATCGTGTGCACACAAATCCAGCCATTTCATTTTTTCTCGTATGCCGTGAAATGGTGGATTTGCGGGTGATTGGAGAATTGACAGTGGACGCCGCGCTTTTCTGGCACCTTGCGATCGTTTTCCTCAGAATGCCACCCTTCGGTTGAAGAGTTTTTGAGGCGCATCCGAACAGGCGATGCGCGACTTCGGCGCGCGGTCGCATGGAATAGGTTTCCAGAACAGGCCACAATGTGCATGTCATCCGACTGATACC
>PNML01000084.1 GCA_013823635.1 Polaromonas sp. | reverse complement strand
AGCTGGCCACCGCCAGCCAGCACGGGGCCAAAACCATTGTGCTGTTGCTCAACAACGGCACCTACGGCACCATCCGCATGCACCAGGAGCGCGAGTACCCCACACGGGTGAGTGGCTCGGCCCTGAGCAACCCGGACTTCTGTGCCCTGGCCCGCGCCTACGGCTACGCCGCCGACCGCGTGACGGCCACCGCTGAATTTGAGCCCGCCCTGCTGCGCGCCCTGGCCGCGCCCACGGGCACGGTCATTGAGGTGCTGCTGGATGCCGACGTCATCACCACCCGCGGCACCTTGAGCGCCATCACGCAAAAGGCTTTGCAGGGCGGTTAGGCAGACCAAGTGGGCAACAAAAAAAGGACTGCAACGGCAGTCCTTTTTTCGTTTGGGTGAGATGGTGGGGCATTCCACCACCGCAGGGCTCACTTCAGGTGTGAACTGATCATCTTGGTCATTTCAAACATGGAGGCCTGGGCCTTGTTGAAAATGGCCTTCAGCTTGGCATCGGCGTTGATCATGCGCTTGTTCAGCTCGTCTTGCAGCTTGTGCTTCTTGATGTATTCCCACACCTTCTTGGTCACTTCGGTGCGTGGGAATGGGCCTTTGCCGATGATGGCTGCCAGTGCATCGCTGGGGGTCATGGGCTTCATGAAGGCGGCGTTGGCGGTGCGCTTCTTGGCGGGGGCTGCGGCCTTCTTGGCGGCGGGAGCGGCTTTCTTGGCAGGCGCTGCAGCTTTTTTGGCGGGTGCAGCGGCTTTGGCTGGGGCTGCGGCTTTTTTGGCAGCAGGCGCAGCCTTCTTGGCTGCCGGCGCTGCTACTTTTTTGGCAGCGGGTGCTGCGGCCTTTTTGGCCGGAGCGGCCTTGGCTGCAGGCTTGGCGGGTGCAGCGGCTTTTGCGGGTGCTTTTTTGGCAGTTGCCATGGTTGTCGTTCCTCGTTGGTGGTGGTGTGCAACCAGTGGAAAACACACTTTGCACTGGCTTGGGGGATGCTAATTCAGAAATTTTTGCTTTCCAAGCGGGTCGGGCCGGTTTGTGCGCCATTTCTCGGGGGGGGTACGGGCGTTTTGGCCCTGAAAACAACACTTGGGTCGCAAGGTCCATCTGCGGACAGGGCGCACCGGTGCCACGGCTGTGTTTCATGGGGTGGTGTGGGGCCCGGCGGGGAGTGCCCAAACACGTGGTGAGTGGGCACTGGGGTTGGTGTGTGACCTCGTCCGCCACCGGACTGCGCGCCCCACCCAAATGCCCTGAAAATCAACCATCAGCCTTGGTTCGCGCGCGGGATGGTTCCCGCCATTTTTTGGAGTTTTTTTCATGAATGCACACCCCGCTTTTGCCACCTGTGACCTGTGTGATGCCCACAAGACCGACACCACCGGCGCGTTCCGGGTGCTGCCACCCGTGTTCAAGTCCTTTGGGGCCTTGCCCCGCTTTTGTGGCCCGGTCGTCACCGTCAAATGTTTTGAAGACAACACACCGGTGAAAAAAGCGGTCGAGAGCGAAGGCAACAACCGCGTGCTGGTGGTGGACGGTGGTGGCTCCCTGCGTCGGGCGCTGCTCGGCGGCAACCTCGGTGCCGCTGCGGCGCGCAACGGGTGGGCGGGTGTGGTGGTGGACGGCTGCGTGCGCGATGTGCTGGAGTTGGCCTCGGCCCAGGTCGGCATTCGTGCGCTGGCGGCCATGCCGTTGCCCACTGAGCGCCGCACCGACGGGCAAATGAACCTGCCCGTGCACATTCAGGGTGTGTGGGTGCGCCCGGGTGACTGGCTGTACGCCGACGAAGACGGCATGGTCGTGGCCGACCGCAACCTGCTGACCTGAGCCCTCAGGACGCGCTCAGGCCCCGCACCAGCATGTAGCTGGCCAACAGGTAGAGCATGACCGCAAAGACGCGTTTGAGTTGTGGCACCGGCAGGGCGTGTGCGGCCTTGACGCCCAGGGGTGCCATCAGCACACTGGCGCAGGCGATCACGCCCAAAGCGGGCAGCCACACATAGCCCACAGAGCCCGCCGGCAGGTTGGCCACTGACTGGCCGGCCACCACATAGCCAATGCCATTGGCCAGCGCGATGGGAAAGCCCAAAGCCGCACTGGTGGCCACGGCATGGTGCATGGACACGTTGCACCAGGTCATGAACGGCACACTGACGAAGCCGCCGCCGGCGCCCACCAGGCCCGACAAAAAACCGATGACGCCACCGCTGGCCAGTTGACCGGCCGTGCCGGGCAGCGTGCGGGTGGGGGCGGGCTTTTTGTTGAGCAGCATCTGCGTGGCCGAGAAGCTGACAAACGCCGCAAAAAACAGGGCCAGCCAAGCACCCTTGAGGACTGCGAACACCCCCACGCTGGCCACGGCAGCGCCGATTACGATGCCGGGCGCGAGCCGCTGGACGATGTCCCAGCGCACGGCACCACGCCGGTGGTGGGCACGCACGCTGGAGATGGAGGTGAACACAATGGTGGCCATGGAGGTGGCGATGGCCATTTTGACGGCCAAGTCGGCCCCCACGCCGCGCGACGACAGGATGAAGGTGATGAACGGCACCATCAGCATGCCGCCGCCGATGCCAAGCAGCCCCGCCAGAAAACCCGTGCACAGGCCCAGCACGGCCAGTTCTGCAATCAGCGTGGGTTCAATCATCATGGTGTGTGGCCCACGGTGAGCCACTGCGCAGGCCGCATGGCGTGGCACCGCTGCGGGCAGGGTGTGGGTAGGGGAGGGGGTGTCTGCAGGGGAGGCCGAGTCGCAGGCCTGAACCGGGGTTCAGGTGGGCGAGGTCAGACGGGCTTCGGGTTCATCTGACGCGAGACGATCACACCAGCCAACCGATGTTCCAAGCCCTGCTCAAAGAGCATTGGTTCAAGGACATAAAAACCCGGCGAGCCCTGCAGACGTTGCCATTGTATGCCCGCACACGTCACCCGCAGGGCGCGGTGTCAGGCTTTTTACAGCAGGCGGCCGTCGGCCTGCAGCGCCTGGTCCAGGCGGCGGTTGAGGTCGGCCAGTTGTTGGCTGCCGAGGTCGTCGGTGACACCGCCGCCGCCGACCTGGGACGCCAACGCGGCTTGGGTCAGCGCTTCCTGGTGTTTGACCTGCAGTTCGGACAGTTCAAACGCCAAATTCAGGGAAGCGAGCACGGCAATGCGGTCGCGCGCCTTGACTTTGCCCGCATCGCGGATTTTGCACATAGCGGCGTCCACGCGGCTCACCGCATCGAGCAGTTGTGCCGTGCCGTTTTCGGGGCAAGACAGGAGGTAGCCCTGGCCCATGATCTGTACTTCAATCTGCTTCATGGCGACCCGTTGGAGGCGGAGGTGTGGGGGGGCGGCAACCGGTCGAGCAGCGCGTCGATGCGGGCGCGGGCGGCGGCGTGCTTGGAGCGCAGCAGGTCGCGTTCGGCGGTCAGCTCGGCCACCTGGGTGCTCAGCAGCTCGTTGGTCCGGCGCAATTCCTCGTGACGCAACAACAGCCGTTCCACTTGGCTGACGAGGTGGGCAAGGGGGGTGTGGTTGGCCATGGCACCGCCATTGTAGAAGCTCGGTGGGGGGGACACCAGTTCGGTGCAGGGCGCCCGAGGGCTGCTGTGCCCAGCCCACTACAATCGCCGCTGTTGGTGCTCGCGAGGCCTGTCTGGCCGCGCAGTTCAACGGGAAGCTGGGGGGAAGTGGCCGCACGGTCAACTCCTAACCAGCGCTGCCCCCGCAACGGTAAGTGGACGGACCCCAGACACATCGCGTGTCACGGTCCCGCTTTCATCCACCGGCCACTGGGCTTCGGCGTGTTCTGCACGCCGCAGTCTGGGAAGGCGATGAAGGTTGATCCACCAGCCCGGATACCGGCCAACAAGGTGGTGGTGCGTCTGCTGATGGCAGTGGCGCCACCGTATAGCCCATGCACCGTCGGGGAAGGCGGTGAGGGCACCTTCATTTGTGTGTGTCATGAATCCTTGCTATTACCGCTTGCGCAGTCCTGTTCGCATGGGCGTTCGCCTGTCTGCCATCGCTTGTGCCGCTGCGGCCGTCGCGTTGCCCGCCTGGGCGCAAAACAGTCCCGTGTTGAACGAGGTGGTGGTCACCGCCACCCGCGTCACCCAACCCCTGACCGATGTGCTGGCCGATGTCAGCCTGATTGACCGTGATGCCCTGGAGCGCAGCGGCGCGGCCTCCCTGGCGGATGTGCTGGCCCGCCTGCCCGGTGTGACGTTCACCCGCAACGGCGGCCCGGCGGCCACCACCAGCCTGTACCTGCGCGGCGGCGAAACCCGCCACACGCTGCTGTTGATTGACGGCGTGCGGGTGGACTCGCAGTCCACGGGTGGCGCGGCGTGGCAGACGTTGTCGGTGTCACAAATTGAGCGTGTGGAGGTGCTGCGCGGACCGGCGGCCGCCATTTACGGCTCAGACGCCATGGGCGGTGTGGTGCAGGTCATCACCCGCAAAGGCGAGGGGCCTGTGCAGCCCAGCGTGGGCGTGGGTGTGGGCAGCCACGGCACGCGCAGCCTGCAAGCGGCCGTCAGCGGAAGCCAGGGTGCCTGGGACTACGCCCTGGGCCTGGGCCGCGAAACCAGCACCGGCTTCAACGCGCAGCCAGCGGGCAACCCCGACAAGGACGGTTATGGCCGCACCAACGGCTCCGCGCGCCTGGGGCTGCAGGTCAACGCCAGCCACCGGGTGGAGGCCACTTGGCTGGGCAGTTCGGGCAACGCCGGCTACGACGCATTTGCGTCCAAAAAAGACGACCGCTCGCTGTCCGACCTGAGCGCCTGGGGCCTGACCTGGCAGGCCCGCTGGTCTGACGTGTGGCGCAGCCGCGTGGCCGTGACCCGCGGCAGTGACCGCTACGAAACCCTGCCGTCTCCCTACCTGACCGACACCACCGTGACCACCTGGCTGTGGCACAACGAGTGGCGGCTGGGCATTCACCAGCTCACCGCCGCGCTGGAGCGCCGCGAGGACGAGCTGACCAACGCCAGCACCACACCGGTGAACACCCAGCGCCACCAAAACGCGCTGGCGCTGGGCTACGGTGCCAAACTCGGCGCCCACACGGTGCAGCTGAACGTGCGCCACGACGACGACAGCGAGTTTGGTGCCCGCACCACTGGCAACGCCGGGTATGCCTTGGCCCTCACCCCGGCCTGGCGGGTGACGGCTTCGGTCGGCACGGCCTTTCGCGCCCCCACCCTGTTTCAGCGCTACAGCCTGTATGGTGTGCCCACCCTCCAGCCCGAGGCATCCCACAACCGCGAGGTGGGGCTGAAGTACGCCGCGCAGGGCAACAGCCTGTCGGTGGTGGCCTACCGCAACCGGGTGACCAACCTCATCACCTACGTCTCAGGGCCCGGCAGTTGTGCCAACGGTGTGGGCACTTTCGCCGGGTGCTACGGCAACACCGGCAAGGCGAGCTATTCGGGTGTGACCCTGTCCGGCGCCACCCGCCTGGGTGCTGTGGCCTGGCACGCCTCGCTGGACCTGCAAAGCCCCAAGGACGACGTGACGGGCAAGCGCCTGGCCCGCCGCGCCAAGCAGGTGCTCAAACTCGGGGCTGACACCCAGTTGGCCGGCTGGGGTGTGGGCGGTGACGTGCTGCTCAGCGGTGACCGCTTCAACAACGCGGCCAACACCCAGCGCCTGCCCGGCTATGGCGTGTTCAACCTCTCGGCCACCAAACAGCTGCAGCCCGGCCTCGATCTGCTGGTGCGCCTGGACAACGTGGCCAACAAGGACTACCAAACCGTCACCGGCTACGCCACGGCGGGCCGCACAGCCTACGTGGGCCTGAAGTGGACGGGCCGCTGAGCCCCGCCACGGCCGGAGCCCACTCCGTGCGTTGCCCCGCCGTGCTGGTGGCGGCCCCCGCTTCTGGGCAGGGCAAAACCACCGTCACGGCGGCGCTGGCCCGCCTGCACACCCGTGCGGGGCGGCGGGTCCGGGTGTTCAAGTGTGGGCCCGACTTTCTGGACCCGTTCTGGCACGAGCTGGCCAGTGGTGCACCGGTGCACCAGGTGGACCTGTGGATGACCGGTGAGGCCGACATCCGCCAGCGCCTGCACCAGGCGGCCACGGAGGCCGACCTGATCCTGGTGGAAGGCGTGATGGGCCTGTACGACGGCGACCCCAGCGCGGCCGACTTGGCCCGCCTGCTGGGCCTGCCGGTGCTGGCGGTGCTGGATGCGTCGGCCATGGCGCAGACTTTTGGTGCGCTGGCCCACGGCCTGCGGTACTTTCAGGCACACAGCCATGGCCCGCTGCCCTGGGCGGGCGTGCTGGCCAACCGCGTGGCCAGCGAGCGCCATGCCGACATGCTGCGCCAGGCCACGCCCGAGCACGAGTGGCTGGGTGCCCTCATGCGCGCACCCGCCCTGGCACTGCCCGAGCGCCACCTGGGTCTGGTGGCCGCACAAGAGTTGCCCGACGCCCTGCAACGGCTGGACGCCGCCGCCGATGCGCTGGCCAGCACCCCGCTGGGCCAGATGGGCCTGGCCGACATGGTCCATGCCTGGGGCGTGGAGTTTTCAGAAAATTTTGAGCCTTCTAGGCCGTTGACGCCTGTCCATCCAGCACTGACAGCTGCTGATTTACATGACCTGAAAGGCCGCACCGTGGCCGTGGCGCGGGACGCGGCCTGCTGCTTCATTTACGCAGCCAACCTCGACACCTTGCGTGCGCTGGGGGCCGATGTGGTGTGTTTCTCGCCGCTGGCCGATGCCGACTTGCCCCCGTGCGATGCCGTGTGGCTGCCCGGCGGCTACCCCGAACTCCACGCCGCCGCCCTGAGCGCCAACCACGCGCTGCGCGACGCCCTGCGAGCCCACGCCGCGGCGGGCAAGCCCGTGTGGGCCGAGTGCGGCGGCATGATGCTGTTGTTCGACACCCTGGTGGACAAGGCGGGCACGGCGCACGCCATGTGGGGCCTGCTGCCCGGCACCGTGCGCATGCAGGCCAGGCTGGCCGCGCTGGGGCCGCAGCAACTCGACTGGCCCGGTCAGGGCGATGGCCACACCTCCGCCTTGCGCGGTCACACCTTCCACTGGTCGGTGGCCGACACGCCGCTGACGCCCGTGGCCCGCACCCGCCGCCCCGGCACCGCCGCACAGCCCGTGGCCTCGGGTGCCGACGGCGAGGCGCTCTACCAGTTGGGCCCTGTGCGCGCCAGTTACTTCCACGCGTGGTTTGCTTCGTCGCCCGCCACGGTGGCCCACCTGTTCAGGGCCTTGCCCGGAAAGCCCACGGCATGAAACCCGCTGACCCCCTGGCTGGCACCGCCCTTGGCCACGCCAAACGCGGCCCGCAGCGCATCATCTGCCTGACCGAAGAAACCACCGAGTGGCTGTACCTGCTGGGGCAGGAGGCGCGCATCGTCGGCATCAGCGGCTACACCGTGCGGCCCCGCCGCGCGCGGGAAGAAAAGCCCAAGGTCAGCGCCTTTTTGAGCGCCAAGATCGACAAAATCCTGGCCCTGCAACCCGACTGCGTGCTGGGCTTTTCGGACTTGCAGGCCGACATTGCCGCCGCGCTCATCCGTGCCGGGGTGCAGGTGACGGTGTTCAACCAGCGCAGCGTGGACCAGATTGTTGACATGCTGTTCCAGGTGGCGGCCATGGTGGACTGCGTGGACGAGGGCGAGCGCCACATCGCCGCCATCCGCGCCGGGCTGGCCACCATTGCCGAGCAGGTGGCGCAGCGTGAAGCGGCGGGCAAACGCCGCCCCCGCGTGTTTTTTGAGGAATGGGACGAGCCCCACATCAGCGCCATCCGCTGGGTGTCCGAGCTGGTGGGTGTGGCCGGGGGCGACGACTGCTTCCCTGAGCTGGCCACCCAGCCCATGGGCAAGGACCGCATCATCGCCAGCGGCGACGCCATCCTGGCGCGCAACCCCGACATCGTCATCGGCTCGTGGTGCGGCAAAAAATTTCGCCCCGAAAAAGTGGCGGCCCGCCCCGGCTGGCAGGACGTGGCGGCTGTGCGCCACGGTCAACTGTTCGAGATCAAGTCCGCCGACATCCTCCAGCCCGGCCCCGCCGCGCTGACCGACGGCGTGGCGCAACTGGCCGCCATCATCGGGCGCTGGAGCGCGCAGCATGGCTGAGTGGCAGGTGACCGCTGGCGTGGAGCTGATCCTGGGTGGACAGAAAAGTGGCAAATCACGCCGGGCCGAGTGGCTGGCGGCGGCGTGGCTGGCCGGTGCAGGCCAGCGCTGTGTTGGTGGCACCCACCAGTTCCCCCGTCAAGCCACGCTGCTTGCCACCGCCCAGGCCTGGGACGCCGAAATGCGTGAGCGCATCGCCCGCCACCAAACGGACCGTGCCCAGCGCGTGCCCGGCCTGGCCACGGTGGAAGAACCCCTGGCGCTGGCCCAAGCCATCCGGACCCTGAGCGCGCCCCACCACCTGCTGGTGGTGGACTGCCTGACACTGTGGCTCACCGGGTTGCTCATGCCCATGGTGGCCACGGCGGACCCAGTTGAAACAGTGGCCACAGAAGATTTGGAGCCAAAACAGGCGGTAGCGCTTGATTCAAAAGCGTTGTCTGCTACACACATTGACAACCTGCTGGACGCCCTTCGCACCGCACCCGGCCCCGTGGTGCTGGTGGGCAACGAAATTGGGCTGGGCGTCATTCCCCTGGGGGCCGAGGTGCGCCGCTTTGTCGATGAGCTGGGCTTGCTCAACCAGCGGGTGGGCGACGTGGCCCAGCGCGTGGTGCTGATGGTGGCTGGGCAGGCATTGGTCATCAAACAGGAGCTGACACATGAATGAGCACAAGCGCTACAGCCTGTTTTGGCTTGAAATTTTCATGGTGGCATTGGTGGCCACGGTGTGGGCCGCGCCGCTGGCAGCGCAAGCCGCTGGCGTGGAAGTGACGGACGACCGGGGCCGTGTGGTCAAGCTGCCCGCGCCGCCCCAGCGTGTGGTCAGCCTGCTGCCCTCATTGACCGAAACCGTGTGCGAGCTGGGCCAGTGCCATCGGCTGGTGGGGGTGGACCGGTATTCCAACTTCCCGGCCAGCGTCAAGGCGCTGCCCCAGTTGGGCGGGGGCTTGGACCCCAGCATCGAGGCCGTGGTGGCCACCCGGCCCGATCTGGTGCTGGTGTCGGCCTCGTCGCGCGCGGCCGACCGCATGGAGGCCTTGGGGCTGAAGGTGGTGGTGCTGGAGCCCAAAACCCATGCCGACGTGCAGCGCGTGCTGCGCAAGGTGGCGCAGGCCTTGGGGCAACCCGTGGCCGAGGCCGACCGGGTGTGGCGCCACATTGACGCGGCGGTGTCGGCGGCGGCGCAGTCGCTGCCCGCATCGGCCCGCCGCACGCGGGTGTACTTTGAGGTCAACCGCGCACCCTACGGGGCGGGGGCCAGCTCGTTCATTGGTGAAACGCTCACCCGCCTGGGTGTGAACAACATCATTCCGCCCGAGCTGGGGCCGTTTCCCAAGATCAACCCCGAGTTTGTCGTGCGCGCCAACCCTGACCTCATCATGGTGGGGCAACGCAACTTCGCGGGCATGACCGACCGGCCGGGCTGGCAGCGCATGCGCGCCGTCAGCGAAAAACGGCTGTGTGTGTTCAGCCTGGACGACTCCGACGTGCTGGTGCGCCCCGGCCCGCGCATGGCCGAGGCCGCCCGCCTCATGGCCGACTGCGTCACCCGCATGGCGGCCAAACCCTGACGCCCATGAACCACGTCAATCCACCAATGGCCCATACCCCCGTGCCTGAAACCTCCCGCAGGCTGCACGCCGCCTTGCGCCAGAACCACCGCGCGGCCTGGTTGGGCCTGGCGCTGGCGGTGCTGTCCGGGGTGCTGGGTGTGGTGGGCCTGGGCGTGGGCAGCACGGGCGTCGAGAGCGTGTGGCACATGCTGGCCGACCCGGTGGCCGCGCAAATTGTGTGGGACATCCGCGCCCCCCGCACCCTGGGGGCCCTGGGTGCCGGGGCCTTGCTGGGGCTGGCCGGGGCGGTGGCGCAGGGCCTGTTTCGCAACCCGCTGGCCGACCCGTTTTTGCTGGGCAGCGCTTCGGGCGCCACGCTGGGCGTGGCGCTGGCACTGGCGGTGCTGGGCGTCAGCCCCATGGCCAGCGCGGTGGCCGTGCGCCTGGGCCTGACGGGTGCGGCCTTTGTGGGCGCGGTGGCCGCCGTGCTGCTGACGCTCGCGCTGGCGCGGGGCGTGCAGCACACGCTGCGCCTGCTGCTGGCGGGGGTGGTGGTGGGCGTGGTGCTGGGGGCGCTCAGCTCGCTGGTCACGCTGTTCACGCCCGACATCTTGCAGGCCATGCAGGCCTTCATGCTGGGTTCCACCGGCTTTGTGGGCTGGGCCAGCGTGGCCATCATGGGCAGCGTGTGGCTGCTGTGTGGGTTGCTGGCGGTGGCCTTGTCGCGCGTGCTGGACGGCCTGAGCCTGGGCGAGGCCACGGCCCACAGCCTGGGCTTGCCGCTGGCCCCGCTGCGGGCCGCGCTGGTGGCGGTGCTGGCACTGGCCACCGGCACCGCCGTGGCGCAAACCGGGCTGATTGCCTTTGTGGGCCTGGCCGCGCCGCACCTGGTGCGCTCGGTGGTCAAAACCACGCATGCCCGGCTGGTGCTGCTGTCCAGTGGCATGGGCGGCGTGCTGCTGATGCTGGCCGACACCCTGGCCCGTGGCCTGGTGGCCCCGACCGAGTTGCCCGTGGGCGTGCTGACCGCCGTGCTGGGCGGCGGCTATTTGCTGTGGCTGATGCGTCGGCGGGTGGGGTGATGGCATGAACCAAAACGCCCCCATGGCAACCATTGATGCCATTGCCACCGGAGACCACTTGCCAGTGGCCGCTGGTACTGCGCAGGGTGCTGCCGCACTCGGGTGTGCCCAGGTCAGCGCCTGGCTGGGCCACGGCGCTGGCCGCGTGCAGGTGCTGCACAACGTCAGCCTGCACCTGCCCGCCGGGCGCTGGCTGTCCATCGTGGGCCCCAATGGCGCGGGCAAGTCCACCCTGCTGCGCTGCCTGGCCGGGTTGTTGCCGCACCAGGGCACCGTGAGTTTGCTGGGTCGTCCGCTGGCCGACTGGCCCGCCAAAGACCGGGCCAAAGCCTTGTCGTGGCTGGGGCAGGGCGGGGCGGGGGCCGAACAGGGGGCCGACGACCTGACGGCCTACGACGTGGTCATGCTGGGTCGCTTGCCGCACCAGGGCTGGCTCAGCCCGCCCAGCGCGGCTGACCACGCGGCGGTGGAACACGCCATGGCCCAGACCCAAAGCTGGGACTGGGCCTGCAAGCCGCTGGGCCAACTGTCGGGCGGTGAGCGTCAACGCGTGCTGTTGGCCCGCGCCCTGGCCGTGCAGGCCAGCGTGCTGCTGATGGACGAGCCCCTGGCCAACCTCGACCCCCCGCACCAGGCCGACTGGCTGGCGCTGGTGCGCCAATTGGTGGCCCAGGGCAAAACGGTGGTCAGCGTGCTGCACGAAATCACCCTGGCGCTGGCTGCCGACGAGGTGCTGGTCATGGACCGTGGCCACGCCCGCCACTGCGGCCCCAGCCACCACCCCGACACCCACGCCGCGCTGGAAGCGGTGTTTGAGCACCGAATTGGCATCCACCGCTTGATGGACCAGTGGGTGATGCTCCCGAATTTGAAATGAACAGCAGAGGCTTGGCACATGTGGATTGAATCGGGTTTTTCGTGGGTCGCGCAGGCACTGCTGTGGCCGGTGCTGGGCCTGGTCGCCCTGGCGTTTGTGTACGCCCTGTGGGTGGGGGGCATGGCCCTGGCGGAAGCCTGGCAGCGCCAGCGCAACCCACTGTTCCGGTCGTTGGTCGTGGCGCCCGACCTGTCCATGGAGGAGCTGGAGCTGCAACTGGTGCGCCAGATTGAGCCGGTGCGCCTGCTCAGCCGCCTGTCCCCCATGCTGGGGCTGATTGCCACAATGATTCCCCTGGGCCCCGCGCTGCAAAGCGTCGCCGCCGGGCAAGGGCAGCAGGCATTGGCCGTGTTCAGTGGCGCTTTTGCGGGCGTGGTGCTGGCGCTGGCGGCGGCGTCGGTCGGGCTGGTGGTGTATTCCGTGCGCCGCCGTTGGCTGCTGGCCGAACTGTTGGTGGAAAGAAAGGTGCGTGGGGTGAGCACATGAGCAGCCGCCACCTGAACGTGCTGGCCGAGGAGGACGACGACCCCATGCTGTCGGCCATCAACCTGGTGGACGTGTTTCTGGTGCTGGTGGTGGCCTTGCTGACCGCCGTGGCCGCCAAAAGCCAGGCCGATGTGTCGGCCAGTGCCACCGCCGTGCAAAAGGCCGGCCAGCCCGACATGGAAATGGTGGTGCGCGAGCAGGGCCGCGAAGTCCGCTTCAAAGGCGCTGGCCAGGCCAGCCAGGGGCAGGGCGTGCGGGCAGGGGTGGCGTACCGGCTGGACGACGGCAACATCATCTACATCCCGGAAGACGGCGGCAACGCCCCGGCAACCGCCATGCCGCCACCGGCCGGTTCACGCTGATGCACCCCGGCGCTTCCGTTGCCTGGGCGTGGTTGCGCCGTGCCCTCGGGGTGTGCCTGCTCGCCTTGGGGGGCACCGCGCACGCCGCCGGGGGGCTGTTGTGGATCACCTCCGACGTGACCACCGCTGCCCGCAGCGCCACCGTGCAGCAGGAGGCCCAGCGCGCCGGTCTGGCGTTGGTGCACCTGTCGTACCCGCTGGCCGGTGCCGCCACACCCACGCCCGAGCAAACCCATGCATTGACCCGCGCACTGGCCCAGGCCGGTCTGGTGTGGGTGGATGCCCCCCACGCCAGCGTGGCGCAGCGGTTGCAGCGCCAGGTGGGAGCGCCGCTGGCCGCGTTTGCCGCCCGGGCACCCGGGCGCGTGGTCTGGGTCACACCCGTTGCAACGGCCACCCCACCCGACACCCCACCGTCCGTGGCCCTGCCGGGGGCTGGCGATGCCCCCCCGGCTGCCGCCCGCATGGCGGCGTTCATTCAGGCCGGAGGTGCGCGCAACCTGCGCCACGCCGTCACGCTGGCCCAGGCGGTGCTGCAGGGTCAGCCCTTGCCCAGCCTGCCCGCGCCGCAGCAGTGGCCCGTGCGCGGCATTTACCACCCAGATTTGCCGGGCCTGCTGCCCGACGCCGCCGCCCTGCTGCGCTGGTGCCGCGAACAGCCCCGGCGTGATTGCACCCGGCCCGCCGTGGCCGTGATGGTGCACCGCCACCACCTGGTGGACGGCAGCACCACCTGGCTGGACGAGTGGCTGCGCCTGTTCGAGCGCG
>PNML01000083.1 GCA_013823635.1 Polaromonas sp. | reverse complement strand
ACACTGATGGAGCTGTGGGGCGCCACGTTTTTCAGGTCGTGGATGAGCTGTGCCAGGTCTTCGATGGAGTAGATGTCGTGGTGGGGCGGGGGCGAAATCAGGCCCACACCGGGCACGCTGTGGCGCAGGCGACCGATGTAGTCGGACACCTTGCCGCCGGGCAACTGGCCGCCCTCACCGGGCTTGGCACCCTGGGCCATCTTGATCTGCACCTGGTCGGCGCTGGAGAGGTACTCGGCGGTCACACCAAAGCGGCCAGACGCCACCTGCTTGATGCGGCTGCGCATGGAGTCGCCTTCGCTCAGCGCGTAGTCCACCTCGAACACCTCTTTGCCCAGCAGCTCGGACATGGTCTGCCCCTGCCTGACCGGGATGCCCTTGAGCTCGTTGCGGTAGCGCAGCGGGTCTTCACCGCCTTCGCCTGTGTTGCTCTTGCCGCCGATGCGGTTCATGGCCACGGCCAGTGTGGCATGCGCCTCGGTGGAAATGGAGCCCAGCGACATGGCGCCGGTGGCAAACCGCTTGACGATGTCCTTGGCGGGTTCCACCTCGTCCAGGGGAATGGCCTTGGCCGGATCGACCCTGAACTCGAACAGGCCACGCAGCGTCATGTGGCGCGTGTTCTGGTCGTTGATGATCTGGGCGTATTCCTTGTAGGTGCTGAAGTTGTTGGCGCGCGTGCTGTGCTGCAGCTTGGCAATGGCGTCGGGCGTCCACATGTGCTCTTCGCCACGGGCGCGCCAGGCGTACTCGCCACCGGCGTCCAGCATGGTGGCCAGCACGGGGTCGTTGCCAAAAGCGGCCTTGTGCATGCGGATGGCCTCTTCGGCCATCTCGAACACACCAATGCCCTCCACCTTGCTGGGGGTGCCGGTGAAGTACTTGGCCACCGTCTCGCTGTTGATGCCGATGGCCTCGAACAACTGCGCACCGCAGTAGCTCATGTAGGTGCTCACGCCCATCTTGGACATGATCTTGGACAGGCCCTTGCCCACCGCCTTCACGTAGTTGTAGATGGCCTTGTCGGCGCTCAGGTCGCCGGGCAGTTCCTTGTGCAGCGTGACCAGGGTTTCCATGGCCAGATAGGGGTGAACGGCTTCGGCACCGTAGCCCGCCAGCACCGCGAAGTGGTGCACCTCGCGTGCGGTACCCGTTTCCACCACCAGACCGGCGCTGGTGCGAAGGCCTTCGCGCACCAGGTGCTGGTGGATGGCCGACAGCGCCAGCAGCGCCGGAATGGCCACCTGGGTGGGGCTGACGCCCCTGTCGCTGACGATGAGGATGTTGTTGCCGCCCTTGATGGCGTCCACCGCCTCGGCGCACAGCGAGGCCAGCTTGGCCTCCACGCCCTCGTGGCCCCAGGCCAGCGGGTAGGTGATGTCCAGCGTGTGGCTGTTGAACTTGCCCTGGGTGAACTTGGCGATGTCGCGCAGCTTGGCCATGTCGGCAAAGTCCAGCACGGGTTGGCTCACCTCCAGGCGCATGGGCGGGTTCACCTGGTTGATGTCCAGCAGGTTGGGCTTGGGACCGATGAAACTCACCAGACTCATCACGATGGCTTCGCGGATGGGGTCGATGGGCGGGTTGGTCACCTGCGCAAACAACTGCTTGAAGTAGCTGTACAGCGGCTTGTTCTTGCCGGACAGCACGGCCAGCGGGCTGTCGTTGCCCATGGAGCCAATGGCCTCTTCCCCGGCCTGCGCCATGGGGGCCAGCAGGAACTTGATGTCTTCCTGTGTGGTGCCGAACGCCTGCTGGCGGTCCAGCAGCGACACCTCGCTGGCAGGCGGCGTGACGGTGGCAGGGCCTTCCACGTCGTCGATCTTGATGCGCAGGTTCTCGATCCACTGCTTGTAGGGCTTGCTGGCGGCGAGGTTGGCCTTGAGCTCCTCGTCGTCAATCATGCGACCCTGCTCCAGGTCAATCAGGAACATCTTGCCGGGCTGCAGGCGCCACTTGCGCACAATTTTGGCTTCGGGCACGGGCAACACGCCCGACTCAGAGCCCATGATGACCATGTCGTCGTCGGTGATGCAGTAGCGCGAGGGGCGCAGGCCGTTGCGGTCCAGCGTGGCGCCGATCTGGCGGCCATCGGTGAACACGATGGAAGCGGGGCCGTCCCAAGGCTCCATCATGGCGGCGTGGTACTCATAGAAGGCCTTGCGGCGGCTGTCCATCATGGTGTGCTGCTCCCACGGCTCGGGGATCATCATCATCACGGCCTGGGCCAGCGGGTAACCCGCCATGGTCATCAGTTCCAGGCAGTTGTCGAAGGTGGCGGTGTCGGACTGGCTGGCAAAGCTGATGGGGTAGAGCTTCTTCAGGTCGTCGCCCAGCACGGGGGACGACATCACGCCTTCGCGCGCCTTCATCCAGTTGAAGTTGCCCTTGACGGTGTTGATCTCGCCGTTGTGCGCCACGTAGCGGTAGGGGTGGGCCAGTGGCCACTCGGGGAAGGTGTTGGTGGAAAAACGCTGGTGCACCAGGCCCAGGGCCGAGGTGCAGCGCTCGTCCGCCAGGTCCAGGAAGTAGGTGCCCACCTGGTCGGCCAGCAGCAGGCCCTTGTAGATGATGGTGCGGCTGCTCATGCTGGGCACGTAATACTCTTTGCTGTGCTTGAGGCCCAGCGCCGAAATGGCCTTGCTGCAGGTTTTGCGGATGACGTAGAGCTTGCGCTCCAGCGCGTCCTGCACGATGACGTCGTTGCCACGGCCAATGAACACCTGGCGGATGACCGGCTCTTTTTCGCGCACGCGGGGGGACATGGGCATGTCGCGGTTGACCGGCACATCGCGCCAGCCCAGCAGCACCTGGCCTTCTTTTTTGACGGCGCGCTCCATTTCCTGCTCGCAGGCCAGGCGGCTGGCGTGCTCTTTGGGCAGGAACATCATGCCCACGCCGTACTCGCCCACGGGTGGCAGGGTCACGCCCTGCTTGGCCATGTCTTCGCGGTAGAGCGCGTCGGGCAGCTGGATGAGGATGCCCGCGCCGTCGCCCATGAGCGCGTCGGCACCCACGGCACCCCGGTGATCCAGGTTTTCGAGGATCTTGAGCGCCTGCGCCACGATGGCGTGCGACTTGTCGCCCTTGATGTGGGCCACAAAGCCCACACCACAGGCGTCGTGTTCGTTGGCGGGGTCGTACAGGCCTTGTTGCTGCATCTGCTCAATGGGGGTGGGGTTGGTCATGCCAATCTCCTCAAAAGGGTTCGCGGGAATTCAAGAGCATATTGCATTGCAGCAAGCATGCCAAGACAATTAAATGGGGTCAGAACCTATTTAATAACAACAGATCAGAATCACCAATTATTTAGGGACACATCAATTAAAGTAGCTACAAACGACACCAATAAAGCGCTAAAAGCCAAAATCATTCATTTTTTTGGCTCGCATGGTGCTCGACACGGGGTGGCCGGCCGGGTTTGGCTTTTTCCAGCCGCCGTGCAGACTGGGCCTGCAGATGGGCCACAAATGGCGCCGACCCCAGGGCCCAGCCCTGAATGGCCGCGTCGGTCAGCGCCTGGGTGCTGGCGGCGTCACAGCCCTGCTCCAGCAAGGTGCGGTAGGCCGCTTCGCGGGCAAAGGGGGTGTTGCCCAGCGCCCAGAATTGGGGCGGCACCGTCAGCCCGCCCACGGTGCGCAGCCCCAGGTAGTGGGCCGCCGTGGTCCACGGGTGGGCCCCGGGCTGCGGGGCCACACCTGAGCGCCAGGGGTGGCTGTCCATCCACACCATGGCGCGCAGCAGCCAGGGTTCTGGCTCCAGCACGGTGGAGCGGTACCGCCCTTCCCACAGGGTGCCCCGGCGCCCATGGCGGCGGTTGAAGGCCTGCACATAGCGCCGCCCCACGGCCTGCATGAACACGCTGAGCGCACCGTCGCGCAGCGGCGTGAGCAGCAGGTGGATGTGGTCGGGCATGAGGGCCCAGGCGTGCAAGGCCACGCCGTGGTCGGCGGCCAGCTCAAGCAGCAGACGGGCCAGCAGCTGGCGGTCGGCCTCGTCCACCAGCACGGGCTGGTGAGGGTTGCCTCGCCACAACACATGGTGCAACTGGTGGGTCAGGCTGAGACGGGGTTGGCGGGCCATGGCAAGGCAGGTGGCGGGCGACGGGGGTGGGGCACGGTAGGGGGTGGTGAGCTGCGGTGAGGGTCAGCCAAATGCACTGGGCTGGCCCACATGGTCCAGCACCTCGCGCTGTCGCAACAGCTTTTGGCGGGCATCCAAGCGGAATTCGGCCAGTGTCATGTCTGGCCACGCGGTTTTGCCGTCCAACGAGAGGGCTTGAGCGGGCGGCTGGATGATGTTGAGCTGGGTCGCCAGTTCGGACAGGTAGCGCCACAACACCTGACCGGCTTGCTCGGTGGCGTCGACGTTGGCGTCGAGGTGTTGCACCTGCATGTCCTGCTCGGCCTGCACCACTTGCGCCTGCTGTTTGAGCTGCTCCAAAAAACCCATCTTCCGTGCACCCCCGCGTTCAAAGTCACCACCCAAGGCCACCACAGCCCTCCAGGGCCGGGTCAGTCAAACAGCGATTGTCCACTGTGCTGCTGGTGGGCCGAAATGGCGTAGCGGTCGGTCATGCCGGCAATGTAGTCGGCCACGGCGCGCTCTGGGCTGTCGCCATCGCGCCGGGTCAAAGCCGCCGGGGGTTCGGCCACATACAGGGCAAACAGGTCGCGCACGACCCGCCGGGCGCTGTCCATGGTGGCCACCACTTGGGGGTGGCGGTAGAGGTTGTGCAGCAGGAACTGCTTGAGCGCGGCGGAATCGGCCCGCATGTCCGGCGAAAAGCGCACCAGCACCCCGGCGTGGCGAACGGCCTGGGGGTGGTCCACCCCCGAATCGGCAATGGCTGCGCGGGTGGCGTCGATCACGTCGTACACCTGCGCGCTGAGCATGAGGCGGATGGACTCGAACAGCAGGCGGCGACCGTTCAGCCCCGGGTGCGCCTGCAGGGCCAGCCGCAGGAAGCGGTCAAACAGCGGCACGCTGGCCACCTGCTCCAGCGTGATGAGGCCAGAGCGCACGCCGTCGTCCACATCGTGGGCGTTGTAGGCGATTTCGTCGGCCAGGTTGCACAGCTGCGCCTCCAGTGAGGGCGACTCGCCCACCAGAAAGCGGTGGCCCACGCCATGGGGTTCGTCGGCCTCCAGCGCCTGGGCGTTGGCGCGCGAGCAGTGCTTGAGGATGCCCTCGCGCGTCTCAAAGCACAGGTTCAGCCCGTCGAAGGCGGGGTAGCGCTCTTCCAGCACATCGACCACACGCAGGCTTTGCAGGTTGTGCTCAAAGCCGCCATGGGCGCGCATGCAGTCGTGCAGGGCGTCCTGGCCCGCGTGGCCAAAGGGGGTGTGCCCCAGGTCGTGTGCCAGGGCAATGGCCTCCACCAGGTCTTCGTTCAGACCCAGGCTGCGCGCGATGCTGCGGCCCAGTTGCGCCACCTCCAGGCTGTGGGTGAGGCGGGTGCGGAACAGGTCGCCCTCGTGGTTCAGAAACACCTGGGTTTTGTAGACGAGCCGCCGAAACGCCGTGCTGTGCACGATGCGGTCGCGGTCGCGCTGGAAATCGCTGCGGGTGGGCGCTGGCGCCTCCGCAAAGCGGCGGCCCCGCGTTTGGGCGGGGTCAGCGGCCAGGGGGTGCAAAGCGGCAGGCAACATCGAAGGGACGGGGGATTGGCGCATGGCGCCGTTTATAGCCTGCGCCCTGGCGCCACGTCGCCACAGGGGCTGTCGGGTCACCCGGCCGGCACGCCGTGTCGGGCCAGCCGGGGCACATCCACGATGTGGATGTCGCGCTTGTCCACACGGATGAGCTGGGCGTCCTCCAGCTCGCGCAGCACCTTGGAAAAATACTCCGGCGTCAACGACAGGCGCGAGGCGATGGTGGCCTTGCTGACCGGCAGCGACACGGTGTAGATCTCGCCTGTCGAACAGTCTTCCACCTGGTGTTCTCGCAGCAGATAGCCAATCACGCGCTGCATCCCGGTGTGCAACGCGCCCGTCTCGATGTCGCGCACCAAACCGTGCAGGCGCCGTGAAATGCCGGCCAGCATGTGCATGGAGAACCGGGCATCCCGCTCAATCTCCCGAACGATGGTGTCTTTGCTCACACTCAGCACCAACGACCCGGTCAGCGCCTGGGCGTTCAGGATGTAGGGCTTGCCAATGAACATCAGTGCCTCGGCAAAACTTTGCCCGGGACCGACCAGTTCGATCACCTTTTCCTGGCCCGCCGGCGACAGGGCAAACAGCTTCACCTGGCCCAGCACCACCACATGGAACTCGTGGCAAGGCTCGCCCACGCGAAACACCCCGTCACCGCGGTTGAGCCGCTTCAGGGTACAGCCCGCCGCCACCCGCTCCAACTCGTCGGGCGACAGGTTGCAGAACAGGGCGTGAACAGACAGGAAACGGGGAATGTTGAAGTCGGCTTTTTCCATGGCGCATGGGTGAGCTTGTGTGGCTTGACAAATGTCAATTGTAGTAAATCACATACCAAATTAACTTCAGAGCAGAAATGCCTGTCCCGCGGTGGCCCATCGACCCAAAACTTCATCTTGTTCAAGGATTTTTTTGGGCTCCACCACTACGCTCGTGACAGCGTTTTAGCAATTGGAGCAAGCAACCATGAACCCAGCCACCCAGAGCAGGTTTACCAAGCAGATGGCCCGCAACATGTTTTATGGCGGGTCCGTGTTTTTCATCCTGGTGTTTGCCGGGTTGATATTTGACAGCGAGCGGCGCATTCCGGAGCGATCGAACGCCCAGGAAATCACCCCGGCGGTCGTGGCAGGCAAAAAGCTGTGGGAGACCCGCAACTGCATCGGCTGCCACACCCTGCTGGGTGAGGGCGCCTACTTCGCCCCCGAGCTGGGCAATGTGTATGAGCGCCGCGGCCCCGACTTCATCAAGGCCTGGATACAGGCCCAGCCCACGCACGTGGAAGGTCGACGCCAGATGCCCCAGTTCAACTTCAACGAGCAGCAACTCAACGATCTGGTGGAGTTCCTGCGCTGGACCGGCAAGATCAACACCGAAAAGTGGCCCCCCAACATCGAAGGCTGAACGCCTCGCCCCCTTCACCCCGATCAAGGACCCACACCATGCAAGCGACCACCCTCAAGTACGCCTCGCAATCGGTAGCCAAGTACTACTTTGTTGCGGCATTGGCGTTGTTCACGGCGCAGATCGTCTTCGGACTGACGCTGGGACTGCAATACCTGCTGGGGGACTTTTTGTTCCCCTACATCCCGTTCAACCAGGCACGGATGGTGCACACCAACCTGCTCATCGTCTGGCTGCTGTTCGGCTTCCAGGGCGCCGCCTATTACATGGTGCCCGAGGAATCTGAAACCGAGCTCTACAGCCCCAAGCTGGCCCTGATCCTGTTCTGGACCTTCCTGGTCGCGGGTGGTTTGACCATTGTGGGTTACCTGGCCGTGCCTTATGCCAAATTGGCTGAGCTGACCGGCAACGACCTGCTCATGACCATGGGCCGCGAGTTCCTGGAGCAGCCACTGCCCACCAAGGTCGGCATTGTGGTCGTGATGCTGGGCTTCCTGTTCAACATCACCATGACGGTGCTCAAGGGCCGCAAAACCAGCATCAGCACCGTGCTGCTGATCGGCCTGTGGGGCCTGGCGCTGTTGTTCCTGTTCAGCTTCGTCAACCCCCACAACCTGGTGCGCGACAAGATGTACTGGTGGTTCGTGGTTCACCTGTGGGTGGAAGGCACCTGGGAACTGATCATGGGTGCGCTGCTGGCCTTTGTGCTGATCAAGACCACCGGCGTGGACCGTGAGGTCATCGACAAATGGCTGTACGTCATCATCGCCATGGCGCTGATCACCGGCATCCTGGGCACCGGCCACCACTTCTTCTTCATCGGCATGCCCGGCTACTGGCTGTGGGTCGGTTCGGTGTTCTCGGCCATGGAGCCCATTCCCTTCTTCATGATGACCGTGTTCGCCTTCAACATGGTGCAGCAGCGCCGCCGCGAGCACCCCAACCAGGCCGCCCTGCTGTGGGCCGTGGGCTGCTCGGTCACCGCCTTCCTGGGTGCTGGCGTGTGGGGCTTCATCCACACCTTGAGCCCCGTGAACTACTACACCCACGGCAGCCAGGTCACGGCCGCCCACGGTCACCTGGCGTTTTACGGTGCCTACGTGATGGTGGTGCTGGCCATCGTCAGCTACGCCATGCCCGTGCTGCGCGGGCGCATCGCCAACAGCCAGTCTGCCCAGAACACCGAGATGTGGAGCTTCTGGCTCATGACCATCGGCATGGGCGTCATGGCGCTGGCGCTGACCGGTGCGGGCATCCTGCAGGTGTGGCTGCAACGCATGCCCACGACCGGCGCCATGTCGTTCATGGACACGCAAGACCAGCTGCGCTTCTTCTACTGGATCCGCATGGCCGGCGGCGTGAGCTTCCTGCTCGGTTTGCTGGCCTACCTGTGCAGCTTCTTCATCGGTGGCACTCCCGCCGCTGAGCGGGGTGTGCAAGGTGGTCTGCGCACCCAGCGCGCCTGAGCCACGGAACACCACCATGTCCGTCACTGCGTTGCGCGCCCACGGTGAAACCACTGACCTCGTGGCCGAGGTTTCCTCTGGCGACACCCCCTTCTACGCCGAACAGGGCCACGAGTGCACCGTGTTTGACCATGCGTGGCGCCAGCAACTGCCGCTGCTGATCAAGGGCCCAACGGGGTGTGGCAAAACCCGGTTGGTGGAACACATGGCGGCCCGCCTGGGTCGCCCGCTCATCACCGTGTCCTGCCACGACGACCTGAGCGCCGCCGACCTGGTGGGCCGTTTCCTGATCGGTCAAGGCAACACCGTGTGGTCCGACGGCCCCCTGGCCAGGGCCGTTCGCACGGGGGCCATTTGCTACCTCGACGAGGTGGTGGAGGCCCGCAAAGACACCACGGTGGTGCTGCACCCCCTGGCCGACGACCGGCGCACCTTGCCCATTGAGCGCACCGGCGAGGAACTGGTGGCCCCACCCGGCTTCATGCTGGTCATGTCCTACAACCCCGGCTACCAGAACCTGCTCAAAGGGCTCAAGCCCAGCACCCGGCAGCGCTTGTTGGCCGTGGACCTGGGCTACCCCAACGCCGCCATCGAACAACGCATTGTTCAAGCCGAAAGCGGCCTGAACGCCCACCAGTCGGAGCAGCTGGTCCGTTTGGCCCACGCGCTGCGTGGCCTCACCGAACACGACCTGGAAGAAACCGCCAGCACCCGCTTGCTGGTGGCGGCCGCCCGGCTCATCCGCTCCGGCCTGCCCATGCTGCTGTCTTGCCGCGTGGCCATCGTGAACGCCCTGACCGACGACCCCGGCACCGCCAACGCCTTGTTCGAAGTGGTCCGAGCCCTGGTGGGCGACGACCACTGACACCGCCCGGGCCCCGCACGGACCCGCTGGCATGGTCACCATGTACCCCAAAGTCACCGCCACCCCGAGCAACGCCGCCACCGACACCGGGGCAACCGCGCGCCGCACGGCTCGGCTGCAGGTCTGGCGGCGGCGCACCCAGATGGGGTTTTTCGGGCTGTTTCTGCTGGCACCCGCCCTCAACCTGCTGCGCTTTGACCTGTACGAGGCCCAGCTGTGGCTGTTGGGCCAACGCTGGACCCTGGGCATTGACGACCTGGTGGCTGGCCACATCAGCGCCACCCAGGCCGGGTGGAACCTCGTCTGGCGCGCACTGCTGCCGCTTCTGGCGCTGGTGGCCGTTTTTCTGGGTGTGGCCTACCGCTACGGGCGCGTGTACTGCGGCTGGCTGTGCCCCCATTTTTCGATGGTTGAGGGCATCAATCACCTGCTGCACCGCGCCTGCGGCAAGCTCAGCCTGTGGGACGCCGTGCCCACCCCCCGCCCCGGCACCACCCCCCAATCCGGCTGGTGGCCCCTGTTTGCCTTGAGTTGTGTGCTGGGTGGCTTTGTCTGGGCCATCACCCTGCTCACCTATTTGTTGCCCCCTGACACCATTTTGGGCAACCTGGTGGCCGGCACGCTCACGCCCAACCAGTTCCGCTTCCTGGCCATCGGCACCGCCGTGTTTGCCGCTGAGTTTGCCTTTGCGCGCCACCTGTTCTGCCGCTTTGGCTGTGCGGTGGGCCTCTTCCAGAGCCTGGCCTGGATGGCCAACCCCCGCGGCATGGTGGTGGCCTTTGACCGCCCGCGTGCCCGGGACTGCAAAAGCTGCCAGTCCGAGCACAGTGGCGCCCCGGCCCTGGGCAGCGCCTGCGACAGTGTGTGCCCCATGCGGCTGCAGCCACGCACCGTCAAACGCCGCATGTTTTCGTGTGTGCAGTGTGGCCAGTGCCTCACCGCCTGCGACGCCACCCAAACCGCCCAACGCCGCACACCCACCTTGCAGTGGCAAATTGGCGAAGCGGCGCTGCGCGAAACCCTCAGGCAACGCCGCGAAGCACCACAGGAGAAGCACTGATGGAAGAAATGGTGGGCCGCTGGTGGCATGTGGCGCTCACACGGTGGACGCCGCCGCCCAACGCCGCCGCCGCGGTGCAGCTGGCCGACATGCAACAAGCGGTCGGGCTGATGTTCCGGGCCGCTGGCGGTGCCCCCCAGGTGCGGGTGGCCGAGGCCAGCCTGCGGGCCACCGCCGGACCCCGCCATTGGCTGCACCGGCTGGCGGGCAGCGGCGACCGCGCCGCGCTGCCCAGCCTGGAGCCGGACGTGCTGTCGCTGCCGCCCAGCGTGGCCGTGTTCACTGAACCAGCGCTCAACCGCGACCTGTATCTGTGGCTGGCCCTGCTGTCGGCCCACTGGACCCCCGGAGATGCCTGGATGCCGGGCAACCTGCGCGCCACGCAGCGCGCGCTGGCCGCGTTCCCGGGTTTTCGCCCGCGCCACGAAACGCTGTGCGCCCTGCACCTGGCCCAACGGCCCGCCAGCCACACCCTCAAAGGCCGCGCCGCCCAGGCCGAAGCGGCGGTGGTGTCGGCCCTGCGAGGCCACCCGCCCGGCGCCGGCCACTGGCTGGCCAACGAGGTGGCCCCCGTCTGGCTGTGGACGCAGTGCAGCACCGTGGCCGATGTCCTGACCCCCACCGAAGGCGATCGCCCACCCCCCACCAACCCCCAACGCCGCCCCGGCACCCAGGATGCGCAGCGGCGCCGCGCCCAGGCGGCGGCACTGGACAGGGACGGCAACCCCATGGTGCTGCCGTTCCGCGCCGAGGCCCTGATGTCCTGGAGCGAAATGGTGCGCGTCAACCGCAGCACCGACGACGAAGACGACGGTCACGCCCTGCCCGCCGCCAACGACATGGACGTGCTGTCGGTGGCCCCCGACGGCCAGACCCTGGCGGCCCGGGTCAGGTTCGACCTGGACCTGCCCAGCCGCAGCGCCGACGACACCCCGCTGGGCGATGGCCAAAAATTCCCCGAATGGGATTTCCGCCAACGCCTGCTGCTGCCCGATCACTGCGAGGTGCAGGAAATGCGCGCCCGCCAGGGCGTGGCCTACGTGCCCACCGCCGAGCTGCGAAAAACCGCCCGCCAGGTGCGCCGCCGCATGGAAGTGCTGCGCCACGCGCCCCAACTGGTGCGCGGCCAGGAGCACGGCGACGACATCGACCTGGACGCCTGGATCCGCCTGCAAGCCGACGGCCACGGCCCCCATGCCCGGCGCAGCGCCACCCCGGCCGTGTACACCCGGCGCGTGCCCGGCGAGCGCAGCCTGGCCACCTGGCTGCTGGCCGACCTGTCGCAATCCACCGACGCCTACGCCAACAACGAGCTGCGCGTGATCGACGTGATCCGCGATGCGCTCTATGTGTTTGGCGAGGCGCTGCACGCCGTGGGCGACCCGTTTGCCATGTGGGGCTTCAGCTCGGTGCGGCGCCAGCATGTGCGGCTGCAACAACTCAAAGGCATGGACGAGCCCTGGAACGAAGCCGCCCGCGCCCGCGTGGGCGCCATCCGGCCGGGCTTTTACACCCGCATGGGCGCGGCCGTGCGCCACGCCACCGCCGGGCTGGCGCACAGCCCGCAGCGCCGCCGCCTGCTGATGCTGCTGACCGACGGCAAACCCAACGACATGGACCAGTACGAGGGCCGCTACGGGCTGGAGGACACCCGCCAGGCCATCCACGAGGCCAGGGTCGCGGGCATCACCCCGTTTTGCGTGACCATCGACCGCGCGGCCAACGACTACCTGCCCCTGCTGTTCGGGCGCCAGGGCTATGCGCTGGTGCACCGCCCGCCCGACCTGGCCCACCGCCTCACCCAGGCCTGGACCCTGCTGGCCCGCCAGCACTGACCCCCACCCAGCGCCAGGCGGGACGCGTCCTATGCCGCCACCGCCTCGCCCCAGTAGTGGTACGACACCACCCGCGGGCCCCACAGGTAGCCTTGCTGCCCGTCGACGCAGGCAAAGCCCGCTTCGGCCAGCAGGGCGGGCATGTCTCGGTCCAGGTGGCAGCCACCGGCCAGCGGTTTCCAGTAGGGTTGCAGCCGGGTTTGCCAGCGGGCCACGGCCGCGTCGGGCGCACGCCCATGCTCTGAAAACAGCAGCTTGCCACCGGGCTTCAACACCCGGCGCATTTCGCGCAGCGCCGCCACGGGGTCGGGGATGCTGCACAACGTGTAGGTGCTGACCACGGTGTCAAAGCTGGCGTCTTGGGCGGGCAGCACCTCGGCGCTCAGGCCCATCAGCGTCACGTCCAGGCCCGAAGCCTTCACCCGCCGCGCCGCCAGCGGGTGCAGCGCCAACGCCGGGTCCACCCCCACCACCTGCTGCACGCGCTGCGGGTCGTAGTGCGGCAGGTTGCGCCCGGTGCCCAAGCCCACCTCCAGCACCCGCCCGTGGGCGCGGGGAATGACCAACTGGCGCTGGCGCGTGAACAGCGGCATGCCGCAAGCCCAGTCGATGAGCCAGGGCAACACATGGCGGTCGTACCAGTTTTCATTCATGCAGGGTATTTTTTAAACAAAAATAGCCTCCAGCGCATGTTCCCGGTTGGTTTTCAGCTATCACAAAATCAAGCCGGTTTGACACACGCCGCAATCACCTCGCGCACCACCGCTTCGGGTGCGCCTTTCATGCGGGTGGTGCCGGGGCCGTGGCCGCCTTCGGCCAAGGGGGCGTCGCCAATCAGCACGAACTTGATGTCGCCGCCCTCGCTCTTTTTGTCGCCACGCATCAGTTGCAGGTAACGCTCTGCCCCCAGGTCTGGGGCCACGGTGGGCAGACCGGCGGCTTGCACCAGGCGCGTCAGGCGCTGCACAAAGGCCGCATCCACATGGCCCAGGCGCTGGCTCAAGGTGGCGGCCATGACCATGCCGCAACCCACGCCCTCGCCGTGCAGCCACTCGCCGTAGCCCAGCCCCGCCTCGATGGCGTGGCCAAA
>PNML01000082.1 GCA_013823635.1 Polaromonas sp. | reverse complement strand
GGCCATGGGAATGACCATGGACATGGGCAAGGCTCCTCTATGAGACTTCAAACCCACCAGGAACCGTGTTCAGCGGCAACGGGTGGACGGGATGTTGAACACACGGATAGAGCCGTGCCGCCAGCCTCACGGACAGACGCATCCCGCCCAAAAAATTGCATACCCGGTTTTCCGGGGATTCCGATATGGGAATGCCCACATCGGCAAATTCAGGACGTGACAAAACCCCGCTTGTCGGTGGGGGTCAGCAACCGCTCTATCAAAGGTGTGTTCAGCACCGGGCCTTTCGGCTTGGGCGGATTATTGCATGCGGAACCGGTGGCGTGTCAAGCCTCTTGACACACTCCAGCTCACGCTACCCGCTGCGGCATGGGGATGACTTCGGCACCAGCCGCCAATCGATCCAGGTAGTCCGCCCATTGCTGAATCTGGTCAAAACGTTGCTTCAGGTACTGTGTGCGGTTGTAGCTGCGCCCGTTGGCATCTTTCACGGCATGGGCCAGGTTGGCCTCGATGGCAAGATGATCCAGGTTCAACTGATCGACCAGCATGGTTCGTGCGCTGGCCCTGAAGCCGTGCCAGCTTTGCTCTTTGCCAAACCCCAGGGCGTAAAGGGCACTGCGAACGGAATTGTCTGAAATGGGGCGCTGGTGGTCGCGTTCGCCATGGAACACATACCGCCCCCGCCCGGTAAACGGTTGCAGCTCGCGCAACAGGGCAACCGCCTGCCGGGGCATGGGCACCACGTGAGGCTCGCCATGCTCTTTTTCAGCCTTTGTGCGCTTCATCTTGGCGCTGGGTATGGTCCAGGTGGCTGCATCCAGGTCAAGTTCCGCCCACTCCATTTCGCGCAGATTACCGGGCCGCTGGTAAAGCAGTGGTGCCAGGCGCAAGGCGGTTCCCACGATCAAACCGCCCTTGTAAGCGCTGATGGCCCGCATCAGCTCGCCCATGCGCCCAGGATCAACGATGGCCGCGAATTTCTTGCCGCGGTAAGGCGTGAGCCTGTTCACCAGCCCCTCTGTGATGTTGCGCTGCGCTGGCCCAGCGGTGGGCAGCCAGTATTTCCAGACCTGCCCGGCCACGGTCAGCACGCGATATGCCGTCTCGATGGCCCCACGCTTTTCAACCAGTTTGACCGCGTCAAGCAGTTCCATCGGTTGAATGCTGGCCATGGGTCTGTCACCCAGCAGGGGGAACAGGTCCCGTTCTAACTGGCGCTTGCAGCGCTCGGCGTGCGTGTCGCTCCAGCCGGCCACCTGATTGCCATACCACTCAAGCGCAACGGCCCTGAAGGTCACACCCTCCACCTTTGGCACCCCCGCCAACTCCGCCCGCTTTGCTTTGCGGGCCGCAACGGGATCAACACCATCGCGGCGCTGCGCCTTGGCCTGGTCGCGGGCCAGGCGGGCATCCACCAGGCTGACGGCGGGGTAAGCACCTATCGCCAGGCGGCTTTCCTTGCCGTTGATGCGGTACTTCAGGAACCAGCGTTTAGACCCGGTAGGCGAAACCTCCAGGTACAAACCGCCCGAATCGGCAAACCGCGCCCGCTTTTCGCCAGCCGGGCACAAAGCGTTCTTGCATTGGATGTTGGTCAGCATGGGGGAACGACCCGAAAGCCCATGGGGGAACGAGTTTTCATAGGGAAGTGGGGGAACGACTTCCGCCAGTTTACAAAAATGGGGGGGTCGTTCCCCCACTTGTTCCCCCATTTTTCGCGGATGTACGCGAACGCTAACGAACGCTAATGAACAGAAGTTGTTGATTTTCCAAAGAAAAAGGACGTTCGCTGAACTTCAACGAACGTCCTTGAACTATGTTCTGGTGGAGCTGGGGGGATTCGAACCCCCGTCCGCAAGCCTTTTTCGGACAGTTCTACATGTGTAGCCGTCTGATTTGAATCTCGCTTTCTGCAACGCGCAGTGGCACGCTTTGCAAAACGCCAGCAACCTATTTTCTCGACAAACACCAAGTTACCCGATGCCTGCCCAGCCAAATGAAGTTACCCCGCAGCCTGGACTGATCGGCCTTGCGGCTTCTCAACCCTTGCCCAGCCTATTGGCTTGCTGTTGCGAGGCTCACGCGCAATTAAGCGGCGAGTGCGAAACGTTCGTCGTTTGCAGTTAAAGTTTTTCTGCTGATTTACGAGGTGACAGAACCTCGACATGCCCTGCGCCGCGTCCGAACCCACGTCGAAACCAATGCAGCCCCAGACCAAGTAGTTTATGGCAGATCCAGCAATTTCAACAGGTGGGACGGATGCTCGATGAAATAATCTGCCCCCCATGCGCTGACATCGGTCTTGGCACCCAAGTAGCCGTACAAGGCAGCCACTGTGGGCATGCCCGCCGCACGACCTGCCACGATGTCCCGCTCATCATCTCCCACATACAGGCATTCCCCTGGGGTCAAGCCCAGTCGCCTTGCTGCCTCGAAAAGTGGCTCAGGATGGGGTTTTGCGTGTGGTGTGGTGTCACCACTCACCACCACCTTGGATGGTGAAAGCACAGCCATGCTGCTCACCAAGGGCAGGGTAAAACGTTCAGCCTTGTTGGTGACGATGCCCCATGGCATAGTGTTGGTGTTCAATGCGCCGAGCAGCTCATCCACGCCCTGAAACGCACGGGTGTGCACCGTCATGGCCGACTGGTAGTTGTTCAAAAATTCTGTTTTGAATGAATCGTAATCCAGCGCATCGGGCTGCAGGCCAAATGCCACACCCATCATGCCCTTGGCACCTGCACCAGCCATGCTGCGATAGGCATCCAAACCCAGAGGGGGCAGGCCACGTTCGATTCGCATTTTTTCAGCGGCAGCGCCCAGATCTGGCGCGCTGTCTATCAAGGTGCCGTCCAAATCGAACAGTACCGCTTTGACGCGTACCGTCATGCCTGACACTCATCCCGGTGGGTGGCCACCATGTAGTTGACAGACGTGTCTGCACTGAGCCAGTAACGCTGGCTGACCGGGTTGTGCTCCAGACCACGCATCCCTTCAATGGAAAGGCGGGACTGGCGGCAATACGACGCCAGCTCGCTGGGTTTGATCAGCTTCGCGTACTCATGCGTGCCTCTTGGCAGCATGCCCAGCACGTACTCCGCCCCCACAATGGCCAGCAAAAACGCCTTGGCATTGCGGTTAATGGTGGAGAAAAACACGTGACCACCCGACTTCACCAACCGTGAACACGCTTGAACCACCGAGGCGGGGTCCGGCACATGTTCCAGCATTTCCATGCAGGTCACCACGTCAAACTGGCCGGGCTGCTCTTGCGCCAAAGCCTCCGCGTTGATTTCGCGGTAGGTCACGTTGGGGGTTTGAGCCTCCAACGCGTGCAATTGGGCCACGCCGAGTGCCTTGGCCGACATGTCAATGCCCAACACGTCGGCACCGACCCTGGCCATGGCATCCGACAAAATGCCGCCACCGCATCCGACGTCGAGCACGCGCTGGCCCGCCAGGCTCACGTGCTCTTGTATCCATCCCAAGCGCAGGGGGTTGATTTGGTGCAGCGGCTTGAATTCACTGTCCAAGTCCCACCAGCGGTGAGCCAGTTCTGAAAATTTCGCCACCTCGGCAGCGTCGACGTTGATGTTTGGTTTCATACCCGCCAATTATCGATGCGCCCTGGCATTGGCCATAAAAAAACCGCGCCTCAGCGCGGTTTTTGGGGTGGCACAAGTCAAGGATTACTTGGCAGCGCGGGTACCCACCACTTCAATTTCCACGCGGCGGTTCTTGGCGCGGCCATCGCGGGACTTGTTGTCGGCCACTGGCTGGCTCTCGCCCTTGCCTTCGGTGTAAACGCGGTTCTTCTCGATGCCTTTGGACACCAAGTAGGCCTTGACAGCTTCAGCCCGCTTCACAGACAGCTTCTGGTTGTAGCCATCGGAACCGACGGAGTCGGTGTGACCCACGGCGATGATGACTTCCAGATTGATGCCCTTGACTTTGCCAACCAAGTCGTCCAGTTTGGCTTTGCCAGCGGGCTTCAGCACGGCCTTGTCGAAGTCGAAGAAGGCGTCAGCAGCGTAAGTCACTTTGGAGGCGGCAGCGGGAGCGGGTGCAGCAGCGGGTGCAGGCGCAGGCGCTGGAGCCGGAGCAGCGGCTGGAGCGGGTGCGGGGGCTGGAGCAGCAGCGGGAGCTGGAGCAGCAGGAACAATGGCGCCGTCGCAGCCAGCCGCAGCGGTGGCAGGCGTCCAGCTGGCATCACGCCAGCAGAGTTCGTTTGTACCGTTTTTCCACACCAGTTCGCTGGTGCCATTGCGCCAGTTGTCGATGGTTTGAGCACCGGCGGCGGTAGCCAGGGTGGCTGCTGCGAACAGCATGGCAATTTTGTTGAGTTTTTTCATGGGATTCCTCTGTGTGTGAAAGCCGCAGACCACTGCGAATGAGTTTGAACCGTTCACGCTTGAAGCTTTGACTCCCCCAAACGTTGCTTCAATTCTGCCACAAGCCACTGCTGGCGACACGGTGCATTCAGCTGGACCCCATGGGAAACACCAGACGCCCTGCCTTTGTTGCCGCCATGCGACACCTGCGTGTTCCTGCAGCTTTTTTGGGAGCACACAACGTGCAACTAAAATGGTCGGTTGACCCCCAGTTCACCTCGGCACCCTCAGCATGACACAGTTCGCCAAAGAAACCCTGCCCATCAGCCTTGAGGAGGAAATGCGCCGCAGCTACCTCGACTACGCGATGAGCGTGATCGTGGGACGCGCCCTGCCCGATGCCCGTGACGGCCTCAAACCCGTGCACCGGCGGGTGTTGTTTGCCATGCACGAGCTGAACAACGACTGGAACAGGCCCTACAAGAAGTCTGCCCGCATCGTGGGTGACGTGATCGGTAAATACCACCCGCACGGGGACACCGCGGTGTACGACACCATTGTGCGCATGGCACAGGACTTTTCCCTGCGCCACATGCTGGTGGACGGTCAGGGTAACTTTGGCTCGGTGGATGGCGACAACGCCGCTGCCATGCGGTACACCGAAATCCGCCTGTCCAAAATTGCCCACGAGATGCTGGGTGACATCGACAAGGAAACCGTCGATTTCGGCCCCAACTACGACGGCTCTGAAAAAGAGCCGTTGGTGCTGCCCAGCAAGCTGCCCAACCTGCTGGTCAACGGGTCGTCGGGCATTGCGGTGGGCATGGCCACCAACATTCCGCCGCACAACCTGAACGAAGTGGTGGATGCCTGCCTGCACCTGCTCAAGCACCCGGACGCCACCATCGACGACCTGATGGACTTCATCCCCGCGCCAGACTTCCCCACGGCCGGCATCATTTACGGCATCACGGGGGTCAAAGAGGGCTACCGCACCGGTCGGGGCCGCGTGGTGATGCGCGCGCGCTGCCATTTTGAAGACATCGACAAGGGCCAGCGCCAGTCCATCATCGTGGACGAGTTGCCCTACCAGGTGAACAAAAAGACCTTGCAAGAGCGCATGGCCGAACTGGTGCACGAGAAAAAAATCGAGGGCATCAGCCACATCCAGGACGAGTCCGACAAATCGGGCATGCGCCTGGTGATCGAACTCAAGCGCGGCGAAGTGCCCGAGGTGGTGCTGAACAACCTATACAAGCAAACGCAGTTGCAGGACACCTTCGGCATCAACATGGTGGCCCTGATCGACGGCCAGCCCAGGCTGTGCAACCTGAAGGACCTGATCCAGGTGTTTCTGGAGCACCGCCGCGAGGTGGTGACGCGGCGCACGGTGTTCACCCTGCGCAAGGCGCGCGAACGCGGCCATGTGCTGGAGGGCTTGGCCGTGGCGCTGGCCAACATCGATGACTTCATCGCCATCATCCGCAACGCGCCCACCCCTCCGGTGGCCAAGGCCGGGCTGATGGCGCGTGCCTGGGACAGCCAGATGGTGCGCGAAATGCTCACCCGCACCCGGGCCGATGGCGGCGTGGTGAATGCCGACGACTACCGCCCCGATGGCCTGGAACGTGACTTCGGCATGGGCAGTGACGGCCTATACCGCCTGTCCGACACCCAGGCGCAGGAGATTCTGCAAATGCGCCTGCAGCGCCTGACCGGGCTGGAGCAGGACAAGATCGTGGCCGAATACAAGGCGGTGATGGCCGAGATTGAGGATTTGCTGGACATCCTCTCGCGTCCTGAGCGTGTCTCGACCATCATCGGCGACGAGCTGATCGCCGTTCGCACCGAGTTTGGGCAGACCAAGCTGGGCACCCGCCGCAGCTTCATCGAGCACAGCGCGCAGGACCTGTCCACCGAAGACCTCATCACCCCCACCGACATGGTGGTGACGCTCAGCCACAGCGGCTACATCAAGAGCCAACCCCTAAGCGAATACCGGGCACAAAAGCGGGGTGGCCGGGGCAAGCAGGCCACGGCCACCAAAGAAGACGACTGGGTGGACCAGCTCTTCATTGCCAACACACACGACTACATCCTGTGTTTCAGCAACCGGGGTCGGCTGTATTGGCTCAAGGTGTGGGAAGTGCCCTCTGGCTCTCGCGGCTCGCGGGGGCGGCCCATCGTCAACATGTTCCCGTTGACCGATGGCGAAAAAATCACCGTTGTGCTGCCCCTGACCGGCGAGGCCCGCAGCTTCCCCGGCGACCAGTACATTTTCATGGCGACCCGCATGGGCACCGTCAAAAAGACCGCACTGAGCGACTTCAGCAACCCCCGCAAGGCCGGCATCATCGCCGTTGACCTGGACGAAGGCGACTTCCTGATCGGGGCAGCCCTCACCGATGGCCAGCACGACGTGATGCTCTTCAGTGACGGCGGCAAGGCCGTGCGCTTTGACGAGAACGACGTGCGCCCCATGGGCCGCAACGCCCGCGGTGTGCGCGGCATGATGCTGGACGACACGCAGAGCGTCATCGCCATGCTGGTGGCGGAGCAGGACAACGGCCCCGCCGACGACAGCACCACCAATGGCCGCACCAGCGTGCTGTGCGCCACCGAGAACGGCTACGGCAAGCGCACCCCCATTGCCGAATACACCCGCCACGGTCGCGGCACCAAGGGCATGATTGCCATCCAGCAAAGCGAGCGCAACGGCAAAGTGGTGGCCGCCACGCTGGTGCATGCCGATGACGAAATCATGCTCATCACCGACACCGGTGTGCTGGTGCGCACCCGGGTCAGCGAAATCCGCGAGCTGGGCCGCGCCACCCAGGGCGTGACGCTGATTGCGTTGGACGAAGGCTCACAACTCAGTGGCCTGCAGCGCATCGTCGAAAACGACGCCGGAGGCACCGACGCCAGCAGCGCACCCGACGCCGATCCAGCAGTGGAATAATCCATAGCTAAAAACCCAATAGGCACAAGCGCTGGAGGCATTTTTCATGCAAAATAGACCCTACAACTTCTCGGCAGGCCCGGCCACCATGCCCGAAGCGGTGCTGGCACAGGCCGCCGCAGAGATGCTGGACTGGCAAGGCAGCGGCATGGGCGTGATGGAAATGAGCCACCGGGGCAAAGAGTTTGTCTCCATCGCCACGCAGGCGCACAACGACATCCGCGAACTGCTGGCCGTGCCCGATGAATTCCATGTGCTGTTCATGCAAGGCGGTGGCTTGGGTGAAAACGCCATCGTCCCGATGAACCTGTGCGGCTCTGTGTCGGGTCAACCAACCAACGGCCCCGTGTTGACCGACTTCGTGGTGACCGGCGGCTGGAGCCAGAAGTCGGCCAAGGAGGCCGCCCGGTACAGCCAGGCCACGGTGGTCGCCAGCAACGAATCCAACCAGCACCAGACGCTGCCCGACCCCGCGCAATGGCGCTTGTCGGACCGCGCCCGCTACACCCACATCTGCAGCAACGAAACCATACACGGCGTGGAGTTTCAAACGCTGCCCGACATGGCCGCATTGGGCAGCAAGGCCCCGCTGGTGGTGGACTGCTCCAGCCACATCGCCTCACGGCCCATGGAATGGTCCAAAGTGGGTCTGGCGTTTGCAGGCGCACAAAAAAACCTGGGACCCGCGGGCCTGACCTTGGTGTTTGTTCGCGACGACTTGCTGGACCAGGCCATGGACATCTGCCCCACGGCGTTCAATTACAAGCAGGTGGCGGCCAACCAGTCCATGTACAACACCCCGCCCACCTACGGCATCTACATGGCGGGACTGGTGTTCCAGTGGCTGAAGAACCAGGGTGGCGTGGCGGCTGTCGAGGCCGTCAACGTGGCCAAGGCCGAGCTGCTGTACGACTGCATCGACCAGTCTGGCTTGTACGAAAACCGCGTGGCCAAAAACTGCCGCTCGCGCATGAACGTGCCGTTCTTCCTGAAAGACGAATCGCTCAACGACGCCTTTCTGGCCACTGCCCGTGAGCGAGGCCTGTTGCAGCTCAAAGGCCACAAGTCGGTCGGCGGCATGCGCGCCAGCATCTACAACGCCATGCCGCTGGAGGGTGTGCAAGCCCTGGTGGACCACATGCGCGACTTCGAAAAAACCCAGGCCTGAGCGCCCGACCCCACAGCCCCATGACGGACCCCACCCCCCCCGTACCTGCACCCGCTGCCGCGCAAGACACCGGCCTGGCCAGTCTGCGCGAGCAGATTGACGCCATCGACCAGCAGCTGCTCAGCCTGCTCAACCAACGTGCCCGGGTGGCCGAACAGGTTGGCGCCGTCAAGCGCAGCGAAGGCACACCCTTTTTCCGCCCCGACCGGGTGGCACAGGTCATCCGCAAGATTGAACAAGCCAACCAGGGCCCGCTGCTGAACGCCCATGTGTCGTCCATCTGGCGCGAAATCATGTCGGCCTGCCTGGCGTTGGAGGCCCCGCAGCGCGTGGCCGTGCTGGGCCCCCAGGGCACGTTCTGCGAACAGGCCGCCATTGAGTACTTCGGCAGCGCCGCCAACCTCATTTACTGCGCCAACTTCGACGAAGTGTTCCACGCCACGGCGGCCGGCACGGCGCAGTACGGCGTGGTGGGCATGGAAAACTCCACCGAAGGCGTGGTCACGCGCTCGCTGGATTTGTTTTTGCGTTCGCCCGTGCACGTGGTCGGTGAGGTGAGCCTGCTGGTGCGCCACAACCTGTTGCGCCAGTCCACCACCCTCGATGGCATCGAGGTGGTGTTGGCACACCCCCAGGCACTGGCCCAATGTCAGAACTGGCTGACCGAACACCTGCCGAACGCCGAGCGCCGTGCGGTGGCCAGCAACGCCGAAGGCGCGCGCCTGGCCGCCGAAAACCCCGGTTGGGCGGCACTGGCCAGCGAACGTGCCGCCGCGCAGTTCGGTCTGCACATCGTGGCCCATGCCATCCAGGACGAGGCCTACAACCGCACACGCTTTGCCATCATCTGCCTGCCGCAGACACTGGCCACGCCGCCCGCGTCCCAGCACGACTGCACCAGCCTGGTGGTGTCCGTGCCCAACCGCCCTGGGGCCGTGCACGACCTGCTGGTGCCGCTGAAAAACAACGGTGTGTCCATGACCCGCTTCGAGTCGCGCCCGGCCAAGTCCGGCCAGTGGGAGTACTACTTCTACATCGACATCCAGGGCCACATCAGCCAGCCCCATGTGGCAGCGGCGCTCAAAGACCTGCAAAGCCTGTGCGCCTTCTACAAGGTGCTGGGTTCCTACCCCACCTCAGCGTGAACCCGCCACCCTCCTCCGGAGCTTGTCATGTTTGAACAGTTGGGCCTGATTGGTTGCGGCTTGATGGGCGGCTCCTTCGCCCTGGCGCTGAAAAAGGCCGGACTGGTCAAGCGTGTGGTGGGCTACAGCAAGTCACCGTCCACCACCCTCAAGGCGCGGCAATTGGGGGTGATCGACGTGGAGGCGCCCTCTGCCCTGCTGGCCGTCTCGGGGGCCGATGTGGTGCTGGTGGCCGTTCCCGTGGCCGCCACGGAAGCGACCTTCAAGGCCATGAAACACCTCATCACCCCCAAAACCCTGGTGATGGACGTGGGCTCCACCAAGCGCGACGTGGTGGAAGCCGCCCGGCGCACCCTGGGCCCTCAGCTGGGCACCTTTGTGCCCGCCCACCCCATTGCGGGCAAGGAAATGGCGGGCGTGGAGCATGCCGACCCCGATCTGTACCGGGGCAAGCAGGTCATTCTGACCCCCATCGAACGGACCCAGACCACCCAGCTGAAGCAGGCTGAGGCCACCTGGGCGGCGTTGGGCTGCAAGGTGCGACTCATGTCGCCCGACGCCCACGACGCGGCCTATGCCGCCGTCAGCCACCTGCCCCACCTGCTGGCCTTTGCCTACATGAATGGCATCACCCACCAACCCCAGGCAGAGGACTTCCTGTCGCTGGCCGGGCCGGGTTTCCGCGATTTTTCCCGCATTGCCGCCAGCGACCCCAAGGTCTGGCTGGACATTTTTTCCGCCAACAAGGACGAGCTGCTCACCCAGTGCCAGCACTTCCGGCAGGCACTGAGCCACTTGGAACAGGCCATTGCCAGCGACCGGTCGGATGACATCACCCAGTGCATAGACCGGGCCAAGCAGGCCCGTGCAGACTGGAAGCCGACTGACCTCTGCCCCTGACCCTTCACGGCGGCGCGGGGCCCTTGCGGCAGCCCGTCCGCTGCACATCACCCTTTTTTGCCTGAGCGCCTGCCCATGTTCAACACCCCATTCCTGGACATTCCGCCGCTTTCCCACGCCGGTGGGGAAGTGACCTTGCCCGGCTCCAAAAGCATCTCCAACCGCGTGCTGCTGCTGGCCGCACTGTGCCAGGGCCGCACCACGGTCCATGACCTGCTGGATTCGGACGACACCCGCGTCATGCTGCAAGCCCTGCGGCACCTGGGTTGCGACATCAGCGGGGGCGAGCCCGGTCGCCCCCTGGGCATCACCGGGCTGGGGGGGCAACTGCCGGTGTCCGAAGGCGACCTGTTCCTGGGCAATGCGGGCACGGCCATGCGGCCACTGACGGCAGCACTGGGCCTGTTGTCCGCCTTGCACGGTGGCCGTTTCACGGTGCGCGGCATCCCCCGCATGCACGAACGCCCGATTGGCGACCTGACCGACGCACTGGTGGCCTTGGGCTGCCCCGTCGCGTACACCGGTCAGCCGGGGTACCCGCCCCTGCAAATTGGCCACGGGCAGCCGGCGCCGTTGGCGCTTGACCAGCCCATCCGGGTGCGGGGCGATGTGTCCAGCCAGTTCCTCACCGCGCTGCTGCTGGCCCTGCCGTTGGTGGCCAGCCAGGGGCCCGCCGGTGGCATCGTGATCGAGGTGATCGGCGAGCTGATCTCCAAACCTTACATCGACATCACCCTCAACCTGCTGCAGCGCTTTGGTGTGCACGTCGAGCGCGACAACTGGCAACGCTTCACCATTCCCGCACACAGCCGCTACACCTCACCCGGCGACATCCACGTGGAGGGTGACGCATCCTCGGCCAGCTATTTCATGGCACTCGGCGCCATTTCGACGGGCGTGGATGGCCAGAATGGCATCACCATCAGGGGGGTGGGCGGCGACTCCATTCAGGGCGACATCCGGTTTGCGCAAGCCGCCGAGCAAATGGGCGCCGTGGTGGAAACCGGCCCGAACTGGCTGCGTGTGGGCCGCGGCACCTGGCCGCTGCGGGCCATCACCCTCGACTGCAACCACATCCCCGACGCCGCCATGACCCTGGCCATCATGGCACTGTACGCACAGGGCACCACCACGCTGACCAACATCGCCAGCTGGCGGGTCAAGGAAACCGATCGCATCGCCGCCATGGCGTGCGAACTGCGCAAGCTGGGGGCCACCGTGCAGGAGGCACCCGACTGGATCGCCATCACCCCACCGGCCACACCCGCCGACTGGCGGCCCGCCTCCATCCACACCTACGACGACCACCGCGTCGCCATGTGCTTCTCGCTGGCGGCCTTCAACCCCGCACAGCTGCCCGTGCGCATCGAAGACCCGAAATGCGTGGCCAAAACCTTCCCCGACTATTTCGAAACACTGTTCGGCGTGGCCACGGCACAGGCCGCGCACATTCCCGTCATCTGCATCGATGGCCCCACGGCCTCGGGCAAGGGCACGCTGGCGGCCGAGGTGGCCCAGGCCCTGGGCTACCACGTGCTCGACTCGGGTGCGCTGTACCGGCTGGTGGGACTGGCCGCGCGCCAAGCCAACCTCAGCACACACGCTGACGACCTGGCCCGCCCTCAACACGCCGAACGCGTGGCGCAGCTGGCGCGTCTCATGGACGTGCGCTTCGAAGGTGGACGGGTGTGGCTGCATGGGCAAGAGGTGTCTGACACGCTGCGTGAAGAGTGGGCGGGCATGGCGGCGTCCCGCGTGTCGGCGCTGCCCGAGGTGCGCCAGGCCTTGCTGCAACTCCAACACAACTTCCGCCAATTGCCAGGCCTGGTGGCCGATGGCCGTGACATGGGCACAGTGGTGTTTCCCGACGCTGCGCTCAAGGTGTTTTTGACCGCCAGTGCCCGCCAACGTGCCGAAAGGCGCTACCAGCAGTTGATCGATCGCGGTGAAAAAGTTATAATCCAAGACCTTTTGCGGGCGCTTGAGCAGCGTGATGAGCAGGACAAAACCCGCCAGCACGCACCTTTAAAACCCGCACAAGATGCCTTGCAGCTGGACAACTCTGAGCAAACCATCGAGCAATCGGTGGCGCTGGTGTTGGGTTGGTGGCGAAGCAAACAGCCGTTCTGATGGGCGCACCGAGGGTGCGTCCCAGAGGGCAACCGGGCCCAGTCCGTCCCGCCGCGCAGTCTGAAAGCGCGCAGTCGGCCTGGTTCTTTACCTTAACCCCGCGACGCTGAGTCGCACACGCAAACCCTGCACCTGGCCACCAGCCTGTTCCCACCGCAGACGCGGGCTGGACATTGGCGACCGGTAAGCAGTTTAGGAAACTTGATGTCTGAATCTTTTGCCGCCCTGTTTGAAGAGTCCCTGAAGCGTTCCGAAATGCGCTCTGGCGAAGTGATCACTGCCGAAGTGGTCCGCATCGACCACAACCATGTGGTCGTCAACGCCGGTCTGAAATCGGAAGCCTACGTTCCGCTGGAAGAATTCAAGAACGACCAGGGCGAACTCGAAGTGCAGGTCGGCGACTTCGTCTCCGTGGCCATCGACTCCGTCGAAAACGGCTTCGGCGACACCCTGCTGTCCCGCGACAAGGCCAAGCGCTTGGCCTCCTGGATGAGCCTGGAAAAGGCCCTGGAATCCGGCGAATTCGTCACCGGCACCACCAGCGGCAAAGTCAAAGGCGGCCTGACCGTGCTGGTCAATGGCATCCGCGCCTTCCTGCCCGGCTCACTGGTGGACACACGTCCCACCAAAGACCTGACCCCCTACGAGAACAAGACCCTGGAATTCAAGGTCATCAAGCTCGACCGCAAGCGCAACAACGTGGTGCTGAGCCGCCGTGCCGTGGTGGAAGCCTCCATGGGCGAAGAGCGCGCCAAGCTGATGGAAACCCTGCGCGAAGGCTCCATCGTGTCCGGCGTGGTCAAGAACATCACCGAATACGGTGCGTTCGTGGACCTGGG
>PNML01000081.1 GCA_013823635.1 Polaromonas sp. | reverse complement strand
CGCTGCCCTTGCCCACGTCACCGTAACCGGCCACACAGGCCACTTTGCCCGCAATCATCACGTCGGTGGCGCGCTTGATGCCGTCCACCAGCGACTCGCGGCAGCCGTACAGGTTGTCGAACTTGCTCTTGGTGACGCTGTCGTTGACGTTGATGGCGCGGTACAGCAGGGTGCCCTTGGCGCTCATCTCGTTCAGGCGGTGCACACCGGTGGTGGTTTCTTCGGTCACGCCGATGATCTGGGCGCTCTTGCGCTCGTACCAGGTGGGGTCCACGGCCAGCTTGGCCTTGATGGCGGCAAACAGGATGGTTTCTTCTTCGCTGCCGGGCTTGTCCAGCACCGAAATGTCCTTGGCCGCGCGCTGGCCCAGGTGCATGAGCATGGTGGCGTCGCCGCCGTCGTCCAGGATCATGTTGGGGCCTTCGCCCTCGGTGCCAGCGGGGCCGAAGTCAAAAATGCGGTGGGTGTAGTCCCAGTAGTCGGCCAGGGTTTCGCCCTTGATGGCGAACACCGGCGTGCCGGTGGCGGCAATGGCGGCGGCCGCGTGGTCCTGCGTGCTGAAGATGTTGCAGCTGGCCCAGCGCACCTGGGCACCCAGGGCTTGCAGGGTTTCGATGAGCACGCCGGTCTGTATGGTCATGTGCAGGCTGCCGGTGATGCGGGCACCTTTCAGGGGCTGTGCCTTGGCGAACTCTTCGCGGATGGCCATCAGACCGGGCATTTCGGTTTCGGCAATGCGCAGTTCTTTGCGGCCCCAGGCTGCCAGGCCAATGTCGGCAATGGCGCAGTCGGTGTTGACGGCGGGGGTGTTGAGTGAATCGGTGCGTGCGTTCATGGAAGGCTCCAAACAGGTGGGGTGGACGACCACAACCTGGCAGATGCGCCATGAAAAAAGCGCTCACCCGCCCAGTCGTGGGTGAGCGCCGTTGTCTGTGCCAGCGGGCAACCAAAAGGCCACCTGCCTGGGGTTCCGAGCCTCACCTGCCGGATTCCCTGTGCGGAAATGGGCTGGTTGCAACGCTCCTCGGAACGCCGATTATAGAAACTCCCGGGTCTCCACCACCAAGGCACGGGCAAACCCCTCGGGTGTTGTGGTGCCTCAACCGCGACCCAACCGTGCAATGGGGGGGGTGGCGACGCCCGTCAGACCAAGCGGGTCGGCAACTGGAACACCGACACGCTGCCCACCAGCCTTTCCGACTGTTCGCGCAAGGTGCGCCCGGCGGCGGCGCTTTCCTCCACCAGCTCGGCATTTTGCTGGGTGGTCTGGTCGAGGTGCGCAATCGCCTCACCCACCTGCACCACGCCACTGGTTTGCTCACGCAGGGCCACGGCAATTTCCTGCATGATGCGCGTGACGTTGCCAATCGATTCCACCACTTGGCCCATGGTGTCGCCCGCACGGTTCACCAGAGCGGTGCCTTGGTCCACTTCGGTGACGCTGGCCTGTATCAGGGCCTTGATTTCGCGGGCCGCCTCGGCCGATCGCCCGGCCAGGTTGCGCACTTCCGACGCCACCACGGCAAAACCACGACCCGCCTCGCCCGCCCTGGCAGCTTCCACCGCCGCGTTCAGCGCCAGGATGTTGGTCTGAAAGGCAATGCCGTCGATCACCCCGATGATGTCGGCAATCTTGCGGGAGGACACCTCGATGCGCCCCATGGAATGCACCACTTCGGAAACCACATCACCCCCCGCCACGGCCACCTGACTGGCGTGCGTGGCCAGATCACTGGCCTGTTGCACCTGCTCGGCGCTGTGTTGCACGGACGTGCTCACCTGGTGCATGGCGGCAGCGGTCTGCTCGAGCGAGCTGGCCTGCGCCTCGGTGCGGCTGGACAGGTCGCTGTTGCCCTGGGCAAGTTGTTCGCTGCCGGCCGCCACCGACTCGGCCGCCCGGCGAACGCCGCCCACCACCTGCTGCAAATTGACATTCATTTCGTTCAGGTGACGCAACAAGGCCCGCACCTCCGGGAATCCCTGCTCGCGGATGGTCTGGGTCAGGTCGCCCTTGGCCACCGACTGCGTCAACCGGTTGGCCGTGGCCAACGCCGACGAGACGCTGGCAATGATGCGCAGGCACACCAGCAACACCAGCACCAGCGCCACCCCACCCACCACCGCGATCTGCACCTGCGCACGGGTGGTGACCGAGGCGCCGGCTTGTTGAATGGCATCGCCATGGGCATCCAGTGCCTTCCCTGGGTGCACCAGCACCTGGTCCAGGGCATTGAAGGCGGCGGTGAACTCTGGCATCAGCCCAATGGCCCCGAAGTTGTCGCTCTCCACCATGTCCATGATGGCCTTGCCCGCTGCCACGTAGGTTTGGGTAGCGGGCAAAGTGGCCTGCACCTGGTCTTTGATGGCCTGTGGCACCGGGGCGGCCTGCACCGACTGCAACTGGGCCAACAACGCGTTGCTGTGCAGGCTGAATGCGGCCCTGGCTTTCTTGAACCCATCACCATCGCCCGTTTGAACGGAGACAATGCTCTGCAGCACATCTGCCCGGATGGCATCTTGCATCTGGAAAGCCACGGTGGCACTGCGCATGGCGTCGCCAGCTTCCCGGGACTGGTTGAGCTGGCCGCCCAGCGCCCCCATGCCCTGCCAGGCCACGCCACCCACCACCAGGGTACCCACTGCACCAGCCAGCCCCAACGCCAGCAACGCTTGTTTCAAGTTCAAAGTCAAAGGCACACAGTCTCCTCGGAGTTGTAAGTTATGCGTCAACTTTAATGGAGAACACGCACATGGCCGCCACCCCCACCCAACACCCCTTCACGCCGACGGCGCACAGGCATCAACCTTTGCCCTGGCCAACCGCATGGCCCCACCCCACCACCGGCGTGTTGACCGACATTGACGACACGTTGACAAAGGACGGTGCCATCGAGCCTGAAGCGCTGGACGCCCTGCACCGTCTGCGTGCGGCGGGCGTGCCGGTGATCGCCATCACGGGTCGGCCCTCCGGTTGGGGTGAAGCCTTCGCGCTCAGCTGGCCCGTGAACGAAATTGTTGCTGAAAATGGCAGTTTGCGCTTATACGAAAACAAAGGCTTGCTACACAAAGAGTACTTTCAACCCGAAGCCACGCGCGCCCACAACCACGCCCGCCTGCAGGCGGTGCTGCACGCCATCGAAGCGCAAGTTCCCGGCGCGGTGCGCGCGCAGGACAGCCTGGGGCGGGAAACCGACATCGCCATTGACCACAGTGAGTTCACCCGCTTGTCTGCGCGAAGCATCGCCGAGGTGGTCCGCCTCATGCGGGCGGGAGGCCTGACGGCCACGGTCAGCTCCATCCACATCAACGGGTGGCTGGGCGAACACAACAAGTGGACGGGCGCGCAATGGGCCGTGCGCAGGTGTCTGGGCACCGACCTGAGCCAAACGCTGGACAACTGGGTGTATGTGGGCGACTCGACCAATGACCAACTCATGTTCCAGCACCTGCCGGTGAGCGTGGGCGTGGCCAACATCCGCCGGTTTCAGGCGGAGTTGACACATTGGCCCCGTTACATCTGCCCCAGCGAGAGGGGAAAGGGCTTTGCCGAGGTGGCCAACGCCGTGCTGGACAACCTGGGGGTCAGTGCTCGCGCAGCCTTGACCTGAGCCGCGCGATGGATTGGCTGTGCAACTGGCAAATGCGCGACTCCGTCACCCCCAGCACGGCGGCAATTTCCTTCAGGTTCATGTCGTGCTCGTAGTACATGCTCATGATGTACTGCTCACGCTCGGGCAGGTTCTTGATGGCCTCCACCAGCGCGGCGCGCATGCGCTCATCACCCAGGATGCGCGACGGGTCGGCCTCCTCCTGGGCCACATGGCGATCCAAGTAGTCATTGCTTTCACCGTCCGGGCCAGAAAAGTCCTCCAAGTACACCAGCTGAGTGCCCCGTACCCGGGCCAACAGTCCCTGGTAATCGGACAGGGACATGTCGAGTTCGGCGGCGATTTCGGACTCCATGGGCGGTCGGTGCAGGCGGTTTTCCAGGGCATGCACGGCGTGTTCAATTTCTTTCTGGCTCTTGCGGGATCCGCGCGACATCCAGTCCCCACCGCGCAGCTCGTCGATCATGGCCCCGCGTATGCGCTGGCTGGCAAAGGTTTCGAACTGAACACCTTGTGATGGCTCGTAGCGGGCCAGGGCCTCGGTCAGGCCGATCATGCCGACCTGAATCAGGTCGTCCACCTCCACACTGGCGGGCAGCTTCGCGATCATGTGGTGGGCCAAGCGTTTGACCAATGGGCTGTATTGCCGAATCTGTGCATCCCGGTTGAGGGTGCCTTTGGCGGTGTACATCAGCAACTCCAGAGCTGTGGAACAAGTGCCTCTCGCTGGTTGGTGGTGGACCAGGCCGACGGAGGGCCGTCATCGCCACCCATTGCCAGGGCACTGTCGGCCATTCTAAGCACCCAAGGCCCTGCCGTGCTGGCCAACGGACCCTGTGCGGCCACACCGGCACCCCAGGGGAGGCATTCCGGCTGGAAACCGAGGTGTTTGTCGGCTGTGTCCAGCAGTGCCTCCATGCTCCTCTGCGCCACTTCGTCGGGCAGGTCGTTGGCCACCGGGAACAGCACAGGCTGCATGCCACCAGCCTGGCTCAGCACTTTGATGGCACTGTAGGCATCCACCACGCCCGAGGGCTGCAGGGCAAACGGCACCAGCGGCTGCGCGGCAGAGTCTTCAAACAACACACTCAGCCACTCTTTGGGGGCCAGCACCAGCACCACTGTGTTGAGTGCAAACACGGCCGCCAGTCGGGTGAGGGCGTGGCGAGCCCCCTGGGAGGCCGCCAAGCGCAGCAAGCTGTTGAGGCCATTCTGTGCCGGCAAACTGGGCCACCCGTGCCCGGCGGGATCTGCCCCAGGCGTCAGCCTGGCGGAGTTGACCCGCGGGGCGTCGGCGCCCGCATGCAACAGCGAGGACAGCCCGACCCGACCAGGCCGCTCCAGGCAACTGGCGTCCAGCGCCACCACTGGATAACCCAGCGCACGCAAGCCATCACCCAGCAAGCACAAGGCCTCAAAAGCAGTGTCCACATCGCGTGACAGCACCACTGGCACCAGCCGAACGGCGCCTGGCATGCCCACGGCCCGCAAGCCGGCCGCTTGATCAAACATGGGGTCAAACACGGAGCTCTCCCATCTTCAGGGTGTTGGATGTGGGTTGGGCGAAGAAAAAGCCCAGCTCCGAAGGCGCGGGGTCGTAGGCCGACTTGCCCGCTGTGCTCATGGAGGAACGGACCAGTTGCATGGCGTTGGGGGCTTGCCAGTCTTCAGGCACGCGCTGGCCATTGGCCACCCCACGCAACACCACTTGGTGGCGGATCAGGGCGTCGATTGCGGGGCCGAGTTTCACGGCCTCATCCACCTTGGACAGCACCACGCCGTGCAAGGCCTTGGACTTGAAGCTGCTGAGCACGTCATCCAGCGTGTCACCGTGGCTGCTGGCATTGAGCACGAGTGTCTTTTTGACGGTTGGCATGTCCAACACGTCGAGCATGTCCTGAATGCGGGGATCTTTCTGCCCCAGGCCGGCGGTATCGATCACCACCAGGCGCTTGCCCGACAACAGGTTGAGCAGGTCTTTGAGCGCGGCGCGGTCGTGCGCCAGGTGCGCCACCACCCCCATCATGCGGCCATAGGCCCGCAACTGTTCGTAACCGGCCACGCGGTAGGTATCCAGCGTGATCAGCCCCACGCTGTTGGCACCGTGGTTCTTGACACACTGGGCAGCCAGTTTGGCTGCGGTGGTGGTTTTGCCGACACCGGTGGCCCCCATGAGGGACACCACACCGCCTTCGTCACAAATGCTGGTGGCGCTGTCAGCGACCTTGAGGTTGCGTGCCAGCACATCCAACACCCACCGCACGGCCTCCGCAGGGCCACCGTCGGCGGGCAAGCGCTCCAGCACACTGCGCACCAGGGCAGGTGAATAACCGGCACGAATGAGTTTCAACATGAGGTTGGACTGCAGCGGGTTGTTGCGGGACGTGCCCAGCCAGGCCAACATGTTGAAGCGGTCCTCGATCAGGTCTTTCAGCGCATTGAGTTCACCGGAGATGTTGTGCCCAGGTCCCGACGGTATGCCAATGGGGGCGCTGACCGGCATGTCCATGGAAGCCGCCCAATCAGCCTGGTGTTCGCGGGTGACGATGGGCGCCGGTGCCACACTGGGCCGGGCCATGGGAGCCGCTGTCAGGCCGCGCATGGACGCCAGTTCAGTGTCCGCGTGCTGAGGCATGCTCTGGGCCACTTGTCCCAGGGCAAAAGGCTGTGCCCGGAGCATGGGTGGCACTTGGGGCGCCGCCCGCCCTCCCAGGGAATGGCCCAGGCCTTGCCCCTGGGTGGCGGCCGCCGCTGGGGTCTGTGCCTCCATGGCCTCTTTGCGGCGCTTGAGCATGCGCTCTCGCACGTAATCCTGAAATGACAGGGTGCTCATGGCCATGGTTTCGGTGTCACGTTCCACGCTGCTGCTGTCCCGCTCGGCCCGGCGTGGCGCAGGAGCAGCTGCCATGGCTTTGGGTGCCGGGGTGGCGGTACCGCTGGAAGCTGATCCCACAGGCAGGTTGGTGAGGTTCTCTTCGGTGGTGGCCACCACCTCGAACCCACCGGCCGTGGCGCGACTGGACAGGATCACGGCACTCTCGCCGAACGCGGCACGCGCTTTGGCCATGGCCTCACGCGACGTGGCCGCCAAAAATCGCTGGATGTTCATGATGCAGCTCCTCCAAGAATCGGACCGATTCGGATCAAGTGGGTATCAGGTATTTCGCTGTGCGCCAGCACCTGCAAACGGGGTGCGGCACGGCGCAACAGACGCGCCATGGACGTGCGGATGGCATCGGGCACCAACAGGCAGGCGGGAATGCCGTTCTCCTCCTGCCGGTTGGCCACTTGCGATGCGGATTGGGTGAGCATGTCGGCCACACCGGGGTCAAGTGCATTGCCCCCGGTGCCACCCAGCGCCTGCACCAGCAAGCGCTCCAGCCCGGGGTCGATGGCGATGACTTCCAGCTCCTTGACCGGACCATAAATCTGCTGAACGATGGCCGGCGACAGGGACACGCGCACCCGCTTGGCCAGCTCAGCCGGGTCACTCACACCAGCGGCAGCGTGCTCCGCCAGCGTCTCAATGATGGTGCGCATGTCGCGGATGTTCACGGACTCCTCCAGCAGCAGCTGGAGAACCTTCTGGAACGTGGCGATGGACACCATTTTGGGTACGACCTCTTCAATCAGTTTGGGTGCCAGTTTGGCCACATGGTCCACCAGCTCCTGGGTCTCTGTGCGGCTCAACAATTTGGCCGCCTGGACTTGCATCAAGTGTGACAAATGTGTGGCCAGCACAGTCTCGGAATCAACGACCGTAAAACCCGCTATTTGTGCACTCTCCTTCTGGCGGTCGTCAATCCAGTTGGCGGGCAGGCCGAAGGCGGGGTCGGTGGTGGGCGTACCAATGAGCGGCGTGCTGATGCCCCCTGGGTTGATGGCCAGGTGCATGCCTGGAAACACCTCGCCCTCGCCCATGACCACACCGCGCAGGGTGATCCGATAGGCGCTGGGACGCAGCTCAAGGTTGTCGCGCACGTGCACGGCCGGCGGCAGAAAACCGACCTCCTGGGCAAATTTCTTGCGCACCCCTTTGATGCGGCTGAGCAAGTCCCCCTGGCGCGTCTTGTCCACCAGGGAAATGAGGCGGTAACCCAACTCCAGGCCCAACAGGTCCACGGGTTGCATGTCATCCCAGGTGGCCTCGCCGTCGTTCTGGGCGGCGGGTGCGGAGACCTCGGGCTCGGGCTTGGGTTTGGCCTGCTCGCGCGCCAGCCACCACGCAATGGTGCCAATCACCAGCGCGAAGCTCAGGAACACCACGTGTGGCATGCCCGGAATGATGCCCAACAGCCCCATCACCCCGGCGGTGATGCCCAACACCTTGGGAGAGCTGAACATCTGCTCTCCGATCTGTCGGCCCATGTCCTCGTCTTTGCCCACGCGAGAGACCACCATGGCCGCTGCCACCGAGATGAGCAACCCCGGAATCTGGGCCACCAGCGCATCACCCACCGCCAACAGGATGTAGCTGTTGGCTGCAGCGTTGACACTCAATCCATGCTGCAACATGCCGATAGCGAAGCCGCCCACGATGTTGATGATGAGAATCAAGATACCGGCAATGGCGTCACCCCGGACGAACTTGGCCGCACCGTCCATGGAGCCGAAAAAATCGGCCTCATCACCCACTTCGCGGCGACGACGCTTGGCCTCTTTTTCGTCAATCAGCCCCGCGTTGAGGTCTGCGTCGATGGCCATCTGTTTGCCAGGCATGGCATCCAGTGTGAAACGGGCCGACACTTCGGCAATGCGCTCGGACCCCTTGGTCACCACGATGAAGTTGATGACCACCAAAATCAAAAACACAATCAGACCGACGGCGAAGTTGCCACCGATCAGGAAGTGGCCAAAAGCCTCAATCACCGCGCCCGCGGCACCCGGCCCAGTGTGTCCCTCCAACAGCACCACGCGCGTGGAAGCCACGTTCAACGACAGGCGCAACAGGGTGGTCAACAGCAGCACAGTGGGAAACACCGCAAAGTCCAACGGGCGGCGCATGTAGGCGGCCACCATCATCACCACCAATGACAGGGCAATGTTCAAGGAGAAAAAGCTGTCCAACATCCAAGGCGGCATGGGCAGCACCATGAGCGCCAAGACCGCGACCACCAGCACCGGGGCAGTCAAGCCGCTGAGCATGGTCGCACCAGCACGGCTCCACTGTTGGAACTGAAGCAACTGGGGGTTCATGGGCGTTTCTCCTGTGCAGTTTTTTGCTGTTCACGCACGTAATGGGGGTCCAGCTCGGGCGGCACATGCGGCACGGGTTGCGTGGTGGGCATGGGGCCTTTGCCGCGCAATGCGGCCTTGAGCTGGTAGACATACGCCAGCACCTGTGCCACGGCGCTGTACAGACCGGGCGGGATCTCGCTGTCAATTTCCGCATGGGCGTACAACGCCCGGGCCAGCATGGGCGACTGCAACACGGGCACATCACAGCCCTTGGCCACCTCACGGATTTTCATGGCCAGCAGGTCCGCGCCTTTGGCGATGACCCTGGGTGCGGCCATGGTGGTTTCGTCGTATCGGATGGCCACGGCATAGTGCGTGGGGTTCATGACCACCAAATCCGCCTTGGGCACAGCAGAAATGCTGCTGCGGTTCGCAGCCTCGCGCTGCAGGGCGCGCATGCGTCCTTTGAGCTGGGGGTTGCCGTCTGTCTCCTTGTGCTCCTGTTTCACCTCTTGGTGGGACATGCGCAACCGGTGTTTGTGCAACATCTTGGACAACGGGACATCGATCCCCGCCACCACCAACACCACGGTCAGCAAGAAGCCCACACCCGACGTCAACCAATGACCCAACTGCGCCAGCGCTGAATCCAGTGGCCGCAGGAGCAGTGTGGAAAACTCAACCAAGTGGGAGGCCAAAAACAACCAGGCAATCGTGCCAACCACCGAGGTCAAGGCCACCAGCTTGAGCACCTCAAAAAACTGCTGTCGGGAAAAAATCCGCCCAAAGCCGGCCAATGGGCTGAGCTTGGCCAAATCGGGGGTGATCGGCTTGAAGCTGATGACCCACCCTCCCACCGCCACATTGGCCAGCAAAGCCGTGGTGATGACGGCAAGACCAAAAGGCAAGTACAACCACAGGTACGACGCCACCGATGACACCAGTTGCATGGACATGATGTCATCCCTGAGCAACGACTCGTGATCGAAGCGAAGCTGGTTCCGCATGCCATCCCGAAGTGTCCCCACGGCCAGGGACCAGAACGCCATCACCAGTGCTGAACCGCCTCCCAGCACCGCCAGATTGGCCAAGTCCCGGGAACGCGCCATCTGGCCATCCTGACGGGCTTGCTCAAGCCGTCTGTCCGTGGCGGGTAGGTTCTTGTCTTGGCTGGAGGATTCCATGGTGCAGCAAACAACGGTGTTTGCTGCATTGTCTGTCCCAGCGGCGGTTTCTAAAGGCCGAGGAAGGCGGCAATTACCCGGCTAATCGGCCACGGTCATCGTCGCGGGGCAGATCGCCCCTCAGCAGATCAGAAACCGAGGCTGGCCAACAGGTCATCCACATCTTGCTGACTGGTCGCCACATCTGTGCGCCCCTCGGCATCGACCACAGGTCCATCCAGCACAGGTTCGTCGGACTCATGCACAGGCTTGGCCACCGGCGCGGGAGCCACATCCACCAGCAGTTGGAGCAATTGCTCCTCGATGGTCGCTGCCAGCTTGACCACGCGTGAAATGACCTGCCCGGTGAGGTCGTGGAAATCCTGCGCCATCATGATGTCGGTCAGGTGCTGATCGGTGAGCTCACCACACTGGCGGATGACTTGGAGCTGCGCCGCCAACGCTGGTTTGGCGGGGAACAGGCTCTCGAGAAGTTGGCTGGTCTGCACGATCTGACTTTGCCTGGCCTTGGCTTCGTCCACGCTGTTCAGCACTTTTTCTGCGGCCTCGCCCGTGAGACGGGCAATGTAGGACAGTCGGCTCTGCGCATCGGGCAATTCACCCACCGAGCCCTTGAGCTTTTCAGCAAAACCCAGTTCCTGCAAGGCATCGTGCAATTGACGCGTGATGGAACCAATGCGGTGAAACATCTCTTCAGAGCGGTCATCCTGACCGGCAGGGCCAGCCGGAAGCTGGTCGGAGTTCAACTGTTCCATTCGAGAGCGTCCTTACAAACCCAGTTTCTGGATGACGTGGGTCAGCTTGTCTTCCAGTGTGGCCTTGGTGAAGGGCTTGACAATGTAGCCGGCTGCTCCGCTCTGAGCGGCCAGCACAATGTCCTCTTTGCGAGCTTCGGCCGTCACCATCAGCACGGGCAAGTGCTTGAGCTTCTCGTCCGACTTGATTTCCTTGAGCAACTGGAAACCGTTCATGTTGGGCATATTGATGTCGCTCACCACAAAATTGAAGCGGCCATTGCGCAGTTTGTGCAATGCGGCCACCCCATCCTCGGCTTCGTCGGCATCCACATAGCCTATCTCTTTGAGCAGGCCGCGGACAATCCGTCGCATGGTGGAAAAATCATCAACGATCAAAAAACGAAGGTCTTTCGACATAGGTTACCCCGCGGGCAGGTGGTGTCAGTAAGGAATGGCGAAAGTATTGGCCAAAGGTTCACGCACAGTGTAGCCACAGATGTCAGGGCGTTTTCACGGCCGATCTCATGCTGTCAGCGGGCGAGGCATTGGGCAATGGTCCTTCGGGGCGATAGGTACGGTTGGCGCGGTCTTCCGCATCTTTGGTCATGATGACAATGCTGATGCGCCGGTTGATGGGCGACAGGGGGTTGTCCGGCTCCAGCGGTTGGCTGGCCGCCAACCCCTCCACCCGAATGAGTTTGTCATCGGGCATGCCAGCCACCACCAACTCCCGCCGCGCCGCGTTGGCTCGGTCAGCAGACAATTCCCAGTTACTGTAACCCACGATGCCAGAACCAAAGGGCGTGGCATCTGTGTGTCCGGCGAGCGAAATGCGGTTGGAGACATCCGACAGCACGCCACCAATTTCGCGCAAGATGTCGCGCATGTATGGCTTGACCACCGCCGCCCCACTGTCAAACATGGGGCGATTCTGGGCATCAACGATCTGGATGTGCAAGCCATCCGGTGATTTTTCAATGCGGATCTGGTCAGCAAACACCGCCAGCCGCGGGTTGTTGGTGATGACGTTGACGATTTTGTCGCGCAACTTGTCCATGCGCTCGGCTTCCTGCTGCCGGTACATCGTTTGTGCGGTCTGTGCGCCGCGCAGTTTCTCCGTGCGCTCGCCGTCACCGCCGTCGACCTGACCATCCGCCGCACTCAAATCCCGACCGCCGCCAGTCAAAATGGAATTGCTGCCACCCGACCCAGGGCCACCCATGAGGGCGACCTTCAACGGCGATGCGAAATAGTCTGCAATGCCCTTCTTGTCGCCCTCGGTCGTTGATCCCAGCAACCACATCAGCAGGAAAAAGGCCATCATGGCCGTCACAAAGTCGGCGTAGGCGATCTTCCAAGCGCCACCATGGGCGGCATGGCCACCCTTTTTGATGCGCTTGATGATGATCGGCTGCAGCCGCTTGGCATCACCCGACATGGCTCATCCCGCTGTTGGACATGGTGTTGGTGTGATCACTTCTTCTTGACGTGCGCTTCCAACTCGGCAAACGTGGGGCGCTCCGTCGAAAACAACACCTTTCTGCCAAACTCGATGGCGGTCATGGGGGCATAACCCTGCATGCTGGCCAAGAGCGTGGTTTTGATGCATTGCAGCTCTTTCCCGGCCTCCTCCATTTTTTGCTCCATCAGGCCAGCCAGGGGCTCTGCAAACGCGTAGGCCAGCAAAATACCCAGGAACGTACCCACCAACGCGGAGCCGATCATCCCGCCCAGCACCGCAGGGGGCTGCCCCACAGAACCCATGGTGTTCACCACCCCCAGCACGGCCGCCACAATACCGAAGGCGGGCAAGCCACCGGCAATGCGGTTCACGGCAGCCACACCAGCGTGCTCCTCTTGGTGGTGGGTTTCGATCTCTGTGTCCATGATGGACTCGATTTCATGGGCATTCAAGTTGCCAGACACCATCAGCCTCAGGTAGTCCGTGATGAACTCGGTGACATGGTGGTCGTTGCCAACTGCCGGGTATTTCTGAAACAGGGGCGAGGAGTGCGGGTCTTCCACATCCTTTTCAATGGCCATCAAACCTTCCTTGCGGGCTTTTTGGAGGATGTCAAACATCAAGGCCAGCAGTTCCATGTACCGGTCTTTGGTGTACTTGCTGCCTTTGAAGCAGCCGCCCAAACCGCGCATGGCCGCCTTGATGGTAGTCATCTTGTTGGTGGCCAGAAATGCGCCCATGGTCGCACCACCGATGGTGATCATCTCGAACGGCAACGCTTTCAGAATCACCTGAATGTTGCCGCCGTGGACAATGTACACACCGAAAACGCAGGCAATGACCACGCCCCAGCCGATTAATACAAACATAGCCTATCCGGGTGATGAAACGAAAAATGGCAAACCCGTTGTGCCACAAAAGCCGGGTTCGCCACATGATAAGGGAAAGGTTTGTGCGCCTTGACGGGGAACAAGCTGGATTTGGCCCGTCAGTTCACGTCCTTGCACCAGCCACCACCATGGCCATTTCAACGCACCACAGGGTGTGACAGTTCACTGCAATCGGAGGCTGCCTGCAGCCTGGCCTTTGCCCGCCCTGGCCGGTGGCGCACACAGACCACACACAAAATTCCGGGCAATTTCGTAGGGCTCGGTGACAAATTGCCCGCCGCAGCATGAGCACTTGGTCATGGTGAGCATGTGGTTGTCCACAAACTTCACCATGCGCCAGGCGCGCGTGAAGCTGAGCAGGGGCTCGATGTCGCTGGCTTGCATTTGCTCGGTGTACAGCTGGTAGGCCTTGATGACGGCATCGATGTCATCCAATGCCGACGATTTGGACAGGTACTGGTGGATGTTGGCAAACAGCGATGCGTGGATGTTGGGCTGCCAGGTCAGAAACCAATCGGTGGAAAAAGGCAGCTGACCTTTGGATGGCGATTTGCCAGCAACCTCTTTGTACAGGCGCAGCAGGCGCTCATACGACAGGCCCGTTTCGGACTCCAACACCTGCAGGCGAGCGCCCAGGTGAATCAAGGAGACGGCACGCTCGATGTCGCGTGACTCATTCAGGATGCTTTTTTGTGCCATGGGATGACTCCAGTGAGATATGTGGTTGGCTGATCGCTGATCAAACTCAGGTGTGGCGTGACGGTCGCAGGGTC
>PNML01000080.1 GCA_013823635.1 Polaromonas sp. | reverse complement strand
TAGAACAGCGCAAAACCGAAGGGCGGCGTCAGGAACGAGGTTTGCAGGTTCATGGCGATGATGATGCCGAACCAGATCAGGTCAATGCCCATCTTCTCGGCCACGGGGGCCAGCAGCGGGATGACGATGAACGCGATTTCAAAGAAATCGATGAACATGCCCAGGATGAACACCAGCAGGTTCACAAAAATCAGGAAACCCAACTGGCCACCCGGCAGCTTGTCAAACAGGTGTTCCACCCAGATGTGGCCATCGGCCGCATTGAACGTGAAGCTGAACACCGTGGAGCCCACCAAAATGAACAACACGAAGATGGACAGCTTGGTGGTGTTCTCCAGCGCCTGGTTCAACAGTGCGAACCCCAGGCGCTTGCGGGCGCCGGCCATGATCAGGGCACCGAGCGCACCCATGGCGCCACCTTCGGTGGGCGTGGCAATGCCCAGGAAAATGGTGCCCAACACCAGGAAAATCAGCACCAGCGGCGGGATCAGCACAAACGTGACCTGCTCGGCCAGGCGCGAAAACAGGCCAAGGCGGAACAGTTTGTTCAGCAACGCCAGCGTCAGCGCCAAAAACGAGCCAATGGTGGCCGACAAGATGAACACCTCATCGCCGCCGGCGGGCATTTCACGGCCCAGCCATGGGTTCAGGATGCTCTCGTGCACCGTGGACCAGCCGTAGGCAACCCCTCCGCAAATGAGAAACAGTGCCAACAACGAGCGGTGGCCACTGGCACCGTTGGGTTCGTTGTAAATGCGCGCTTCGGCGGGCAGTGCGGGCACCCACTTGGGCAGAAAAATCGCCACGACGGCAATGAACACCAGGTACAGGCCCACCAGCATCAGGCCGGGGATCATCGCGCCGGCGTACATGTCGCCCACCGAGCGCCCCAACTGGTCGGCCAGCACAATCAGCACCAGCGATGGTGGCAGTGCCTGGGCCAAGGTGCCCGATGCGGTGATGGTGCCGGTCGCAATGGTGCGGTTGTAGCCATAGCGCAGCATGATGGGCAGGGAAATCAGGCCCATGGAAATGACGGCAGCGGCGACCACACCGGTGGTGGCCGCGAGCAGCGCGCCCACCAGCACCACGGCCACGGCCAGACCACCGCGCACAGGCCCAAACACCTGGGCCACGGTGGACAGCAGGTCTTCCGCCATCCGGCTTCGCTCCAGGATGATGCCCATCAGGGTGAAGAACGGGATGGCCAGCAAGGTGTCGTTCTGCATGATGCCGAACACCCGCAAAGGCAAGGCCTGGAACAGGTTGGGCGGGAACAGGTTGAGCTCCATCCCCACGAAGCCGAAGAACAGACCGGTGGCCGCCAATGAAAATGCCACGGGAAAACCCATCAGCAGGAACACCAGCAGGCCGGTGAACATCATCGGCACAAAATTGGCAGTGAGAAATTCGACCATGATCATTTCGCCTTGGTGTTGTTGGCCTCGGCTTCCAGGGCGAGCTCCTGTGCCAGCAATTCTTCGTCCGACAGGGTGTCGGTGCTCAGCACATCGGGTCCCTGGCCCATGATGAAAGCCAGCCGCTTGATCAGCTCCGACACACCCTGCAGGGCCAGCAAGGAGAAGCCCACGGGGATCAGCAGGTGCACGGGCCAGCGGATCAGGCCACCGGCGTTGGAGGACATTTCACCCGACTCCCAGGCGTTGTGGAACACGGGCCAGCCCATGCTGACCATGAGGTAGCACAAGGGGAACAAAAACACCAGGATGCCGCCCACGTCCACCCAGTTGCGGGTGGTGGGGCTGAATTTGCTGGAAATGAAGTCAATGCGCACATGCACGTTTTTCAAGAATGCATAGCCACCGCCGAGCATGAACACGGCCGCGAACAGGTACCACTGAATTTCCAGGAAACTGTTGGAGCCAATGTTGAACAGCTTGCGCACGATGGCATTGCCCGCGCTGATGAGGGTGGCCGCCAGGATCAGCCACATGGCCAGCTTGCCAATCAGGCTGCTGATGCCGTCAATCAGGCGAGACAAAGAAAGTAAGAGGGGCATGGATGACTCCAGGAGCCGTTGGTGAAACAAAACCCGGCAGTTTAGAAACTGCTGCCTGAGGAAAGGCTGACGCTTTCACTCGATTCGGAGCGACCGAACAAAAAACCCCGCGGTTGCGGGGCTTTTTGGCCATGACAGGCGTGGTCGCTCAGAGCTTGGCGCTTTGCATGTAGCGGTCGAACTGGGCTTCGGTGAAACGGAACCACAGGTTCTGGTCTTTGCGGAAAGAAGAGTAATCCGCGTAGATTTTTTTCCACTTGGGGTTGGAGTTGCTCAGGTCCGAGTACAGCGCCATGGAGTGCTTGAAGGCCTCGTCCATGACCGACTTGGGGAATGGCAACACCTTGGCACCACCGGCCACCAGGCGCTTGAGCGCAGCGGGGTTGCGGGCGTCGTACATGGCCTGCATGGTGGTGTGGGCATTGGCGGCCGCGCATTCCACAATGGCCTTGTTCTCTGGCGACAGCGCTTCGTAAGCCTTGTTGTTGATGTACAGGGACAGCTGTGCACCGCCCTCCCACCAGCCTGGGTAGTAGTAGTTCTTGGCGACTTTTTGGAAGCCCAGCTTCTCGTCGTCGTAGGGACCCACCCACTCGGTGGCGTCGATCGTGCCTTTTTCCAGCGCCTGGTAGATTTCGCCACCGGGGATGTTCTGGGGCACGCCACCCATGGCCGTCAGCACCTTGCCAGCAAAGCCACCAATGCGCATTTTCATGCCCTTGATGTCGGCAATGCCCTTGATTTCCTTGCGGTACCAGCCGCCCATCTGGGCACCGGTGTTGCCCATGGGGAAGTTGACGATGTTGTAGTCGCTGTAAAACTCGCGGAACAGCTTCAAGCCGTTGCCGTCATACATCCAGGCGGTCAGCTGACGGCTGTTCAGGCCGAACGGAATGGCCGTGTCCATGGCAAAGGTTTCGTCCTTGCCAAAGAAGTAGTAAGGCGCGGTGTGCGCAGCTTCCACGGTGCCTTGCTGCACACCGTCCACCACACCAAAGGCGGGCATGAGTTCGCCGCCGGGGTGAACGGACACTTCGAACTTGCCACCGGACATGGCCTTGACCTGCTTGGCGAACACGTCTGCCGCGCCGTAAATGGTGTCCAACGCCTTGGGGAAGCTGGAGGCCAGGCGCCAGCGGATGGCGGCCTGGGCATGCACAGCAGGTGCTGCACCTGCGGCCAGCACACCGGCAATGCCAGCGTGCTTGATGAGTGAACGACGATCCATAGTGTTTGACTCCGTGGTTGGATTTATCACATCCGGGGGCTTCGTTCGGAACACCGCCCGGAGACTGATTCAGTCCGGGCCATTGTAGGAAGCGATATCCCAGGGGCGTTCCGGGTTTTCCCTTGAATGCCCCACCGCGGAGCGGCCCTGTTCAGCTTCTTGCAAGCTTGCTGGCCTTGGGGTTGGCCATGGCTCACGCCGGGGTTGAAATTATTTCAATTCAGCCAACCAGCGACCGATGCTGGCCTGCATGCCTGGGGCATCCAGCCCCTGCAACGCCAACAGGCGCACAGGGTCACCATGGTCGATGAACACGTCGGGCAGCCCCAGTTGCAACACCGGCTTGGCGCAGCCGAGTTGCTGCAGCGCCTCCAGCACCGCCGAGCCCGCGCCGCCCATGGTGCAGCCCTCTTCCACCGTGACCAAGGCGTCGTGCGAATCCGCCAACCGCTGCAACAGCGCCACATCCAGCGGCTTGACCCAGCGCATGTTGGCCACGGTGGCGTCCAGCGCCTCGCCCGCCACCAGCGCAGGCGCCAGCAAGGTGCCAAACACCAGCAAGGCGACCCGTTGCCCGGTTCGCCGGACCTCGCCCTGGCCATAGGGCAATGCCTCCAGGTGCGTCGGCAGGGCCACACCCGGGCCAGTGCCCCTGGGGTAGCGCACCGCCACCGGGTGGTTTTGTTCGTAGGCTGTGGAGAGCAAGGCCCGGCATTCGGCTTCATCCGCCGGGCAAGCCACCGCCATGTTGGGAATGCAGCGCAGGAATGCGATGTCGTAAGCCCCTGCATGGGTGGCGCCATCGGCCCCCACCAGCCCCGCGCGGTCCAGCGCAAACACCACCGGCAGGTTTTGCAGCGCCACGTCGTGGATGAGCTGGTCGTAGGCCCGCTGCAAGAACGTGGAGTAGATGGCCACGACCGGCTTGAGGCCCTCGCAGGCCAACCCACCTGCGAACGTGACCGCGTGCTGCTCGGCAATGCCCACGTCGTGGTAGCGGCCAGGAAAACGGCGCTCGAACTCCACCATGCCAGAGCCCTCGCGCATGGCGGGCGTGATGCCCACCAAGCGGTGGTCCTTGGCCGCCATGTCACACAGCCATTGGCCAAACACCTGGGTGTAGGTGGGCGAAGCAACTGCAGCCGCCTTGACCAGTCCCACCGCCGGATCGAACTTGCCAGGGCCGTGGTAAGCGACCGGATCGGCCTCGGCCAGTTTGTAGCCCTGCCCTTTTTTGGTCACCACGTGCAGAAACTGCGGCCCCTTGAGGTGGCGCAGGTTCTCCAGCGTGGGAATCAGCGAGTCCAGGTCGTGGCCGTCGATGGGGCCCACGTAGTTGAAACCGAATTTCTCGAACAGCGTGGCCGGCACCACCATGCCCTTGGCGTGCTCCTCCAGACGCTTGGCCAGCTCGAACAGTGGGGGCGCATTGCGCAACACCTGCTTGCCCACGTTCTTGGCAGCGGCATAAAACTGCCCGCTCATCAGCTGCGCCAGGTAGCGGTTGAGTGCCCCCACCGGCGGGGAAATGGACATGTCGTTGTCGTTGAGGATGACCAGCAGGGGCAGGTCATCGTGCACCCCGGCGTTGTTCAACGCCTCAAACGCCATGCCGGCGGTCATGGCCCCGTCGCCGATGACGGCAATGGCATGTCGGTGCTCACCCTTTTGGCGAGCGGCCACGGCCATGCCCAGCGCGGCGGAAATGGAGGTGGACGAGTGCGCCGTGCCAAAGCTGTCGTACTCGCTCTCATCGCGCTTGGGAAATCCACTGATGCCCCCCAGCTGGCGCAGCGTGCCCATGCGGTCACGTCGGCCTGTGAGTATCTTGTGCGGGTAGGTCTGGTGACCCACGTCCCAGACGATGCGGTCGTGCGGGGTGTTGAACACGTAGTGCAGAGCCACCGTCAACTCCACCGTGCCCAGGTTGGAGCTGAGGTGCCCCCCCGTGCGCGACACGCTGTCAAGCACGAACTGGCGCAGTTCGGCCGCCAAGGTCGGAAGTTGGGGACGAGCCAGCTGCCGCAGATCGGCAGGCTGTTCGATGGAAGCAAGTAAAGAAGTCATGTCTGTCGCAGTTGCAGCGTCCGTGGTGGTCATGGTTCAAGCCCGGGTGCGCTCAGGAAAACCCGCCAAACAGGGGAAGGTCATCAATGGGTGCGACTGCCCACCAGGTTGGCCAGGGCGTGCAAGGCCTGCACCTGGGGCAATTCGCTGCGGTCAAGCGCCGCACGGGCCATGGACAACAAGTGGTGAGCGTAGTCGGTGGCGGCGTTCAGCCCCATGAGGCTGACAAAGGTGGGTTTTTCCTGGTTCGCGTCCTTGCCCGCGGTTTTGCCCAGTGTCTGGGTGTCGGAGACCACATCCAACACATCGTCCACCACCTGGAAGGCCAAGCCCAGGTAGCGACCATATTGCGCCAGTTCTGCCAACGCACGCGCCGGCACCTGACCACAGGCCGCGCCCATGAGCACACTGGCCTGCAACAGGGCACCGGTTTTGAGGCTGTGCATGCGCTCCAACTCCGCCTGCGTCAAGGGCAGTCCCACACTGGCCAAGTCGATGGCCTGGCCACCCGCCATGCCATGCACGCCAGCGGCCTTGGCCAGTTGCAAACACAGCTGGGCACCCAGCACGGGCGGCACACCGCCGCCCTCGGGCACCAGCAGCTCAAAGGCCAGGGCCTGCAAGGCGTCGCCGGCCAGCAAGGCCTGCGCCTGGCCATAGGCCACGTGCACCGTGGGTTTGCCCCGGCGCAGCACGTCGTTGTCCATGCAAGGCATGTCGTCGTGCACCAGCGAGTAGGCATGGATCAGCTCCACCGCACAGGCGGCACGCATGGCCGCCTCGGTGTTGGGCGTGTCGGCTGACTGGCTGGCCGCCAGCACCAGCAAAGGGCGCAGGCGTTTGCCGCCGTCCAGCACCGCGTAGCGCATGGCTCGCCCCAGACCGGCGGGCGAATCCTCCACCACCCAGTGCGACAGGGCCTGTTCGACCGCCTGCAGGCGGTCAGCCATCCAGGTGTTGAGGTCAAAGGTTTCAGCGGTGGCCAACTCAGCGGTCGGCGTGACCGCCATGGCTGTCGGGGTATGCGGCATCAGTTGGGTGTCCAGCTTTTCAGCTCGCCGTCTTCCAACACCTTGATCTGGTTTTCCACGATCTTCAGGCGGTCACGGCAAAACTGCAGCAATTGCGCACCCCGCTGGTACTGGGCCAACAATTGGTCCAGTGGCAGCTGCCCAGCGTCCAGCCCTGACACCAACTGCTCCAGTTCGGCCAACGCCAGTTCGTAGGTATCGGGCATGGGAGACGCGGAGGGGGATTCGACGGATGGTCGGGCTTTGGGCATGGAAGGGGCGTGAGTCGGTCTGGCACTGATTTTAGGCGCCGCCCCGCTTCGGGACAGGCAACCCATGATCTGAATACCCATTTCGCCATGCAGCAAATGCGCCCACACCTCCCACTGCCCCCCCCCGTGGCGGGGCTGATCACCCCAGCGGGTACACTAAGCGCCCCTTTTTCACCCTGACGGGGTTGCACCAAGGTTTTCACATTCACCCTCCCGCGCCAAGCCGACAGTCGCCAGCGATTTTCGTGATGCGCTTACCCTGCCCCTTCATAGGGGGAGTCTCTAGGTCAGGACCATCATGTCTGATTTAAGTCTTCAACTGCAGCAGGCCGCAAGCCAACTTCCAGTTTCCAGTTACTTCGACGAGGCGCTGTTCCAGCGCGAATTGGCCACCATCTTTCAGCGCGGGCCCCGCTATGTGGGGCACCAGAACGCCGTCCCCAACGTGGGGGACTACTACGCCCTGCCCAACGAGGGTGAAGGCCGGGCCCTGGTGCGCACCGCACAAGGGGTGGAGTTGGTGTCCAACATTTGCCGCCACCGCCAGGCGGTCATGCTCAAAGGCCGGGGCAACCTGGCCCAGAACCAATCGGGCAGCGCAGGCGGCAACATCGTGTGCCCGCTGCACCGCTGGACCTACAGCGGCGGCTCGGCCTTGGGCCAGCTGGGTGAACTGGTCGGCGCCCCCCACTTTGCCCAGGACCCCTGCCTGAACCTGAAAAAATTCCCGCTGCGGGAATGGAACGGCATGCTGTTTGAAGACAACGGCCGCGACATCGAGGCCGATCTGGCCGGCATGGGTCCGCGCGCTGCGCTGAACTTCGACGGCATGGTGCTGGACCACGTGGAAATGCACACCTGCAACTACAACTGGAAAACCTTCATCGAGGTGTACCTGGAGGACTACCACGTCGTGCCCTTCCACCCCGGGTTGGGCAACTTCGTGACCTGCGACGACCTGCGCTGGGAGTTCAAACCCGAGTTCTCGGTGCAGACCGTGGGGGTCCAAAACCTCCTGGGCAAGGCGGGCAGCCCGGTGTACCAGAAATGGCACGAACAGCTCATGGCCTACCGCAACGGCCAAAACCCCGAACATGGCGCCATCTGGCTCACCTACTACCCCCACATCATGGTGGAGTGGTACCCCCATGTGCTGACCGTGTCCACGCTGCACCCCATCAGCGTGCACCAGACCATGAACATGGTCGAGTTTTACTACCCCGAAGACATCGCCGCCTTCGAGCGCGGATTTGTGGAGGCCCAACGCGCCGCCTACATGGAAACCTGCATCGAAGACGACGAAATCGGTGAACGCATGGACGCCGGCCGCCAAGCCCTGCTGGCACGGGGCGACAACGAAGTCGGCCCCTACCAGAGCCCCATGGAAGACGGCATGCAGCACTTCCACGAGTGGTACCGCCAGCGCATGGGCAACATCAGCCCCTGATTCAGTAGCTTAAAAGCCATACCACCAAAGCGACAGAGCCCTAAAAGTCATAAAAATGCAAGCCTTGTGGATGCTGTTGGCGGCCTGGCTGTTCGCCACCATGGGCGTGTGCATCAAGGTCGCGTCCGAGCACTTCGGCAGCTTTGAGGTGGTGTTCTACCGTGGCCTGATCGGGCTGGGTTTCATGTGGGGTGTCACGCGGGTGCGGGGTGTGTCACTGGCCACCCGCGTGCCCGCCATGCACGCCTGGCGCAGTGTGGTGGGCACCATCGCCCTCACGAGCTGGTTCTACGCCATTGCCCACCTGCCCCTGGCCACGGCCATGACGCTGAACTACATGAGCAGCGTCTGGATCGCGGCCTTCCTGGTGGGTGGTGCGTTGTTGCTGCAACGCAGCGGCCAGCCATTGCGGGGTCAGGGGCCGCTGTTGGTGTCCGTGCTGGCCGGGTTTGGCGGCGTGGCGCTGATGCTGCGCCCCACCATGGCCGACAACCAGCTGTTTGCGGGCCTGGTGGGCATGCTGTCGGGCATTTTTTCGGCCTTTGCCTACCTGCAGGTGTCGGCGCTGTCCAAAGCAGGGGAACCGGAAAGCCGCACGGTGTTTTACTTCTCATTCGGGGCCACCCTGGTGGGGGGCGTGGGCATGCTGACCACCGGCTGGTCGGTTTGGACATGGCCACACGCGCTGTGGCTCATCCCCATCGGTCTGCTGGCCGTGCTGGGTCAGCTCTGCATGACACGGGCCTACGCCAGCGGCGCCACGCTGGTGGTGGCCAACCTGCAGTACGCGGGCATCGTGTTTGCCGGCATCTACAGCATCGTGATCTTCCAGGATGTGCTGCCCCTGATGGGCTGGCTGGGCATGGCGCTCATCATCGCCAGCGGCATCGTGGCCACGTTGCTGCGCGCACGCGCCGCGCCACAAACCCCGCCCGAAGACCACTGAACACCGCCCCCCTCCCACACACGAGCCCACCATGACACACCACGGCACCCTCATCAGCGTTGCAGAGCTTGAGCAACTCATGCGCAGCGGCCAGCGGCTGCGCACCTTCGACTGCAGCTTTGACCTGGGCAACCCATCTGCGGGCAGTGACCAGTTTGTCCAGGGACACATCCCCGGCGCCCGCCACGCGCACCTCGACCACGACCTCAGCGCACACGGCACCGCCAACAGCACCCACCCCCCGGCCTCGGGCGGCCGACACCCCTTGCCGGCGCGCGAAGACCTGGCCCGCTGGCTGACCAGCCACGGCGTGGACAACGACACCCAAGTGGTGGTGTACGACCGCCAGGGGCAGAACTACTGCGGCCGCCTGTGGTGGATGCTGAAGTGGTGTGGCCACGACGCCGTGGCCGTGCTGGACGGTGGGTGGCAGGCCTGGCTGGCGGCGGGTGGTGCCAGCGAAACCGGCCCCACACCCCCACCCGACCCGGGCGCCCCCGGCGGCTTTGCCCTGAAGCCGCCGCTGGTGGAGCTGGTCACCACCGCCACGGTGCAACAGCGGCTGCAACAGCCGGGCCAGACACTCATTGACGCCCGGGCCACCCCCCGATACCGGGGTGACGTTGAACCGCTGGACCCCGTGGCCGGCCACATCCCCGGGGCCTTGAACCGCCCCTTCTCGCTCAACTTGGGCGCGGACGGGTTCTTCAAACCGGCGGCGCAATTGCGTGCCGAGTTTGTGGCGCTGCTGGCGGGCCGCGACCCCGCCACCGTGGTGCACCACTGCGGCAGCGGCGTGAGTGCCGTGCCCAATGTGCTGGCCATGGCGGTGGCGGGTCTGGGTGGTCAGGCGCTGTACGCCGGCAGCTGGAGCGAGTGGTGCCGCACGCCCGGCCTGCCAGTGGCCACCGGGGACGGGGCCTGAGGGTCAGCCCACCGCGGCCAGCGGCCTGCGGGGGCAGTCTGCCTCAGCCCCCGTGTGCCAACCCGCTGACGGTGGTCACCAGCGCCACCCCCACCAGCAGCCACACCAGCTGGGCCAGGGTGTCGGTGAGGTTGAGGCGCTTTTGCAACTGGGGAATCAGGTCGGCCAGGGCGACGTAGACAAAACTGCTGGACGCCACCACCAGGAAAAACGGCAGGTAGTCGTCCAGCTGGCTCACCATGGCGTAACCCACCACGCCGCCCAGGGCGGTGACCGTGCCGGCCAGCGACACCTTGACGACGGCCGCCCGACGCGAACCCACGGTGCCACGCAGCACCACGAGGTCGCCCATGTGGTGGGGCACCTCGTGCGCGAGTACCGCCAGTGAGGTGACCAGGCCCAGCTTCCAGTCGGCCATGAAGGCCGATGCAATCAGGATGCCGTCGCCAAAGGCGTGCACGCTGTCGCCCGCCAGCACCGACCAGCCGCCTCCCATGGGCGGTGCGGCGGCGTCGGCCCGGGCGGGTGCATGCGCATGTTCGTGGTGAGCATGGTCATGGCCGTGGGGGTCGTGCGCGTGGTGACCGGCTTCATGGCCGTGGCCATGCTCGTGGCCGTGGTGGTAGAGCTCCACCTTGTCCAGCACAAAGAAGAACACCACGCCGGCCAAAAACACCGCAAACAGGTCGTGCGAACCGGCGGCCGACTCAAAGGCCTCCGGCAACAGGTGCATGAATGCCGTGGCCAGCAGGGCACCCGCCGCCAGGCTGAGCATGTGCGAGGTGTACCGCGACAGCACCCCCAGGCCCAGCGCAGCCGCCAGCCACACGCTGCCCACGCCCGCGGTGATGGTGCCCAGCAAGATCAACAACAATGTCATAGCAAACAACGTAATAAATTAAAGCGATGGGAGGCAATTTTCATAAAAAAAACCGCCCACAGGGGGCGGATTTTTCAGTCTGCGCCAACGCTGCAGTGTGCCTCAGGCCACCCCGTGGGTCTTGAACCAGTCCAGGGCGCGCTGCCAGCCGTCCTGCGCCGGCCCCTGGCGGAAGCTGGGGCGGTAGTCGGCATGGAAGGCGTGGGGGGCGTCCGGATACACCACAAACTGCGAAGCCTTGGCCGCCGCGTTGCCCTGGGCCAGCTTGATTTTCATGGACTCGACGGTGTCCAGGGGAATGCCCGTGTCCGCGCCACCATACAGCCCCAGCACCGGTCCGTTCAACTGCGCGGCCACGTCCACGGGGTGCTTGGGCGTGAGCGGGGTGGACTGCCCGACCAAGCGCCCGTACCAGGCCACGCCCGCCTTGACGCGGGGGTTGTGCGCCGTGTACAGCCACACCTGCCGCCCGCCCCAGCAAAAGCCGGTGATGCCCACGCGGTTCAGATCACCGCCATTGGCGCCCGCCCAGGCCAACGTGGCATCCAGGTCGGCCAACACCTGGGCATCGGGCACCTTGGAAATGACCTCGGCGATCAGCTTGGCCATTTCGCCGTAACTCTGGGCATCGCCCTGGCGCACAAACAATTCGGGGGCAATGGCCAGGTAGCCGGCCCGGGCAAACCGACGTGCGGTGTCGGCAATGTACTCGTGCACGCCAAAAATTTCGGACAACACCAGCACCACCGGCAACCCGGTTTTGCCCGCCGGTGCGGCTCGGTAGGCCGGCATCTTGAAGCCGTTGACGTCGATGCTCACATCACCGGCCACCAGGCCTTCGGCGGATGTCTTGACCACACTTTGGGCCATCACGGGCAGCGTGGCGGCGGCGTAGCCCACGCCCAGGGCCGCCTTGAGTGCGGTTCGGCGGGTAGGGCCGTCTGCCGTGACGGTGCCAGGCAACAGTGCGTGAAAATCGGATTCCAGCTGAGGTTGGATCATGGTGGTACCTACGGGTTTGTGCTGCTGTGGACGGATGTGGCAAGCCTTGAATGACACCGACATGGTAACCACGCGTAGCATGTCTTCGCATGCTCGCTCAGGCATTCATTTTTGGCAGCAGGGTAATTCCACGGCCCGAGGCACTGTAAACGGGAAACCATGAACACGGGACCACACGGCGTGGCTTTTGGCAAAAGCCGCTGAGCAACCACAAGACACACACCCGGCAGGTAGTCAGCCACAGCTGAGACATCAGCCCCACGATCAAGTTCCGTCCCCACTCCGTCAAGCATGCATCCTGCATGACGACTGGCCGGTGCTAACATCAACTTCTACCCAAGGCGGACACCCGCCATGAACCCGTGCACCACTGCATGCGCACAAACGTTGAGGAGATTGCATGTTTGACCAATTCCGTCTGACCCAGCGCGTATGGGCCTCGCTGCTGGTGTACTGGCTGGTGCTGCTGGCCGCCATGGGCACCGGCCTGTGGGGCATGAAGCATGCCAAAGATGCCCTGACCGAGCTCAAAACCCACCAGGTGGAGACCATTTCTGCGCTCAACACCATGCGCCACGGGTTCATGGTCAACCGCATGGAAATTTTGCTGATGTTCCAGCACGCGCCCGAGTCGCCCCTGCTAAGCGTGCACACGCACTCCATCAGCCTGCACACCGACCGCATTGCCGCACTGCGCGACGGCAACACCAAGGCCCAGAAATTTGTGGAGGACACGCTGAGCGGGCCAGCAGAAAAAGCCCTGTTCGCTGACATGGTGGCCAAACGCAAGGCCTGGCAAGACAAGCGCGACCAGGTGATGGAAGCGCTCAAGAAAAACGACTTCTCCAACGCCACCGTGGCGTTTTACCTGAAGGCAGCCGCCACCGAAGGCGCGGCGTTTGAAGCCGCCATCGGCACAATGATTGACTACCAAGCCAAACTGGCCGACGAGCAAACCGCCGATGTCGTGCGCAACTACGACATAGGCCTGTGGTTTTTTGTGGGCGTGCTGGTGTTGGGTGCGCTGCCGGTCACGCTGTTCATGGTGGGCACGCTGCGGCGCATGGCCAGGGGGTTTGCTGCGGCCGATGCCTCGGCCACCGCCATTGCCCAGGGCGATTTGACCCACCGCATCGTGCCCGACGGTGGCGACGAAATCACCCACCTGCTGGGCCAGATGAGCACCATGCAGGGCAACCTGCGCGCGCTGCTGTCCAAAGTGGTAACCGGGGCCGATGCCATTGCCAGCGCCTCCAACCAGGTGGCCAGCGGCACCATGGACCTGTCAGCCCGTACCGAGCAGCAAGCCAGCTCGCTGGAGCAAACGGCATCGGCCACTGAAGAGCTCAACAGCACCGTCAAGCTCAACGCCGACAGCGCCGGACAGGCCAACCGCATGGCCGAAACCGCGTCGGTGGTGGCCAGCCGTGGTGGCGAGGTGGTGGCCCAGGTGGTGCACACCATGGACGAGATCAACACCTCGTCTCGCAAAATTGTCGACATCATTGCCGTGATTGACAGCATTGCGTTCCAGACCAACATCCTGGCGTTGAACGCTGCCGTGGAAGCCGCCCGCGCGGGCGAACAGGGGCGTGGCTTTGCGGTGGTGGCATCCGAGGTGCGCTCGCTGGCGCAGCGCTCGTCCACAGCGGCCAAGGAAATCAAGGCGCTGATTGACGAGTCGGTCAACAAAGTGGAGGCCGGTACGCACCAGGTCGATCAGGCCGGCCAAACCATGAAGGAAATCGTGACTGCTATCAATGGTGTGACGCAAATCATGCGCGACATCGCTTCGTCCAGCTCCGAACAGGCGCTGGGTATTTCCCAGATCAACCAGGCGGTGGCCCTGATGGACGGTGTGACGCAACAAAACGCCGCGCTGGTCGAGGAGGCCTCGGCCGCATCCGCCTCCCTGCAAGAACAGGCCAAGCAACTGACCCACGTGGTCAGCGCCTTCAAGCTCTGACGGCCCACACAGGCAACTCAGCCAAGCCACCGCCCTTGACGCGGTGGCTTTTTTTCGCCCTCAGTGCGCCCGCTCCCAGTTGGGCCCCACGCCCACTTCGGCCAGCAGCGGCACTTTCAGCGCAGCCACGCCGGCCATGAGCCGGGGCACCGCTTCCCGCAACCAGTCCACCTCGGCCAGCGGCACTTCAAACACCAGTTCGTCGTGCACCTGCATGATCATCTTCGTGGCCTTGCCCTGGGCGTCCAGGGCCTGCTGCACCGCCACCATGCTGAGCTTGATGAGGTCGGCCGCCGTGCCCTGCATGGGCGCGTTGATGGCGGCGCGCTCGGCCCCGGCGCGGCGCGGGCCGTTGGGGCTGTTGATTTC
>PNML01000079.1 GCA_013823635.1 Polaromonas sp. | reverse complement strand
ACACGCCCGCTGGTGTAGAGGCTGGACTCCAGGTAGTAATGGTCGAAGCGGACGGCAAAGGCCTTCAGGTCCAGGTCCTGCTCGTGGCGCAGGTAGGCCACGGCAAACTGGCGGATGCTGTCCATGTCTTGGACATCGCCGCTGGCGGTGAATTCGCGGTCATCGGCCTTGACCGTTTGCTTGGCCAGAAAGTCGGCGGCAATGTCTGCGATGTAGTCGCCGTTGTAGAACGCCTTGCTGGCCGGGTTGTCTGGGTCGGTGGGCCAGCCCTCGTCCCCGGGCTTGACGCCCTGGGCGCGCAACTGCGTGCTTTTGGCCAGGGTCTGGATTTGCACGCCCGCGTCGTTGTAATAGAACTCGCGGTGCACCTGCCACCCCTGGGTGGCCAGCAGGTTGCAAATGGCGTCACCCAGGGCGGCCTGGCGGCCGTGGCCCACGTGCAAGGGGCCGGTGGGGTTGGCCGACACAAACTCCACCAGCACACGATCCTGCCGAGCCGGCTGACGGCCGAAATCAGCGCCCTGGCTCAGCACGTCACGCACCACGGCCTGCTTGGCGGCGGCCTTGAGGCGGACGTTGATGAAGCCGGGACCGGCGATTTCCAGCGCGTCCACCCACCGCTCAAACACGGGCACGGTGCGCAACGCAGCGCACAAGGTCTCGGCCAGTTGGCGGGGGTTTTGGCCCAGGGGTTTGGCCAGGCGCATGGCCGCGGTGAAAGCAAAATCGCCGTGTGCGGCCACCTTGGGCGTTTCAAAAATGGCCAAGTCGCCCGCACCGGGGGTGAGTTTTTCCAGCTCGGCCGCCAAGGCGGTCAACAGTTCTTGTTTGATGTTCAGCATGGACCGATTTTAGGTGCCCAGCCCGCAGGGTGCCCCCCCGGGTGGGCTGGCGTGGCTGCCCACGCACCCGAACGGCGTGCCACCCGTGCATCGCGCACACGGGCGTGGCGGGTTTGCATCGTGCCACGTTCCCGGAGGCTTATTTTTTGGGACCAGGCGCGTCAGCCGACACCGCCATGACCACAATGCAGCGTTGGGCACACCGCCCAGCGCCACACCACTTCCAACGAGGGATTTCACACATGAAACACTTGGCCATTGCCTTCGCTTTCAGCATGGGCCTGCTCGCCAGCCCTGCATTCGCCGCCGACGCGCCCACGCCCCAGCAAAACAAGATGAAGACCTGCAACGCCGACGCCAAGACCAAAAACCTGGCCGGCGACGAGCGCAAGGCCTTCATGAAAACCTGCCTGAGCGCCAAAGCCGAGCCGGCCGACGGCAAGACCGCCCAGCAGAACAAGATGAAAAGCTGCAACGCAGACGCCAAGACCAAGGCACTGAAGGGCGACGAGCGCAAAGCCTTCATGAGCAGCTGCCTCAAGGGCTGATGCCCCATCTGCCCCCCGCGCCCCTCCAGGGTGCTTGGGTGCGGGGGTGCGGGAAACATCACACCGGCAACAGGCTGGCCGCTGCCGCCGCCTTCACGGCCTGGGTCAGACGCTGGGCCGACGGGGCTTCGCGCTCCCAGTGCTGCCAGTAAAGCGTCACGTCCACCGTCTTGCCGGCGGCCAGCTCGACCAGCGGCACACGGCCCACTTGCCGGGCACGGGTGTTCAGGTGCTGGTCGGGCACCATGCCCCAGCCCAGCCCCAGCTCAATGGCCATTTCAAAGCCATCGACCGCCGGCACAAAATGGCGGGGGTAGGCGGGCTGTTGAAGCCCAAAATGCTGGGCCAGGTAGGCATCTTGCAACCCATCCTTTCGGTTGAAAATGACGGCGGGGGTGGCCAGCATCCGGTGCACCGACAACCCGCCCGACGGCGTTTGCACGCTGCCCGCCACGGCCTGGTTGGCCACGCAGCGGTAGCGCATGGTGCCCAGCGGCTCGGCCACGCAGCCGCGCAGGGGCTGCGCCAGTGTGGTCACGCAACCCAGCACATCGCCGCTTTTGAGGGCATCGTGGGTGTGGTCCTGGTCGTCCAGCATCACGTCCAGCAGCAGGTGGTGGCGCGCCAACAGGGGCGCCACCCCCGGCAGGAACCAGCTGGCCAGGGTATCGGCGTTGATGGCCGCACTCAGCGTTTGCCAGCGGGCAGCGCCCGAACCGCCACCGGCACCACCGAGCGCACTGAGCAGGTCGGCCTCCATCAGGCGCACCTGGCGCACATGGGTCAGCAACGCCTGGCCCGCCGCGGTGGCGCGCACCGTTTTGCCGCGCACCAGCACACGCTGCCCCAGGCTGGCCTCCAGCGACTTGATGCGCAGCGACACCGCGGCCAAGGTCACGTTGAGACCCTGGGCTGCGGCCTGAAAGCTGCCGTGGTCCACCACGGCGGCCAGTGCTTCGAGTTGGCGGGGGTCCAGCATGGGCGCAATCGGTTAAATAAAAATTGACTGAATCTACTTTAAGTTAACTCAGTTTAATTTAACACCCGCCCGGCGCACACTCTGGCCCCGGATCGCCCACCTTCCCTGGGCCACCACTCCCCCACGTCACCGACCCCGAGCGCTTCACCATGACCACCCTGGCCCTGCCCCTGTTCCACCCCGCCTTCACCGCTGGCATGGTGTTGAGTTTGTCGCTCATCATGGCCATCGGCCCGCAGAACGCGCATGTGCTGCGCATGGGCCTGCAGCGCCAGCATGTGTGGCTGACGGTGGGCATTTGCATCGTGGCCGACGTGCTGCTGATTGCCCTGGGCGTGCTGGGCCTGGCCCAGCTGGGTGGCCTGTCGGACAAGCTGCAGGGTGCGCTGGTGGGCGCCGGTGTGCTGTTTCTGGCGGTGTACGGCTGGGAGGCAGCGCGCCGCTGCTGGGCCCCCCACCCCACCGCCGCGCTGGTGGTGGCGGGCAGCGAAGGCCCCGGCGCAGCCAGCCAGCCCATTGGCCGCCGCCAGGCAGTGATGTCCGCCCTGGCGTTCTCGTGGCTCAACCCCCACGCCTGGCTGGACACCGCCGTGCTGATTGGCACCGCCTCGCTGGCCTATGGCGCCCCGGGCAACACGGTGTTTGGCCTGGGGGCCGCGGTGGGCTCGACGGTGTGGTTCCTGCTGCTCGGTGCCGCCGTGTTCTGGCTGGGCCGCCGCCTGGGCTCGGCCACGCTGTGGCGCTGGCTGGACGGCGTGGTGGCCCTGATGATGTGGGGCACCGCGGCGGTGCTGCTGGTCAGTCTTTTTTGATAGCTTGAAACCCAATGAATAAAAGCGGCAGAAGCCGCTTTTATTCAAATATCATCCCCACAGAACCGGCTCAGGCCCCCATGACGAGGTTGGGCAGGAACAGGCTGATCTGGGGGATGTAGGTCACCAGCACCAGGAAGACCATCAGCACCGACAACCAGGGCAGCGCGGCCCTGGCCACCTGCATCAGGTTCATGCCGGTGACGCCACTGGTCACGAACAGGTTCAGCCCCACGGGCGGTGTCACCATGCCGATCTCCATGTTCACCACCATGATGATGCCCAGGTGAATCGGGTCAATGCCCAGCTGCGTGGCGATGGGGAAGAAGATGGGCGCCAAAATCAAAATGATGCCGGTGGGCTCCATGAAGTTGCCCGCCACCAACAGGATGACGTTGACCACCAGCAGGAACATCCAGGGCTCCATGCCCATTTCCATGATGTGCTCGGCAATGGTTTGTGGGATGCGCTCGGTGGTCAGCACATGGGCAAACAGCAGGGCGTTGGCCACGATGAACATCAGCATCACCGTGGTGCGGCCCGATTCCAGGAACACATGGGGCAGGTCTTTGGGCTTGAGGTCGCGGTACACAAACACCGCCACCACCAGCGCATACACCGCCGACACGGCTGCCGCTTCGGTGGGCGTGAACACGCCGCCGTAGATGCCGCCCATGATGATGACCAGCAGCATCAGGCCCCACATGGACTCGCGCAGCGCACCCAACACCTCGCGCATGCTGGCCTTGGGCGGGGGCGCGGTCTTGAGCTTGCCCGCACGCCACCAAACCGCAAACATCAGCATGAAGCCCAGCAGCAGGCCGGGAACGACGCCAGCCATGAACATGCGGCCCACCGACACCTCGGTCACGGCGGCGTACACCACCATGACGATGGACGGCGGAATCAGGATGCCCAGCGTGCCCGCGTTGCAGATGACACCGGCGGCAAACTCTTGCGGGTAGCCGTTCTTGACCATGCCCGCGATGACGATGGAGCCAATGGCCACCACCGTGGCCGGGCTGGAGCCCGACACCGCCGCAAACAGCATGCACGCCAGAATGGACGCAATGGCCAACCCGCCGCGCAAATGGCCCACCGCCGCGATGGCAAAGTGCACCATGCGCTTGGCCACACCACCGGTGGACATCAGCACACCCGCCAGCACGAAGAACGGGATGGACATGAGTGTGTAGTGCTCACTCGTCTCGAACATCTTGATGGCCATGGAGGCCAGCGAGTCCTGCGAGAAAAACACGATGGTGACCAGGCTGGACAGGCCCAGGCTGATGGCAATGGGCATGCCGATGGCCATGCAGAAAAACAGGGCCGCGAACAATACGATGGTGTTCATGCTTGTGACTCCTCACTCTTCAGTTTGAGCGCTTCGGCGGCCTCATCGGCCAAATCAAACGATGCGCGGGTGCCCGTCAGCAAGCCGATGAGGATTTGCACAAAGCGCCAGCCGGTCAGCGCGTAGCCCAGCGGCATGACGGCCAGCACCTGCCAGCGCTCGATGGGCATGTCGTCAAACTCAATGCCCACTTCCTTCATCTTTAGCACGTAGGTGGAGGCGCCCGTGAGCACAAAACCCACGTACACCAGGCTCAGCAACACCGCCAGCACGCCCACCCAGCGGCGGGGCCCGACGGGCAGCAACTTGACCAGCGCATCCACGCCGATGTGCGAGCCCACCCGCACACCGTAGGAGATGCCGGTAAAAATCATGATGCCGAAGAACACGGTGGTCAGCTCCTGCGCCCAGGAGAAGCCCGAGTTGAAGACATAGCGCATGACGACCTGAATAAAAGTCAGGCCTGTCATGGACAGCAGCATGAGTGAAATGATCCACTCTTCCAGGTGATCGAGAATTTTCATGGCCTTGGTCCAAAAAAAGCCCCGGCCAGGCCGGGGCAGTCAGGAGGGATGGGATCGGGAAAGGCAGGCGGCTTACTTGTTGTTGGCGCGCAAGGCGGCGTCGATCAGGTCTTTGCCGATGTCGCCTTCAAACTGCTTCCACACGGGCTTCATGGCGGCGCGCCACTGGGCCTGGTGGTCTTTGCTCATGGGCAGCACTTTGGCCTTGTTGTCGGCAATGACCTTCTTGCGGAAATCATTGGCTTCTTCAAAAGCCGCGTCGTTGCCGTACTTGATGGACTCGACCATGGCTTCTTTCAGGCCCTTTTGCACGTCGGCTGGCAGACCGGACCACCACTTGGCGTTGCCGATGACCATGTAGTCAAGCACACCGTGGTTGCTGTCCATGATGTAGCCCTGCACCTCATGGAATTTCTTGCTGTAGATGTTGGACCAGGGGTTCTCGGTGCCATCGACCACACCGGTTTGCAGCGACTGGTACACCTCGGAGAACGAAATTTTCTGGGGGTTGGCGCCCACGGCCTTGAACTGCGCTTCCAGCACGTCAGACGCCTGGATGCGGAACTTCAGGCCCTTGGCATCGGCCGGTGAGCCCAAGGGCACGTTGGCCGACAGCTGCTTCATGCCGTTGTGCATGTAGCCAAAGCCCATGATGCCTTTCTTCTGCATGGAGGTCAGCAGATTCTGGCCTTCCTTGCTGGCCTGGAAGCGGTCCACGGCGGCGATGTCGTCAAACAGGAAAGGCAGGTCAAAAATCTGCAGCTGCTTGGTGTATTTGCCAAACTTGGCCAGTGAAGGGGCAATGATCTGCACGTCACCCAGCAGCAGGGCTTCCATTTCCTTGCCGTCACCAAACAGCTGGCTGTTGGGGAACACCTGCACCTCGACCTTGCCGGCCAGCTTCTTCTCGGCCAGTTCCTTGAACTTCAGGGCGGCCTTGCCTTTGGGCGTGACGTCGGCCACCACGTGGCTGTATTTGATGACGATGGGGGCCGCCTGCGCCGCCAAACCCAAGGCCAACAATGCGCCGGCCACCGTCATTTTCAAAGTCAATTTCATGCTCATCTCCAGTGTTGAATGTGCGTCAGAAGGGATGGCCCCAACGATACAAACCACACCGGACCGCCACAACTGTGGCGTTCAACAGGCGCCCACCTGGGGTTTACCCTAGGCCGCCAACACCGCCCGGGCATCGGTCAGCCACTGTGGGCCAATGCGCTGCGCCAACTCACTGTGCACAGGGGCGACTGCTGCGCGCATGCGCGAGAGCTGGCCCTCGTCGGGCTGGTGGATGCGGGTCGTGCCCGCCTCTCGCAGCGCCTTCAGGGCCTTGTCGTTTTGCAGGTCGGCCACCTGGTTGCCAAACTGCAGGGCTTCCTGCAAGGCCGTGGCCACCAGTTCACGGTCGGACCGCCCCAGGCTGGACCAAAAGCGCTGGTTGGCCACCACGGCGTAGCCCAGGTAAGCGTGCTGGGTCAGGCTGAAATCGGTCTGGACCTCGTGCATGCGCTGGGTCCAGAAGTTGGAAATGGGGTTTTCCGTGCCGTCCACCACCCGGGCCGCCAGGGCGCGGCGGGTTTCGCTGAACGCCAGCGTCACCGGGCGCGCGCCCAGGGCACGCATCTGCGCCGCAATGACGCGCGAGGCCTGCACCCGCATGCGCAAGCCCACAAAGTGTTCGGGCGCCAGCAGCGGGCGGTTGGCGCTCATGTGTTTGAAGCCGTTGTCCATGAAGCCCAGCCCCACCAGCCGCTGGCGCATCAACCGCTCCAGCATGCGTTGCCCCAGCGCACCCTGGGTGATGCGTCGCACGCTGGCCACATCGGGAAACAGGTAGGGCAGGTCAAACAGCTCGAACTCGGGAAACCCGATGCGCCCAAACTTCGACAGCGAGGGGGCCAGCATCTCCACCGCCCCCAGTTGCAGGGCCTGCATTTCGTCGTGGTCGCCATACAGGTGGGCGCGGGGGTACACCTGCACCTGTATGCGCCCGCCCGAGCGCTCGTTCACCAACGCCCGGAACCGTTCGGCGGCCAGCCCCTTGGGGGTGTCTTCGGCCACCACATGGGAAAACCGGATGGTGGTCACCCCGGCAGCGGCTTTGGCCCCATGACCTGACCACAGGCCTGTGGCCACGGCAACACCCAGGGTCTGCAGGCATTGGCGGCGACTGGTGTCAGCCACAGTGGCGGAATTGAACATGCTGGCTATGCTACGGCTGACTGGCACCTGCGTCACCCCCATGCAAACCACCCCACCCCTCCCCGACTTTGACCTGCTGCAGCAAGTGGCGCCCGGTCAAAGCCTGCGCAACCGCCGCACCCTGTGGCTGCTGCTGGGGCTGCTGGTGCTGGTGGTGGCCTCGGTGGTGGCGCTGGTCCTCTACCTCAATGCCTACGAAAAGGGTGAAGAAGAGCGCCGCCGCGTGGCCGACGGCCAGTGGCTGGAGCAGAGTGTGCGCTTCCACTTCAGCCGCCTGGAGGACGACCTGCTGGTGCTGGCCCGTCAGACCACCCAAAGCAACCCCGCCCGCCCGCCCTTGCAGGGCGGCCTGTTGTGGAACGAACCCGGCGCCGTGCGCTGGCACGGCTGGGTGGCCAACACCACCCAGACCTCCCACGCCCTGCTCGACCTGGCACATGCCAGCCCCGTGGTCTCGCCACCGTCACACCCGGCCCGTGACGACCGAGCGCCCCACTGGCCCACGCACTGGCTCCGCGACCGGGCCAACCACCCCGACAACGGCGAAGCGCTGGACAGCATGCTGGACATTGCCGTGGGCCTGCGGCGCTCGGCCTACGCCGGCCCCATGCGCGAGGCCAACGGCACGCCCGGCGACACGGTGTGGCTGGCGGTGCCGTACTTCGAGCGTGGCGAATTTGTGGGCACTTACCTGGCGGCCCTGTCCATGAACGCCTGTGTGCAGGGGCTGGTGCCCAACTGGTTTCACCAGAACCACGAGGTGCGCATGGTGACCGACGGCGCCGACACACCACTGGCGCACCGCCAAGACGCGGATGGCCCCTACCTGGCCCCCATGAACCTGCCCGACACCGACCTGTTCATCGAAGTGGCCCCCCAGGCCTCGCAACCGGCCACCGTGCCCCGCCTGTTCCTGCTGGTGGCGCTGCTGTTTTTGCTGGGCATGCTGGCCAGCCTGTTTGCGCTGCGCCGCGACATGGCCAAGCGCCAGCGCGTGCAATCCCTGCTGGAAGCCCAGGTGGCGCTGCGCACGGCCATGGAGAACTCCGTGACCATCGGTTTGCGGGCCTGGACGCGGGAGGGACAAATCCTGTACGTCAACGAGGCGTTCTGCCGCATGGTGGGCTACAGCGCGCCAGAGCTGGTGGGCCGCTCCGCCCCCCTGCCCTACTGGCCGCCCGAACACACCGACGAACTCAACGTGGTGCACCGCGGCATCATCCACCGGGGCACGCTGGACCAGGGGGTGGAAGTGCAGTTCCAGCACCGCGACGGCCACCGGGTGGATGTGCTCATCCACGAAGCCCCGCTGACCACCACGGGCGGCGAACACCTGGGGTGGATGAGCTCGGTGCTGGACATCAGTGAACGCAAGCGCGCCCAGCGCCTGGCCAGCGTGCAGCAGGAAAAGCTGGAGGCCTCGGGCCGCCTCGTGGCCATGGGCGAGGTCGCCTCCACCCTGGCCCACGAGCTGAACCAGCCGCTGGGGGCCCTCAGCAGCTTTGCCAACGGACTGCTCAACCGCCTGCGCGCGCGCAACATCGCCCTGCCCGACGTGGAGCCCGTGGTGGAGCGCATGGCCCGCCTGTCGGACAAGGCCGGGGGCATCATCCAGCGGGTGAACGCCTTTGCCCGGCGGCGCGAGCTCTCACGCCAGGTGTTGGACCTGGCCGCCTTTCTGCACAAGGCCACCCTCAGCCACACCGCCGTGGCGGGCACGGTGCTGCTGCCGCTGCCGCAACCGGGCGCGTTGTGGGTGCTGGCCGACGGCCTGCTGCTGGAGCACGTGGTGACCAACCTGGTGACCAACGCCCAGGACTGGGCCGCCCGGGGCGCCACGCCGCCCGCACAGGTGAGGATCTGGCTGGACGTGGACCCCACGCAGCAACTGGCCGCCCTGCACGTGGCCGACAATGGCCCCGGCGTGAGCGAGGAGCACCGGGAGCACATCTTCAGCGCCTTTTTCAGCACCAAAGACGGTGGCATGGGCATGGGCCTGGCCATTTGCCGCTCCATCGTGGAGGCCCACCACGGCCGCATCGACGTCAGCCGTGACGCCGAGCTGGGCGGCGCCCGCTTCACCGTGTGGCTGCCCCTGTCGGATGCCCCCTCCACCCCTGGCCACCGCCTCCACACCCCGCCTGCACCATGAACACCGCCGCCATCCACATCGTTGACGATGACCCCGACGTGCGCGACGGCCTGGCCTGGCTGTTCGACTCCCGCGGCTACCACGCCGCCACCTGGTCCGGTGGCGAAGCGTTTTTGGCAGCCGCCGCCGAACGCCAGACCGACTGGGGCCACGCCGTGGTCTTACTGGACATCCGCATGGAGCCCCTGTCGGGCCTCAACACCTTTGAAAAACTCACCGCGCTGGCCTGCCCCTGGCCCGTGCTGTTCCTGACCGGCCATGGCGACGTGAGCATGGCCGTGGCCGCCGTGAAGAACGGGGCCTGGGACTTTCTGGAAAAGCCCTTCCAGGACAACCAGTTGGTGGACCGCGTGGAACAGGCCCTGGCCGCCGCCCAGCAGCGCCAGCAGGCCAGCGAGCAGGTGCGGCGCCTGCGCACCGCCCTGGCCAGCCTGAGCCAGCGCGAACGCGAGGTGCTGGACGAGTTGCTCAAGGGCCACTACAACAAAAACATCGCCGACCACCTGGGCATCACCCCGCGCACGGTGGAATTTCACCGCGCCAACATTTTTGACAAACTGGGCGTGCATTCGGCCGTGGAACTGGCGCACCAACTGGGTCGCCTGCAAGCCAGCCACGCCCCACCCCCTCCCGATTCACTGGCAGGGCAATGAATAAATAGATAGCTCAATAGTCATATCCATAAAGCGTTAGAAGCCATTTTTATACAAAATCACCCCACCTCAGCCGGGCGCCCGGGTCGTGCCGATAGACTCTCCCCCATGGCCCCACAGGGGTCAGACCCAACGGGTCAACCGAATAGGCAAACAAAGGAAAACCGTGTTCAAGAATGTGTGGGTGCATGGGGTCGCGTCTGGCTGGCCCGAGTCATTGGAAGTGTTGGATGCCGCCCTGAGGCGCATGGTTTTTGAACCCTGCGGCGCCAGCCAGGACAAGGCCGTGGGCTGGGTGGAGCCCCGGCACACCGGTGGCGAAATCGGGCACGGCCCACTGGTGGAATCCGTCAATGGCCAATGGATGCTCCGTTTCATGGCCGAGGTGCGGCAGGTGCCGGCCAGCGTCATCAAGCGGCGGGTGGACGAAATGGCCCAGCAGATCGAGGCCACCACCGGGCGCAAGCCCGGCAAAAAAGAGCAGCGCGACATGAAAGAAGAGGCCATGGCCGCCCTGCTGCCGCAGGCCTTTCCGCGCCAGCAGTCCACCTGGGTGTGGCTGGACCCCACCCACCGGCGCATGGTGCTGGACACCACCAGCGCTGGACGGGCCGACGACATCATCACCGCGCTGGTCAAGCTGCTGGACGGGTTCAGCGTGGAGCCCCTGAACACCGCCACCTCACCGGCGGTGGCCATGGCCACCTGGCTGACCGAGCAGGCCGCACCCGCCGGCTTTGACATCGGCAAGGAGTGCGAACTCAAGTCCGCCGACGAAACCCAGGCCGTGGTGCGCTACGCCCGCCACCCGCTGCTGACCGACGAGGTGCGCGACCACATCGCCGTGGGCAAACAACCCACCCGGCTGGCGCTGGACTGGGACGGGCGCGTCAGCTTTTTGCTGACCGACACCCTGCAGCTGAAAAAAGTGGCGTTTGCCGACGACGTGCTGGAGCAGGCCAAAGCCCAAGGCCAACGCGCCGACGACTTCGACGGCAACGTGCTCATGCTCACCGCCGAGATGACCCCACTGATCGGCGACCTGATCGACGCACTCGACGGCCTGGCCGAATTGGATGCCGCCACCACGCCGTCCCGGCCAACGCCAACCACGGGCACAGCTCCCGGCCCCACCGCCACCGATCCCACCGACGAAGAAGGCCCCCCGTTCTGAGGCTTGGTGTTCCCACACCCGGCCCCCCCCCCGGGCAGGTCTGACGGGACGGGTGTCAGGCCGCCACCACGGTGCGGCGCAGCACCCCGTCGCACAAGGTGGCAATGCACTGATCGGCCACCTGCTCGGGCGTGTATTCGCCACCGGACTGGTACCAGCGCCCGATCCAGCTCAGCGCACCGGCAATCACGAACGCCGTCATTTTCGGGTCGCAAGGCTGCAGCGACCCCTCCTCCACCCCGGCCGCGACCAGGCGGCGGAACTCGTGATCGATGGCCGACTTCAGCCGCCGCAGCTCCTTGCGGCTCTCGGCGGGCAGCTCTTCGTCGCCCACCCGGATCAGGCACATCCCGAAATCCTGGGTGACGATGTGCGCGTACACGCGCATGCACGCCATCAGCTGGTCGATGGCTTTGCCCCCGGCTTGGCGCGAGGCCTCGATGCCGTCAATGGTCATTTGCAGGCCTTGGCGCACGCACTCGATCAGGATTTCATCCTTGTTCTTCACGTAGTAGTACAGCGTGGGCTTGCTGACCTGGAGCCGGGCGGCAATGTCGTCGAGCGACGTGGCGTGAAAACCGCGCTCGTTGAACAGCTGCGCGGCGGTGGACAGCACCGCGTGGCGCTTGGCTTCGCGCTGCTGCTCGCGGTCGGGCACCACCGCCCACGGGGATTTGACAGCGGGCGCCCGGGGATTCTTGTTGGCAGCGGAGGTGTTGGTCATGGGAGGTCACACAGGGAAAGTACCGATGCTATGGCATCGCGCTGGCCTCAGAATTTACTTGCGAGTAGGGAAGCTACGCAACAGTAGAAACCCAAACAGTCCACCCAAACCCGCACACAACACCGATGGCGACACACCTTTCCAGTGGTTCTCTGACCCCCCCTTTGCTGCAGGTTGACGGCATCACACTGACCTTTGGCGGTGTGCGCGCCCTCAGCGGCGTGGGCTTTGATGTCCAGGCAGGGTCCATCACGGCCGTGATCGGCCCCAACGGCGCGGGCAAGACCTCGCTGTTCAACACCATTTCGGGGTTTTACCGCCCCTCGCAGGGGCGCATCCTGTTCAAGGGTGAAGACATTTCACGCGTGCCCGCGCCGCAACGCGCCCGCATGGGGCTAGGGCGCAGCTTCCAGAACATCGCGCTGTTCCGGGGCATGACGGTGCTCGACAACATCAAGCTCGGCCGCCACGCCCACCTCAAAACCAACGTGCTTGACGCGCTCTTCTACCTGGGCCGTGCCCGCCAGGAAGAGGCCGAACTGCGCCGCGACATCGAGGAACGCATCATCGATTTCCTGGAAATCGACCACATCCGCCACGCCCCAGTGGCCGCGCTGTCCTACGGCCTGCAAAAGCGCGTGGAAATGGCCCGCGCCCTGGCCATGCAGCCGCAAATCCTGATGCTGGACGAACCCGTGGCGGGCATGAACCGCGAAGAAACCGAAGACATGGCCCGCTTCATCCTCGACGTGCGCGAGGAGTGGGGGGTGACCGTGCTGATGGTCGAACACGACATGGGCATGGTCATGGACCTGTCCGACCATGTGGTGGTGCTGAACTTCGGCCAGGTGATCGCCCAAGGGCAACCGGCCGAGGTGCAAGCCGACACCGAAGTGATTCGGGCCTACCTTGGCTCGGGCGACGTGGGCGACCTGCGCCGCAAACTGCATTCGACCAGCGCTGGTCAAGCCATGGGAGCTGTGTGATGGATTGGGCGTTTTTGTTTGAAATGAGCCTCACCGGCATTGCCAGTGGCGGGCTGTATGCACTGGCGGCGCTGGCGTTCGTGATGGTCTACAAGGCCACGCGGGTGGTGAACATCGCCATTGGCGAGCTCCTGATGGTGGGGGCCTACCTGTTCTTCACCTTCTCGGCCATGTTTGCGCTGCCACTGTGGCTGGCCATTCCGGCGGCGGTGCTGGGCACAGGGCTGCTGGGTGCGGTGATCGAGCGCACCATGATCCGCCCGCTGCTGGGCGAGCCCCCCATTTCGGTGTTCATGGTCACGGTGGGCCTGGGCTCGGTGCTGGTGGGTCTGGTCGAAATGATCTGGACCGCCGACCAGCGCCGCCTGCCCGACTTCATGCCCAGCCAGCCCATCATGGTGGGCGAGGCCTTCCTGGCGCCCAAGGTGTTCTGGGGCGCGGTGATCGCGGTGGTGTTCATTGCCGCCGTGCTGCTGGTGTTCCGCTTCTGGCGCGGGGGCGTGGCCCTGCGCGCCACGGCCAGCGACCAGGCGGCGGCGTATTCGGTGGGCATCAACGTGCCGCGCGTGTTCTCGCTGGCCTGGGTGGTGTCGGCCATGCTGGCGGCCGTGTCCGGGATCATCGTGGGCTCCATCGGTGGCATTTCGTCCAGCATGGGGGTGTTCGGCCTGTCGGTGCTGGTGGTGGTGATCGTCGGTGGCCTGGACAGTGTGCTGGGTGCGCTGGTGGGCGGCATTGCCATCGGCCTGGTGGAGGCCCTGGCTGGCGCCTACCTGGGCGGCGAATACAAGCTGCTGGCCACGTTCATTGTGTTGGTGGCCATCCTGATGGTGCGCCCCTACGGTCTGTTTGGCACCCACGAAATCGAGAGGCTCTGATGCGCATCGGCACGTTCAAAGAAACCTACACCGCTGACGCAGCGCTGTTCGATTCGCAAACCCAGAAAATCTGGCTCGCCGTGGCAGCGGTGCTGCTGCTGGTGTTTCCCTTCATGGCCAGCGACTACTGGCTGTACCTGGCCTGCCTGGTCAGCATCAACGTGGCCAGCGCCACAGGGCTGAACATCCTCACCGGCTACACCGGGCTGGTCAGCCTGGGGCAGGCGGCCTTCATGGGGCTGGGGGCCTACACCGTGGCCATCATGCAAGCCCACTGGGGCACACCGTTCTGGCTCAACCTGCTGGCCGCAGGCGTGGTCGCCATGCTGGGCGGCATTGTGGTGGGCATTCCGTCGCTGCGCGTCAAAGGCCTGTACCTGGCCATTGCGACCATCGCGGCCTCGTTCATCGCGCATTTTCTGTTTGCCAACCTGGCCATCACCGGCGGCACGGGAGGCTTGAGCATGCAGCCCGCCAGCCTGTTCGGGGTGGCGCTGGACACGTCGTTCCGGCTGTACTGGCTGATTGTGCCCGTCACGGTGCTGATGCTGCTGGGCGCCGCCAACCTGTTTCGCACCCGCATCGGGCGGGCGTTCATCGCCATCCGCGACCGCGACATTTCCGCCGAGGTGCTGGGCATCCCGCTGCTGCGCTACAAGCTGCTGTCGTTCGGG
>PNML01000078.1 GCA_013823635.1 Polaromonas sp. | reverse complement strand
GTTGTTTCCCACCATGGGCTTTTTGCCCGTTACGTCGCAGACGCGTGCCATGAGGACACTCCGATAAACATCAAACAGCTGTCGCAGCGGGAGCGCCCACGGAAAACCCGGTGGCACTCTGGCGTTTCAGCCTCACCTCGCCAAGAAAAAGGGTGGCGGTAACCCTGATGGCCCCGGTTTCAAGGGGCCCATCTGCCTGCATCGGCCCGGGACGAATCCAAGGCATTCCTCAAGCAAAGCCCACGATTATAGATCAGGCGCCGCCTTGCTCCAGGAATCGTTGGGCATCGAGTGCCGCCATGCAGCCAGTGCCCGCGCTGGTGATGGCCTGGCGGTAGATGTGGTCTTGCACGTCGCCAGCGGCAAACACGCCGGGCACGCTGGTCATGGTGGCCAGGCCGTTGTTGCCGCTGCGGGTGATGATGTAGCCGTCCTTCATGTCCAGCTGTCCCTTGAAAATGTCGGTGTTGGGCTGGTGCCCAATGGCGATGAAGCAGCCCTGCAGCGCCACCTCTTCGGTGGCGCCGGTTTGCACGTTTTTCAGGCGCACGCCGTTCACGCCTTTGGCGTCGCCCAGCACCTCATCGAGCACACAATGGGTTTTGAGCTCGATCTTGCCGGCGGCCACTTTTTCCATCAGGTGGTCCACCATGATGGCCTCGGCCTTGAAGGTGTCGCGCCGGTGAACCAGCGTGACCTTGCTGGCGATGTTGGACAGGTACAGCGCTTCTTCCACGGCGGTGTTGCCACCACCGACCACGGCCACGGGCTGGTCGCGGTAGAAAAAGCCGTCGCAGGTCGCACAACCGCTCACGCCCCGGCCCATGAAGGCCTCTTCGGATGGCAGGCCCAAATACTTGGCCGACGCGCCGGTGGCGATGATGAGGGCGTCGCAGCTGTACTGGCCACTGTCGCCGGTCAGCACAAAGGGCCGCTGACCCAGGTTGACGGTGTGGATGTGGTCGAACACGATGTCGGCCTTGAAGCGCTCGGCGTGCTGTTGAAACCGCTGCATGAGTTCGGGGCCTTGCACACCGTGCACATCGGCGGGCCAGTTGTCCACCTCGGTGGTGGTCATCAGCTGGCCGCCTTGGGCCATGCCGGTGACCAGTGTGGGCGACAGGTTGGCGCGTGAGGCGTAAATGGCGGCCGTGTAGCCAGCGGGGCCGGAGCCCAGGATCAGAACTTTAGAATGCTTCATGGTGCGAGGGGTAATGGGTGGGCCATGGCGGCGGAAAAGCCCGTTGTATCGTCAGCGGTTGCCCAGACATTGTATGAATGGCGCACCTCACCGTCGTCGGCTGGCCCGTTCAAGGCATTGGTGCCGACCCAGATAACAAGAGGAAAGTTCAATGTCGATTTTGTCCAACCTGGACCTGATACGTCGCGTGCCGCTGTTCCAGGCGCTGGCGCCCGCACAAGCCGAGGCGGTGGCACGAGCGGTGATCAAACAGCGCTACAAGCGGGGGGACCTGCTGGTGGAGCAAGGCAAGAAGTCGGACCACCTGGGCATTTTGCTCACTGGCCGCGCGCGCGTGCTGTCGACCGACGAGCGTGGCCGAGAGGTCATCCTGGCCACCATGGGTCCTGGCGATCATTTCGGGGAAATGAGCCTGATCGACAACCAGGCCCATTCCGCCAGCGTGCGCGCGGATGTGCAAACCGACGTGCTGCTGCTGGGGCGAGCCGAATTTGCCCGCTGCCTGGGTGAGAACAACACCCTGGCCTACCTGGTCATGAAAGGGTTGGTGCAGCGCTTGCGCCAGGCCAACCGGGCCATTGAGTCCCTGGCGTTGCTGGATGTGTATGGCAGGGTGGTGCGCGTGCTGAAAGAGTCTGGCCGCGAGGAAGCGCCTGGCCACTGGGTGCTGGACGGCAAGGTGTCCCGCCAGGACGTGGCCAAAATGATCGGGGCGTCCCGTGAAATGGTCAGCCGGGTGTTGAAGGACCTGGAAGAGCGCGGGTTTGTGCAGTCCCTGCCCGACGGACGCACCGCTGTCCGGGACCAGATCAGCTTCACATGACGTATTCACTCAACACCCTCAATGCCGACAGGGCCGCTGCGCCGCCTTCCGGGGTGGGGCGTTTTGCACACGAGTTGGCGTTGCTCGCCGGGGCCTGTGCGCTGGTGTTCGGTTTTTTGGCGCTGGCCAGCCATTCGCTGGGGGATGCGGCCTGGTCCACCACGGGTGCGGGCGGGCCGGTGCGCAACTGGGGCGGACGCGTCGGTGCTTTGCTGGCCGACGGTGGGTTTTTCCTGTTTGGTTTTTCGGCGTGGTGGCTGTTCCTGGCGGGTTTGAGGGTCTGGCTGTCGTCGCTGGCACGTTGGCTGCGCGCCGAGCCCCGCGGGGATGGCGATGGGTGGGGGATGCCCTCTTCGCGTTGGGCCTGGCTGCGTTCACCCCCCATGCGCCGCCTGGGTTTTTGGCTGATGTTGGCCCTGCTGCTGGCGGCCAGCACGGTGTTGGAGTGGGGGCGTCTGTATCGGCTTGAACCCTTGTTGCCTGACCACGCGGGCGGCGCGTTGGGGTACTGGTTGGGCCCGATGGCGCAGCGCTGGCTGGGCTTCAACGGTGCGGCGCTGGCTGGTATCGGGTTGCTGCTGGCGGCCGCATCGGGGGTGTTTGCGTTTTCCTGGGGGCAATGGGCCGAGTGGGTGGGGCGGCAGTTGGACCAGTGGTGGCAGTCCAGCAAGCTGCGCCGCGAAGCCGACCAGGACCAGCGCATCGGTCAGGTGGCCGCCCGCGAACGGGAGGAAGTGGTGGTGGAAGAGCGGGTGGAGCGTGTCGAGAGCCGCCCCGAACCCGTGCTGATCGTGGACCCGGTGGAGGTGGACCTGCCCAAGAGCGAGCGCGTGGCCAAGGAGCGGCAAAAGCCCCTGTTTGCGGAAATGCCCGACTCCCACCTGCCCCAGGTGGACCTGCTCGACGGCCCGCAGGGGCGGCAGGAGACCGTGTCGCCCGAGACGCTGGAAATGACCAGCCGCCTCATCGAGAAAAAACTGAAGGACTTTGGCGTCGAGGTCCATGTGGTGGCTGCCGCACCTGGCCCCGTCATCACCCGCTATGAAATTGAACCCGCCACGGGCGTGAAGGGCTCACAGGTGGTCAACCTGGCCAAAGACCTGGCGCGCAGCCTGAGCCTGGTGTCCATCCGGGTGATCGAGACCATTCCGGGCAAAAACTTCATGGCACTGGAGCTGCCCAATGCCAAGCGCCAGACCATACGGCTGAGTGAAATCCTGGGCTCGGCCGTCTACAACGATGCCAAGAGCCTGCTGACCATGGGCCTGGGCAAGGACATCGGTGGGCAGCCTGTGGTGGCCGACCTCGCCAAAATGCCGCACTGCCTGGTGGCCGGTACCACCGGTTCGGGCAAGTCGGTGGGCATCAACGCCATGATTTTGAGCCTGCTGTACAAGGCCGATGCGCGCGATGTGCGCCTCATGCTCATCGACCCCAAGATGCTGGAAATGAGCGTTTATGAGGGCATTCCCCACCTGCTGTGCCCGGTGGTCACCGACATGAAGCAGGCCGCCAACGGCCTGAACTGGTGCGTGGCCGAAATGGAGAAGCGCTACAAGCTGCTGAGCAAGATGGGGGTGCGCAACCTGGCGGGCTACAACCACAAAATGGACGAGGCCAAGGCGCGTGGTGAGATCATTGGCAACCCCTTCAGCCTGACCCCCGAACAGCCCGAGCCGCTGGAGCGACTGCCCCACATCGTGGTGGTGATCGACGAACTGGCCGATCTGATGATGGTGGTGGGCAAAAAAATTGAAGAGCTGATTGCCCGCCTGGCGCAAAAGGCGCGTGCCGCGGGCATTCACCTCATTTTGGCCACCCAGCGCCCCAGCGTGGACGTGATCACCGGCCTCATCAAGGCCAACATCCCCACCCGCATTTCCTTCCAGGTGAGCAGCAAGATCGACAGCCGCACCATCCTGGACCAAATGGGGGCCGAGGCCTTGCTGGGCATGGGCGACATGCTCTACATGCCCAGTGGCACGGGTTACCCCATCCGGGTGCACGGGGCGTTTGTCAGCGACGACGAGGTGCACCGGGTGGTGGCCTACCTGAAGGAGCAGGGCGGTGAGCCCAACTACATCGACGGGGTGCTGGAGGGTGGTCTGGCCGAGGGCGACGGCAACGGTGGCCCCGATGGCGACGGCGCCGAAGGCGGCGGCGAGAAAGACGCGCTGTACGACCAGGCGGTGGAAATTGTGCTGAAAGACCGCAAGGCCAGCATCAGCTACGTGCAGCGCAAACTCAAGATTGGCTACAACCGCTCGGCCCGGCTGCTGGAAGACATGGAAAAAGCCGGGCTGGTCAGCGGCCTGACCAGCAGCGGCCAGCGCGACATCCTGGTGCCCGCCCGCGCCGACTGACCGTGGCAGCGCAGGCCAGGCGGCCGAAAACCTTTTGGCCTGAACCGGGTCACACATGACATGTACCGACTGACAATTTCTTTTTTTGTAGCTATCACATCAATAAATGCAAGCGCTGACGGCCTAAAAGACATTGAAAACTTCTTGGGCAATACCCGTTCTGGGACGGCCCGCTTCACCCAAACCGTCACCTCTCCGGTGCGCGCTGGCGAGGCCGCACCCAGGGCCCGCGTGTCCAGCGGGCAGTTTGCGTTTGCCCGTCCCGACCGCTTTCGGTTTGATTACCGGAAACCCTTTGAGCAAACCATCGTGGCCGATGGCACCACCCTGTGGCTGCACGACGCCGACCTGAACCAGGTCACCCGCCGCGTCCAGGCGCAGGCCCTGGGCTCCACCCCGGCGGCCTTGGTGGCCAGCTCGGCCAGCCTGGCCAAGCTGGCCGAGGTGTTCGAGTTCAAGGCGGCGCCCGATGCGGAAGGCCTGAGCTGGGTGCAGGCCACACCCAAGCAGCGCGAAGGCCAGATCCGCCTGGTGCGTGTGGGTTTTGCCCAGGGTCAGCTGGCGGTGCTGGACATGGAGGACAGCTTTGGCCAGCGCTCCACCGTTCGTTTTGAAGGGTTTCAGTCCAACGTGGCCTTGCCGGCCGACGCCTTCCGGTTCACGCCGCCAGTGGGGGCGGACGTTCTGCGCCCCTGAGGTTCGTCCGCACCATCGACCTCGTCGAGGGGTCTTTCCAGACCTTGAATCTGCGCCCGCAGTGCCTCCATGTCGTGTGCCAGGGTGTCTTTGATTTCCCCTTCCGCCTGCGCGTGTTGGGCCTGCAGGTGGGCGAGTTGCTCCTTGAGGGTCTTGCGCTGCAAGCTGCGCTGCTCGGCTTCCTCGGCTTTGTCAAACACCACTTCTTCGGCGGCGGCTGCCTCCTGCGGATCTTTCGCCGCCACCGGCGTTGGGGGGGCGGGCGGAATGACCACGGCGTCGTCGGGCACCCGTCGCTGGTTCATGAAGCTGGGCGACATGATTTCAATGCCCTCGCGGTGCAGGGTGTCCAGGATGGCGCCGTTGAGCTGCGAGCGAGCGGTCAGCAGGGTTTTGACATCGGTCAGCAGGCCGCTGACCCGGTAGGCGATGGAAAAATTGCCCAGCTCCAGGATGTGGACAAACGGGTCTTCCAGTCCGATGGACGAGGCGGCTTCCAGCAACAGCGGCTGGACCCGGGCATGGTGCACGTCGTAGCCCAGCGTCAGGGTGGACGACACAATGGCGCCCGATGAGCGCACCACCGCCACGGGGTGGGCAATGATGTAGTTGTTGGACAGCGACACCAGCTCCCGTTGTTCGGTTTGTATTTCCGTGTCAAACAGCCCGCGCTCGGCCACGCGGCCGAAATGTCCCTCCACCCGGATGAAGTCACCGGTGCGAAAGGCGCGGGTCATGCGCAGCATCAACCCCGCCATGAGGTTGGACAGGATGTGGGTGGAGGAAAACGCCAACACCCCTGAAATCAGGACGCCGATCAGGCCAATGACCTGGTTGCGCGTGCTGTCGCTCACGGGCAGTGCCAGCGCCAGGGCCACGGCACAGACGATGCTCAGGCCCAGCATGGTCAGCTGCCGGGGCAACTTGGCCCCATTGCCCAGGTCCGGGTGGCGTGCCAGCAAAAACCAATGGGCCCCGCCCAGCAACACGACCACCCCCAAGGTGGTCAGCAGCAGGGGCACAAAGCCCAGGATGTGGTCGGTGAAGGTGGTCATGTCAGCTGCGGGTGGTTGTTTGGCGAGAACCGGCGTGTGGGCAATATAGCCGCCCGGGAAGGCGTTGAAGCCCCGCGCGGGTGGGCCGAACCGCTGGAACGGTGCTTGCATGTGTGGCGTGGTGATGCCCGACTGAGCCCCCAAGGGGTGAATGCCCCCACACCGATTCACTTGCCTACCATGAACCCACCGACGAACCTGACGAACCCGACAAAGGCGCCAACCCCGGCAGGCGGAACGCCCCAAGGGGTGCCCTGTGTGTCGCGGACCGACGTTCTGCGGCCCGTGCCCGCTCCGTCCGTGGCGTCGGCTCCGGGGGAGGGCAATCCGCACTTTGCGCAGTTGGGGGGCGAACCGGTCATTCGCCAGCTGGTGGACCGGTTCTATGCCCACATGGACGCCTTGCCACAGGCCGCTGCCGTGCGTGCCATGCATTCGGCGGACCTGGGGCCGGTCAAGCGGGTGCTGACCCATTACCTGGTGGAGTGGACGGGTGGTCCGCAGGCCTACTCGGTCGAACGGGGGCACCCCCGCCTGCGCCGCAAGCACCAGGCGTTTGCCATCGGCCCGCACGAGCGCGATGCCTGGATGGCTTGCATGCAAGCTGCCCTGGATGAGGTGGTGTCCGACGCCACCCTGAAGGCCCAGTTGGCCCAGGCCTTTGCCAGGACAGCGGACTTTTTGCGCAACGATGCCGCCCATGCCCACCAGCCGTCGCGCTGAACGGTTGGGTGTGGTGGATCACGTCACGCGCATGGGGCCATCACCGGCAGGCCGCGTTGGTGACCAACGGGCACTGACCCCGTACACCACAGCGGGTTTTGCCCATGCCAAGGCCTTTGTGTTCCAGCGCTGGTGCGAGATGGCCGCTGAGCAGGCCAGACCGCCACCGTCAGATTTGTCGGGCGCCTGCAAGTATGGATCCCTGTTTGTGCGGGAGGTGTTCGGTGGTGTGATCGAGGGGCATTACGCCCACCAGTTCAACCGACTGGATGGTCGTCTGGTGGACTTGAGCCACGATGCGTTGGACGTGGGCCGCATGCGCCAACCTTACCTCAACGATGAAGACTACTTCCGGATTCCCGAGTACCAGCGGCGCCTGGCCGCCTGCATGCCCCGGGTGCACGGCTGGGTGCACGGTTTCCTGAAGGAGCATGGGCTGGAACGGTGAAGGTGTCTGGCCGCTGGCCTTGCCAGCGTGGACAATGGCAAGGCTATGCGCACCTGTTTTCACCCGTTGGCCATCCGCATCCCTGGCCGGGCCCGTGATGTCTGCCCGTTGCGGCATGGGCTGTCCCATCGCACCTGCGGCCCACGGGCTTGGGGGCGTTGCCCATGACCGACCTGTTCAGCCAGGCACCCCACGCACCCCTGGCCGAGGCGCTGCGACCCCGCACACTGGACGAGGTGGTGGGCCAGTCCCACCTGTTGGGCGAAGGCAAGCCGTTGCGGTTGGCGTTTCAATCGGGCAAGGCGCATTCCATGATCTTCTGGGGGCCGCCCGGCGTCGGCAAAACCACGCTGGCCCGTCTCACCGCCCAGGCGTTTGGCAGTGAGTTCATTGCGCTGTCTGCGGTGTTCTCCGGGGTCAAGGACATCCGGGCGGCCATGGAGCAGGCCCAGCTCCACCTGGCGAACGGCAGGCACACCATTTTGTTTGTGGACGAAATTCACCGCTTCAACAAGGCCCAGCAGGACGCCCTGTTGCCCCATGTGGAGTCGGGGCTGTTCACCTTCATCGGTGCCACCACCGAAAACCCGTCGTTTGAGGTGAACTCGGCGCTGTTGTCCCGTGCCCAGGTGTACGTGCTCAAGTCGCTGACGGAGGACGAACTCAAGCAATTGCTCCAACGGGCCCGAACCCAAGCGGTGCCCTTGGACCTGGACGACACGGCCGTGGACGCTCTGGTGGGTTACGCCGATGGAGATGCCCGCCGGTTGTTGAACCTGTTGGAACAATGCCAGACCGCGGCCGCCACGGCCGGCATTGACCGGGTGGATGCCGCGTTCATCACCAACGCACTGAGCCTGAACGCCCGGCGTTTTGACAAGGGCGGCGACCACTTCTACGACCAGGTATCGGCCCTGCACAAATCGGTCAGGGGATCCCACCCGGATGCCGCGCTGTATTGGCTGTGCCGCATGCTGGACGGGGGCGCCGACCCGCGTTACCTGTCACGGCGCATTGTGCGGATGGCCTGGGAGGACATCGGCCTGGCTGACCCCCGGGCCATGCAGCTGGCCAATGACGCGGCCCTGACCTATGAGCGGCTGGGCAGCCCCGAAGGCGAGTTGGCCCTGGCGCAGGCCGTGATTTACTTGGCGGTGGCCCCCAAGAGCAACGCCGGGTACAAGGCCTACAACCAGGCGCGTGCCTTCATCCAGCAGGACAAGAGCCGCGAAGTGCCGGTGCACCTGCGCAATGCACCCACCCAACTGATGAAGGCATTGGGCCACGGGCATGACTACCGCTACGCCCATGACGAACCCAACGCCTATGCCGCCGGCGAAACCTACCTGCCACCAGGCATGGGCGAGCCCGGGTGGTACCAGCCTGTTTCCAGGGGGTTGGAGCAAAAAATCGCGGAGAAACTGGACCACCTCAGACAACTGGATGCCCAGGCGAGGTCCGCCCCCAGCTGACGCGTGGTGCCGTGTGGGGTCGATGCCCACGCGATTGGCAGGTCGGCACACATAATGGCCGGATGACCAAAGTCACTGTCCGAGCGACCCAACCCGGCGATGTGGATGCCTTGCTGCAACTGCAGGCGCGCGTGTACCCCACCATTGCGCCCTGGCAGCGCGATCACCTGGCGCGCCAGCTGGCGGTGTTTCCCGAGGGGCAACTGGTGGCCGAGATCAACCAGCGCATCGTGGGCTGCGCCAGCTCGCTCATCATCCTGTGGGACGAGTGGGCAGATGAGCACACCTGGCACGACATCACGGCGGCCGGCACCTTCAGCACGCACAACCCGCAGGGCCTCACCCTTTATGGTGCGGAGGTGTTTGTGGACCCCTCGCTGCGCGGCCAGCGCGTGGGCCACCGGCTGTACGAGGGCCGACGCCAACTGTGCCGCCGGCTCAACCTGCGGCGCATCATTGCCTGTGGCCGCCTGCCGGGCTACCGGGCGCTGGCCGACCAGATGCCGGTGGAGCTGTACGTGAAAAAGGTGCTGTGGGGCGACCTGGTTGACCCGGTGCTGAGTTTTCAGCTGCGGGAGGGGTTCCGCTTCTGCGGCATCATGAGCGACTACCTGCCGGAAGACGTTGACTCCTGTGGCCAGGCCTCGCTCATTGCCTGGGTCAACCCGGATTACGACCCCACCCGTCCCAAGGCGGCCGCCAGTTCGCTCACCGCCTCCACCGAGATTTCGCCATGACCCAAGCCACGCCCTTCACCCCCGCCAGCCCTTCCACGTCGCCCTCGTTCCAGCCCAGCCAGGGCATTGTGCGCATTGCCGCCGTGCAGTACCTGCTGCGCAGCATCGACGACTGGGCGGGCTTTGAGAACCAGGTGCGCTTCGTCATGAAGTCCGCGGGTGACTACAAGCCGCAGTTTGTGATGTTCCCTGAAATTTTCACCACGCAACTGCTGTCGTTCATGGACACCAGCGACTTGCGCCAAGCCGTGCGTGACATGAGCGGCTACACCGAGCGTTACGTGGCGCTGTTCCGCGAGTTGGCGGCGCAGTGGGGGGTGTACGTCATCGGGGGCAGTCACCCCACGCTGGTGGACGGCCAGCTGATGAACACGGCCTACCTGTTCTCGCCCGACGGCGAGGTGTTCACCCAGGACAAAATTCACCTCACCCGCTGGGAAAAAGAAAAGTGGAAGGGCGACCCCGGCCAGCACCTGCGCGTGTTTGACACCAAGCACGGCCGCATTGCCATCCTGATTTGTTACGACATCGAGTTTCCCGAGTTGTCGCGCATGGTGTGCGAGCAGGGGGCCGACATCCTGTTTGTGCCCTCGTGCACCGACGACCGCCAGGGCTTTTGGCGGGTGCGCTACTGCTGCCACGCCCGCGCCATCGAGAACCAGGTGTATGTGGCCGTGACCGGCACCGTGGGCAACCTGGCGGTGGAGGGGCTGGGCCTGCATTTCGGGCAGGCGGCCATCATCACGCCGTCTGACTTTCCATTTGCGCGCGATGGCATTGCCGCCGAGGGCGTGCCCAACATGGAGCAAATCGTCATCGCCGATGTGGACCTGGCCAAGCTGGTCAACAACCGCATCAACGGCACCACCATCCCGCTGTACGACAAGCGCCAGGACGTGTACGACAACGCGGTGGAAGTGGTGACGACCCGCTGATGCGCGGCCCAGCTGTTCCGAATGCCGATAAGTCACGGTGGTGCTGTGGTTTGGTTAATCAGTTTGACTGATGGTTTCGCTGAGCTGCTGATACAGGCCTTCTGAAAGCGGTTTTGCCCTGTTTGCTGCGGGAAAACCCGTGCGCCAAGGGGGTGGAGTCACGAAACTTGCTAGAGGTGCTTTGGCTACAATTCGGATTCAACCCGCAGACGGTTTCCCAACAGGAGCTCGTTTGGCGGGTTTTTTGCTAGCCCGCGCCGACCAATGGCCAAGGGCGCGGGCGTCCCAACAACGGAGAAAAATTTATGGATATCTTGCTACAGCAGATCATCAATGGTCTGGTGCTGGGCAGCATGTATGCCTTGGTGGCACTGGGTTACACCATGGTCTACGGCATCATCGGCCTGATCAACTTTGCGCACGGTGAGGTGCTGATGGTGGGCGCCCTCACCAGCTGGTCCATCATCGTGACCATGCAAGAGGCGATGCCGGGCACATCGGGGTGGATCTTGCTGGTGATTGCCATCCTGATCTCCTTTGTTGTGTGCGGATTGTTGAATTTCACCATCGAAAAAATCGCCTACCGGCCTTTGCGCAATTCGCCGCGCCTGGCGCCACTGATCACCGCCATCGGCATGTCGCTGCTGCTGCAGACGCTGGCCATGATCATCTGGAAACCCAATCCCAAGTCATTCCCCTCGGTGCTGTCGCGCGAACCGTTTGAAATCGGGGGGGCGGTCATTTCCGTGACCCAGGTGTTCATTCTGGCGGCCACGGTCGTGACCTTGGCGGGCCTGATGTTCCTGGTCAATCGCACCAAGCTGGGGCGTGCCATGCGTGCCACCGCCGAGAACCCCCGTGTGGCGGGTCTCATGGGCATCAAGCCCGATGTGGTGATTTCCGCCACCTTCATCATCGGCGCCATGCTGGCGGCCCTGGCGGGCGTGATGTGGGCTGCCAACTACGGCACGGTGCAGCACTCCATGGGCTTCATGCCTGGCCTCAAGGCCTTCACGGCGGCGGTGTTCGGTGGCATTGGCAACCTGGCGGGTGCCGTGGTGGGTGGCATCGCCCTGGGGTTGATCGAAGGCATAGGCGCGGGTTACCTGGGTGCCCTGACCGGGGGGGTACTGGGCAGCCAGTACTCCGACATCTTTGCGTTCATCGTGCTCATCATCGTGCTGACGCTGCGGCCTTCAGGCTTGCTGGGTGAGCGTGTGGCCGACCGCGCCTGACGCCCCAAGGAGAACCGACATGTTGAATACCAAACAGGGCAAGATCGTTGCCTTCCTGTTGTGCGGTGTGGGCCTGCTGGTCCTGCCGCTGCTGCTGCAGCCCTACGGCAACGCCTGGGTGCGCATTCTGGACATGGCCCTGCTGTATGTGATGCTGGCCCTGGGCCTGAACATCATTGTGGGCTTTGCTGGCCTGCTCGATCTGGGCTACGTGGCGTTTTTTGCCACCGGTGCTTACCTCATGGGCTTGCTGGGTTCACCCCACCTGGCAGAGGCGTTCCCCGCCGTCAAGGCCATGTTCCCCAATGGGGTGCACTACAGCATCTGGTGGGTGCTGTTGGCCGCGGGTGCGGTGGCCGGGTTGCTGGGCATGATGCTGGGTGCACCCACGCTCAAGTTGCGCGGTGACTACCTGGCCATCGTGACCTTGGGATTTGGCGAAATCATCCGGATTTTCCTGCTCAACCTGGACCGGCCCGTCAACATCACCAACGGACCCAAGGGCTTGATGCAAATTGACCCGGTCACTGTGTTTGGCATCAATTTGGGGCAGAAGCAGACCATCTTTGGCATCAACTTCGAGTCGGTGTCCCTGTATTACTACCTGTTCCTGTTCCTGGTGATGGTCATCATCGTGGTGTCAACCCGCCTGGAGCGTTCGCGCATCGGTCGTGCCTGGATGGCCATCCGTGAAGATGAAATCGCCGCCAAGGCCATGGGCCTGAACACCCGCAACCTCAAGCTCATGGCATTTGGCATGGGCGCCTCGTTCGGTGGCATTTCAGGTGTGATGTTTGCCAGCTTCCAGGGCTTCGTGTCGCCCGAATCCTTCAGCCTGATGGAGTCGGTGATGATCGTGGCCATGGTCACACTGGGTGGCCTGGGACACATCCCCGGCGTCATTCTGGGTGCGCTGCTGCTGGCCGCGTTGCCAGAATTGCTGCGCCACATGGCGGGTCCGCTGACCGCCCTCACCGACGGCCGCCTGGCCCCTGAAATTCTGCGCCAGTTGCTGATCGCGCTGGCCATGATCGTCATCATGCTGTTGCGTCCGCGTGGCCTGTGGCCAGCCCCAGAACACGGCAAATCCCTGACCAAAGGAGACGCAGCATGAACGCCAAGCAAGCCGATGTGGTGTTGAAAGTCGCCGACGTGTCCAAGCGCTTTGGTGGCCTGCAGGCCCTGAGCGATGTGGCCGTCACCATTGAACGCGGCCAGGTGTATGGCCTGATCGGCCCCAACGGCGCCGGGAAAACCACCTTCTTCAACGTGCTGACGGGGCTGTACACGCCCGACAGCGGTACCTTCGAGCTGGCGGGCAAGCCCTATGTGCCCACCACCGTGCACCAGGTGGCCAAGGCGGGCATTGCGCGCACGTTCCAGAACATCCGTCTGTTCTCCGAAATGACGGCACTCGAAAACGTGATGGTGGGGCGCCACGTGCGCACCCATTCGGGCCTGCTGGGCGCGGTGTTCCGCACCCCGTCGTTCAAGGCCGAGGAAAAAGCCATTGCCGAGCGCGCCCAGGAACTGCTGGAGTACGTGGGCATCGGCAAATACGCCGACTACAAGGCCCGCACCCTGAGCTACGGTGACCAGCGTCGGCTGGAAATTGCGCGCGCCCTGGCCACCGACCCGCAGCTGATCGCGCTGGACGAGCCCGCCGCTGGCATGAACGCCACCGAAAAGGTGTTGCTGCGCGAGCTGATCGACCGCATCCGCAACGACAACCGCACCATCCTGCTCATCGAACACGATGTGAAGCTGGTCATGGGCCTGTGCGACCGGGTGACCGTGCTCGACTATGGCAAGCCCCTGGTCACCGGTTCGCCCGCCGAGGTGCAGAAGAATGAAAAAGTGATCGAAGCCTACCTGGGCACGGGCCACTGACCGCCACTTTGACCCAGAGAGAGAACACACACATGTCAAACGTATTGCTCAAAGTCAAAGGCCTCAAGGTCAACTACGGGGGCATCAAGGCCGTCAAAGGGGTTGATCTGGAAGTGCGCGAAGGCGAGCTGGTCAGCCTGATCGGCTCCAACGGTGCTGGCAAAACCACCACCATGAAGGCCATCACCGGCATTCAGGCCTTTGCCGAAGGCGACATCGAATACCTGGGGCAAAGCATCCGTGGCAAGGGCGCCTGGGACCTGGTCAAAGAAGGCCTGGCCATGGTGCCCGAGGGTCGAGGGGTGTTCACCCGCATGACCATCACCGAGAACTTGCAAATTGGTGCGTTCATTCGCAACGACGAAGCGGGCATTGCCCGCGACATGGAGCGCATGTTCGAGATCTTCCCCCGCCTGCGCGAACGCAAGGACCAGTTGGCGGGCACCATGTCCGGTGGCGAGCAGCAGATGCTGGCCATGGCCCGTGCACTGATGAGCCAACCCAAGGTGTTGCTGCTGGATGAGCCGTCCATGGGCCTGTCCCCCATCATGGTGGACAAGATTTTCGAGGTGGTGCGCGATGTGTACGCACAGGGCGTGACCGTGTTGCTGGTGGAGCAAAATGCCCGCCGTGCCTTGCAAATTGCCGACCGTGGCTACGTGATGGACTCAGGCCTCATCACCATGGATGGCGACGCCAAACTCATGCTGAACGATCCCAAGGTCCGCGCCGCCTACCTGGGCGAATGAGCTTTGGCCGCACAGCGGCCCACCAAACCTAAAATACGGGGTTGCGCGTTGTGTACGCGCAGCCCTTTTTCATTTCAAACCATGACCCAAGCCACCCCCACGCCCGAGTCGGCGCACCCCCACCACTCCGATGCCTTCGACGACAACCAGCTGATCGCTGAGCGTCGCGCCAAACTCAAGGCCATCCGCGAGAAGGCGCAGCAGGGCGGCGGCGTGGCCTTTCCGAACGATTTCAAACCCGCCGACCGCGCGCAAGACCTGTACGAGCGTTTCAACGACATGACCAAGGAGGCGCTGGAGCCCCTGAACGTCACGGCCAGCGTGGCGGGGCGCATGATGCTCAAGCGCGTCATGGGCAAGGCCAGTTTTGCCACCCTTCAAGACGCCAGCTTCGGGCCCAGCGGCGGCCGCATTCAGGTGTACCTGAACAATGAGAGTGTGGGCGAAGACGTGCACGCCGCGTTCAAGCACTGGGACCTGGGCGACATCGTGGCCGCTGAAGGCGTGGTGTTCAAAACCAAAACCGGTGAGCTGTCCATCCACGCCACCCGCATCCGCCTGCTCACCAAAAGCCTGCGCCCC
>PNML01000077.1 GCA_013823635.1 Polaromonas sp. | reverse complement strand
GACGGCCACGGCCAGCTGCGGCGAACGGGCCTTGAGCGCCTCGATGGTGGCACACAGCAGCGTGGTTTTGCCCGAACCGGGGCTGGACACCAGGTTGAGCGCGGTCACCCCGTGGGCGGCAAAGTGGGCCCGGTTCTGTCGGGCCACCGCGTTGTTGGCCCCCAGAATGTCGGCCTCCAGCTTGATGGCGCGCGCCTGGCTCATGCCCGGCACGGACACCCGGGCCTCGCCGGCACCAAAGTGCAGGTCGTGCGGGTGGTCGTGGCTATGGTCGTGGCTGTGGCCGTGGTGGGCGTGGGCAGCGCCGGTGCCGGATGCCTCCGGGTTGGGGTGGGTGGTGTCACTGCAACCGCATACAACGCACATGGGGAGTCTCCTGTTGTGGGTGATCAATCATCGCTGACCTGCATGTCCAGCACGCGCAAGTCCATGCCGCCCGTGGGCTGCAACTGGTGGCCCTGGCACAGCGGGCAGGCGTCGCCGCGCTGGGCCAGGGCCACGGTCTGGCCGCAGGGCAGGCACCAGGCCTGGCCGGGCGGCTCTTCGATGTCGATGGCCGCGCCTTCCAGCAGCGTGCCGGGGGCCAGGCTGTCCAGGGCAAACCGCAGCGCGCGCACGTCGATGCCCGCCAGTTGCCCCGCCTCCAGCCGCAGCGAGAGCACGCGGGAAAAGCGTTCGCGCGCAGCGGTGTCTTCCACCAGCTGCAGCACGCCACCGGCCAAGCTGGCCTCATGCATGGTTGGTCTCCTGGGTGTGGGTCTGGGAGGATGCCATGTCCAGCTCAAAAGGCACACAGGGGTCGAACGCCGCCATGAGCAGGTTGACCGCACGGCGGGTCTGCTCGACAGGGGCCTGGGTGTCCAGCGCCGACAGGCGGCGGGCCACCTCGCCCTGCGGGTGGAAATTCCATTCGGTGGGGGCCAGCACCTCGCAGGCGGCCACCCGGGGGGCACCGGGGCTGGCGGCCAAGTCCACCGCCACGCGGTACAGCAGCACCCCCCGCGCCATCTCCACCCAGGCCAGTGCCTGCCCTTGGCCGGTGGGCGCCGCGCCCCAGGACAGCCACTGCTCGCCCAGCCCGGGGGCGCCCCCATGGCGGGTCGTGCCACGGGGCTCAGCGGGCAAACACAGGCGCACCAGTTCGGCCATTCGGCTGCCCAGCAACGACCAGACCGTGTGCGGCGGGCAATGGGTGGCCCGCCCGCGGGTCCAGCTGCCGGTGTGGGCGCACCCACCCCGCCATTGCGGCCACCGGGTGAAGCCGGGCTGCTGGGCCAGGGCCTGCGCCAGCGCTGCCTGTCCCTCAGGTGCCAACGGCAGTGGCAAGGCGTTGGCAGGGTCCAACGTTGGGGAGCACACCGCATCAGCGGCCAACGCCCCGTGCACCAGCGCGGCCATGCCGCCGGGTGGTGTCGCGGCCACCGAACTGGCCCACCCGTGCAGCCACTGACCACCACCCTGCACCCACTGCGCCAGCCAGACGGTGGCGGGCATGTGCAGCCAGTGGGCCTCCAGCCAGGCCAGGGTGGTGGGCCAGACGTTGGCATCGGCAGGGGCTTGGGGGCGCAGCAGCGGACAGGCTTTGAGCGCGCCCAACTGGGCCACCGCAGTCGCACCGCCTGCACCGTCGGTCAGCAGGCGCGGCCAGTCCAGGCCCATGCGGCGGATGTGTTCGGCGGCGGTTTCGTGGCGCAGGCGCTGGGCCACTTGCGGCGGTGGGGGCAGCAGCCCCGGCGCCGCCGCCGCCAGTGCCAGCTCACAGGCCAGGCGGTGGGCGTGGCCGCACAGGTTGAACAGGCTGGCCATCAGCCCTGGCAGGGCCGTGGCTGGCTGGCCCTGGGCCAGGCGAGGCACCCAGTCCGGCCGGGTGCCGACCAGGCTGTGGCCCAGCGGCGCACCCGGGCGCACCCGCAACACACCCGCCAGCGAGGTTTCGGCCATCACACCCACGCGCGTCATGCGCCTGCGCTGGCGCTGGGCACCAGGGCTTTGAAAAAGGCCCGCCGTGGCGGTGGCGCGGGAGGGGGAGGTGTTGCCGCTGGCGGCTGTCGGATCAGGGCCAGCGCCGCCTCGGCGGTGTCGCGCGCCTGCCCATGGGTCGCAAAGCCGTCCATGGGTGAAAACAGGGCACAGGTTTCGTGGTAGCCCAGGTCGGGGTCGTGGGCCCCCAGAAAATCGAAGCGCTCGGCCCCAAACACCCTCACCTGCTTTTTCCCCACCCGCTGACCGTGCGGCAGCGTCGGCAGGGGCAGGCGCACCAAACTCATGAACCAGGGGGTGATGAGCACGCCCTCCAGCCCATCCACGTCGGCCTCGAAAGGGGCGGGTTGAAAGCCCACGGCCTCCACGCGCAGTGCACCGTTGAGCAGCGGCACACCGGCCATGCGGGTGGTGCGCACCTGCTCGAAGTGCGCCTCCAGCGCCGCCACGCGCCGCGCCTGACGCTCGGACACCACCGACGTGGCGGTGCTCATCCGGCGGCTCCTTCATCGGGCAGCAACAGAAACTGGTCGGCCTGTCCATCGCAGTTGGGACAGCACCAGTGGCTGGGCAGCGCGGTGAAAGGGGTGCCGGGCGGCACCTGCCACTGCCCGTCGCCCAGGGCTGGGTCGTACACCCACCAGCAAATCTTGCATTCGAAGCGGGAGTCGGGCCGTACCTCGGCACCGCCATCGCGGTAGGAGCCCTCGAAGGTGGCGGGTCGGGCGGTGGCGGGTGTGCTCATGCGGCGTCCTCCAGCCAGGCCATGACCTCGCACAGCCGGTCGTGCGAGTCCTGCAGGTCTTCCGGGGCGGCCATGGCCACCTCGGGCATGTCCACCACCTCGACGGTGTTCAGGATCACCTTGTCCATGGAGTTGTAGTACACGACGCGCCAGCAGTGGGGAAAGCGGGTGTTGGAAATGCGGCAGTTACCGTAACCCCGCGACAGCACCAGCACCCGGCCGGTGCCCAGGTGGTGGTCCAGAAACGCGATGTCTTCGGGCGAGACGGGCAGCAGCGTGAGGTTGATGACGTGGGGCAACTGCCCGACGCGCCAGCGGCGGCTCTGGTCGCGCACCTCTTCGATCAGCAGCGGGGCGTTTTGCACATTGGGCGGCAGCGCACCCACCCAGCGCGGGGGGTGCTCCCACACGTCTTCGTTGGCCACGGCCCGGAACAGCTCGGGCACCGGGCCGACTTCCACGGCGTCGTCCACCAGCTCGCTGCCGCGCCAGGTCATGAGCCGCCAGACCCCGGCGAACACCGACTCCTGCACCCGCACCTCCAGCTCCCCGTCGCCCAGCTGCACGATGGCACTGGCCTCTCCCTCGCCCAGCACCTGGTTGAGCAGGGCCACATCGGCAGCGGCCAACCCCAGCAAGGGCACCTGGCCCGCCTGTCCCCGGTGCAACAGGGCGAGCACCTGGTTGAGCGCTTCGCGGGCGCCATCCAGACCCACCATGTCTTCGGCCTCGGGCAGCACCGGCGGGCGGTAGGTGGCCATGCCGGCGGGCATGGGCAGGTAGTCGAGTGATTCGTCCTCGGTGTGGGCACCGGGGCCCAGGGCAACGACGGGGATGGGGAAGTCTTTCATGCGGTCACCTGCGTGTGTGTGAGTAAGAAGCGCCAAGGGGCATCAGTGGCAACCGGTGCGGTGGTCAGTGGCGGTCTGGCTCACCACCGGGATACCGATGGTGGGTGCCCGCGACGCAGGCAGGCGCAGCGCAGCGGCCACGCCTTGGAGGTACACGTCCCAGTCCTGCATGCCGGCAATGGCGGTGACGTATTGGCCGCCACGGAAAAACAACAGGCTGGGCCAGCGCTGGCAGCCGTAGCGGCGGGCCACGGCGTCCTCGCTGTCGCGGGGCACCACGGCCACCACGAAGCGGGCGGGAAAGCTCTTCATGAGCTCGGGCAACACGGCGGCCACGTCCTGCCCTTCGGGGAAACGCACGGCATCACCGGCCAGCAGCACCACGCGGTCGCCCTCTCCCTGCACCCAGTCGGCCACACTGCTGTCATCGACCCAGGTGGCACCAAAGTCGTTGGCCAGGCGCACCACCAGGGGGGCAGCCAGGTCGTGGTGGGGAGCGGGTATGGCCAGCGACTGGGAGGGCTGGGACATGGGGTCATTCACGGGGTGGTTCATGGTGGTCAACGGGTAAGAGGGGGTTGAATGTCGTCAGGCGCTCAGGACTGGCCCGACAGCTGCCTGACCTGTTCGGCGCTCAGGCGGGAGGGCAGCAAAAAGCCCGCATCGCCGTCGGCAGGGGTGGCGTGCAGCGCGCCCAGCACCAGGTCCAGGGCGGCGTTGACCTCGGCGGCCCGCTGGGCGTCCAGGGCCTCTCGGGCATCGCCCAGAAACACCAGCAGCCAGTCGCCAGGGGTCACCTCACCCACCAGCGCGGTGTTGACGCGGCGGCGCTCGCCCCGGCCTTCACACCAGGCGTGGCCGGGCTCCAGCCGGGTGACCTGCATGGGAACACCTATGCACATGATGGGGCTGCCGGTTGGGGGAAAAACCGCTCGTCGCCTTCGCGGCACGCCTGCTCGGGGGCAGGGCGCAAGGCCTCGTAGGCCGAGAGGGCCAGCTGGTCAAAGGTCACGGCTTCAGCCGCGCTCAGCGGGGTCCGTCGGGGCTGGGGCTGGCCACCCCAGTTGGCCACCGCCTGCACACCCACGGCCAGTGCCTGCTCCATGGCAGCCCTGACGACCGGGCGCAGGCTGCCACCGTAGTCGTCCAGCTCCTCGGGCTGGCAACCCACGAGCAGCACATGCCTGGGGTAGCGCCCGGTGAGCTGGGCCAGCGACAGCACCTCTTGAAAACCCGTCTGGTGCAGGCTCATTTTTTTGGCCCCCATGAAGCGGGGCACATCGTCGTCGCGCACCAGCTTGAGGGTGCCGGGGGGCAGTCCGTAGTCGATGGCGTCAAAAATCAGCAGCGCGTCGGCGGCCTGCACGTGCTGTATCAGGTACAGCCCCTGGGTACCGCCGTCGATGAGGGACACATGGGGCGCAAACTCGTGGCGCTGCTGCAAGGCCTCGATGCAGCGCACACCAAAGCCTTCGTCGGCCCACAGCAGGTTGCCTATGCCCAGCACGACAATGCGGTGGATGGGCTCGGTGCTGTCACCCGAGGGGTGACAGGTGGTTTCGGACGGATCAGGGCACATGGGCAATGTCAACCAAACAATCAGGGAAAAGAAGGGCCGCCCACGGTCGCGCGCTGCTGCGCGGACCACAGCTTCCAGGCATGGAAGCTGTCCCAGGCGGCTTGCCGGGTGAGCCAAAAGCCCGCGTCCACCCCAAACTGGCGGGCGCAGCGGATGGCGGTGTCGGGGGTCATGGCGCGCTGGCTGTGCACCAGTTCGTGCAGGCGCCGTCGCGACAGGCCCAGCACACGGGCGGCTTCGCTCTGGCTCAGCGCCAGCGGGGCCAGGCAGTAACGCGCCAGCAGCCGGCCCGGGTGCACAGGCGCACGGCAGGGCACACCGGGCGGCGGCATCACCGATGCCACCGTCTGGGACCAACGAAGGGCTGGGCGTGGCATGACCGACTCAGTTCTTGAACGTGCGGTGACCGGAAATCATGGTGCTCACAATGCTCTGGCGGCCCATGATGTCTTCGCGGATGGCGGCATAGATGTGCAGGATGATGAACACCAACATGGCCCACATGCCCATGCGGTGCCAGGTGTGCACGTCCTGGCTCTGGCCCATCAGGGGAATGACCCAGCCAAACAGGCGCTCCTGCCAGGAGCCCATCTGCGCCCCTTCGCCATACAGGGCAAAACCGGTGACCACCATGAACACGCTGATGCCCATGAAGCCGGCGAACATGGCCAGCCGGGCCATGGGGTTGTGCCCCACGTACTGGCTTGGTTTGGGGATGAGGAACAGGTACCACTTGAGCATGGTCAACACCTCGCGCCAGTAGGTCCGGCTGAACACAGGCACCCAGAAGAGCTCGCGGGCATGGTGGTTGCCCACCAGGGCCCAGTAGGCCCGCCCCAGCAGCCCCACGGCCAGCACGTACCCGGCGGCGAAGTGGGCGAAGCGGATGTAGCCCATCACAAAGTGATCACTGGCCTCACCGGGCATGGTGGGCAGGGGTTTGCCGATGAAATAGCCACTCAGGGCCAGCACGGTGATGGCCAGGGCATTGACCCAATGCCACACCCTCACCGGTGCTTCATACACGTACACCGACTGGATGGTCTGGCCGTGGGAGAGCTCCTCGGCATCGGACGGGCTGACACGGCCCGCAGCGGCGGGATGGACATGTGCACTTCGGGTCATGCGGTTCTCCTGTGGGGTGGTGGGCGTGGGCAGGGAATTCGGTCAGAGCTGGGTCACCAACGCCAGTCCGGTGACGCCCAGTGCAGCCCCCAGACCGGCCAAGGCCCAACCGCTGCGCTCGGCCAGCCAGCGGCGAATGGCCACACCCAGGCCCACACCACCGGTGTGCAGCATCACGGTGGTCAGCAAAAAGCCGAGCGCATAGGCACCGTGGCCCGTGGCGGGGGCCTCCGCCCCATGGGCCAGCCCGTGCAGCGACGCCGCCAGCGCCACCAGCCCCGTGCCAACCCACCACGGGGCACCCCGGCGCGCCAGCGCCAGCAGCACGCCCAACACCACCACCGACAAGGCGATGGCGTGCTCCAGAAAAGGCAGCGTGGCACCGGCCGTTGCAGCGGCGGCGCTCACCAGCAACGCCAGCAAAAACGTGGCGGGCCCCCACCAGGCTTTGCCCGTGGGCAGGCCAAACACCGACCACACGCCCACGGCCACCATGGCCAGCAGGTGGTCCAGACCCAGGGGGTGAACCAGCCCGGCCATCAGGCTGTGGGTGCCGTGACCGGTGTGGGCCTGTGCGGCGGTGCTCAGACCAACCAGCACGCTGGCCACCAGCAGCCCGCGGGCCGCCTGTCGGGGTTGAATGGGAAAATGGGGCATGGGGGTTCTCCTGATGGCGCGTGGCACGCGCCCTGGTGGGGATGGGTAAGGGGGACGGTGCTCGGTCTCAGCGCACGGTGACGCGGCTCATTTCCTGGCCGTCTTCGCTCATCACATGGGTGGAGCAGGCCAGGCAGGGGTCAAAGCTGTGCAGCGTGCGCAAAATTTCCAGCGGCTGCTCGGGGTTGACCATGGGGGTGTTCAGCAGCGAAGCCTCGAACGCGCCGATCTGGCCCTTGGCGTCACGCGGCGAGCCGTTCCAGGTGGTGGGCACCACGCACTGGTAGTTTTCGATCTTGCCGTCCTTGATCTTGATCCAATGCCCCAGCATGCCGCGCGGCGCGGCCACGGTGCCCACGCCTTTGGCCTCCTTGGGCCAGGTGGCGGGGTCCCACTTCTCGACGTTGGCGGTGCTGGTGTCGCCGGCCTTGATGTTGCCCACCAGCTGCTTGAAGTCGTCCATCAGCATTTCGCCGCAGTACTGACCTTCGAGGGCGCGCGCCAGGGTGCGGCCAATGGTGGTGGGCAGCAGTTGCTTGAGGTTGTAGCTGGTTTCGGTCAGGCCCAGGGCCTTGGGAATGCTGCGGTTGATGGCCACCGCCGCGGCATCGACCTGGTGCTTCACGCGCTGGCAGTGGGTGTTGCCCTGGCTGGCGTGCACATAGCCCAGGATGTAGCGCGACAACGGTCCCACCTCCACCGCATGACCACGCCAGCGGGGGGACTTGATCCACGAGTACTTGGCGGACTCGTCCATCTGCTCAATCTTGGTGCGCGTGCCCTTGAAGTGCGGCCCCTCGGGTTGGTAGTGGGCCTCGGTCACGCCGTCCCAGGGGTGCAGGCCCTTGGTGTCATCGCCGTACTTGTACCAGCTGTGGGTCACGAACTCCTGCACCTGCTCGGGGTCGCGCGGATCGATGGGGTGGATCTTGTCCCAGTTGCCGTCCAGAATCACGCCGCCGGGCAGCTGGTGGGTGCTGTGGTCGTAGGGCACTTTTTCATAGGTGCCATAGTCGGCCACGTTGGTGGCGGCCAGGCCACCGCCGTACAGCCACCCCGCGTTTTTGTAGAGCGTGCCGATGGCGAGCACATCGGGGATGTACACGTTGTTGTTGAAGTCGATCATCTCCTGGATGCGGGCCTGCACGAAGTTCAGCCGCTCCATGTTGATCGGGGCACCAGCCGCACCGTTGCCGTCGAGGTTGATGGCACAGGGCACACCGCCCACCAGGTAGTTGGGGTGGGGGTTTTTGCCGCCGAACACCGTGTGCACCTTGACCCACTCTTTTTGCAGGTCCAGCGCCTCCAGGTAGTGGGTCACCGCCATGAGGTTGGCCTCGGGCGGCAGCACATAGGCCTTGGAACCCCAGTAGCCGTTGGCAAACGGGCCCAACTGACCACTTTCCACAAACTTTTTCAGCCGGTTCTGCACGTCGCGGAAGTAGCCGGGTGACGACAACGGGTGCGAGGGCGACACCAGGTGCTGCAGCTCACTGGTCTTTTTGGGGTCGGCCTTGAGACAGGCCACCACATCGACCCAGTCCAGCGCATGCAGGTGGTAGAAGTGCACCGCGTGGTCGTGCACCTGCAGGGTTTTGGCCATCATCTCGCGGATGAGGTGGGCATTGAGCGGAATGCGGATGCCCAGCGCATCTTCCACCGCGCGCACCGATGTCAAGGCATGGCAGCCCGTGCACACCCCGCAGATGCGCTCCACAAAAGCCCAGGCATCGCGCGGGTCGCGGCCTTTCAAAATCACTTCCAGCCCGCGCCACATGGTGCCGGTGGACACAGCGTTGCGGATGACGTTGTTGCTGTCGAGGTTGACCTCGCAGCGCATGTGGCCTTCGATGCGGGTGACCGGGTCAACGACGATGCGGCGTCCGGTGTTGTCCAGCTTGAAGCCTTGTGTTTCGTAAGCGCCCATGGTGGGTTCCTTGTTCGGGTTCAGGATTGGTCGGAAGGGGCGGCTGCATCGCGCGATTTCTCGCGCACCCGCTTGGCCACCGACACGGCGGCGTGTGCGGCCACGGCAGCCCCCACCACGGCGGCGGCGGTGCCACCGATCTGGTCGGCTGTGCCCTCCACGCCGAACTGGTGGATGGTGGTCAGGCGGTCGTAGAACGAGCCCTTGTCCCAGAAGCCGTCCTCCGAACAGCCGATGCAGCCATGGCCCGACTTGATGGGGAAGCTGGTGCCCTCGTTCCACTGCACGGTGGAACAGGCGTTGTAGGTGGTGGGCCCTTTGCAGCCCACCTTGTAAAGGCAGTAGCCCTTGCGCGCCGATTCATCGTCCCAGGCCTCGACAAACTGGCCCGCGTCGAAGTGGGGGCGGCGGTAGCACTTGTCGTGGATGCGCTGGCTGTAGAACATCTTGGGCCGGCCCTGTCGGTCCAGCTCGGGGATGCGGTCAAAGGTCAGCATGTAGGTGATGACACCGGTCATCACCTCGGGAATGGGCGGGCAACCCGGCACCTTGATGATGGGCTTGTCGGTGATGACCTTGTGGATGGGCGTGGCCTGGGTGGGATTGGGCTTGGCCGCCTGCACACAGCCCCACGAGGCGCACGACCCCCAGGCGATGATGGCCTTGGCATCCTTGGCCACGCGCTTGAGCTTGTCCAGAAACGGTTTACCTCCCTGGATGCAGAACATGCCGTCTTCGTTCAGCGGCGGGTTGCCCTCCACCGCCAGGATGTACTGACCTTTGTATTTGGTCATGACCTCTTCCAGGATGGCCTCGGCCTGGTGCCCCGCCGCCGCCATGAGCGTGTCGTCATAGTCCAGCGAGATCATGGACAACACCACATCCTTGGCCAGTGGGTGCGCACTGCGGATGAAGCTTTCGGTGCAGCAGGTGCATTCCAGCCCGTGCAGCCACAGCACCGGGGTGCGGGGCTTGGTTTCCATGGCGTGCGCAATCTGCGGCACGAAGGAAGGCGCCAGACCCAGCGACGTGGCGGTGAGCGAGCAGTACTTCATCAGGCTGCGGCGCGAAATGCCCTTGCGGCGCATGACCTCGTAAAAGGTTTCCATCGTGATGTGTCTCCATTGGCTGGTGTGGGGTCGGACTCAGTGGCCACCTGTGGTCCCGCTGTCACGGTCGATGCAACCGGCAGGTCCACTACCGTTTGCAAAGACCAAGCCAACTTGACGACACCAAGGGAAAACACCAATGAAGGCAAAATCAATGTTGTTTTGTATAACTTTTTTACCCAAATCAAAATCACTCGACCGAGTGCCCCAAGCCACACCAGAAGGATGGATTCCAACCTTTGGATCAAAACGGAATGTGGGTATCCAGTCAAAAATGACCGTTGCTGACCCCATCCTGCGACTCACCATCCCCATGTAAAAACTTTTATAAATATAAAATTAGGAATATATTTAAATATGGCATATAGTTGCAGACTCTGTGTGAGTGCATGCAACGCCAGCCCCTGCTGGCACGCAGCCATCCCATGACCAATACCGGACATGGAGCGCCCACACCGGCGGCCCCATGGCCGAACGCGCTGCCCTGTCGAGCTGCAGGCTGTCGCGCCCCTTTCCCAAGCTCACGCAGTGCGTTTTGCCTGCCGTTTTCATGAAGCTGACTCCACCCATTTCTTTCCCATCGGGCAAATACGTCGTCTCGCCCTCGACCCACCAAACCGATGCAGGCCAATACCGCGCTTGCGTCGCCATTGAAAGCGGAGCAGGCAGCGCATCGCACTGCCGCATGATCCGTTTTGACCGCATGTTTGCCTCGCGCGAGGGCGCCAGCCTGTTTGCCATCACGCAGGCCTGGATTCAAACCCTGGCACCCCGCTCGGCCGCGTGCTGAGCGGCCGCCCTACCTTCCTTTTTTCCGGCGGCCTTCAGCCCTGATACCGCCTCACCCGCGCACGCACCCACCCGGGGTGTGCGCCACACCTAGAAAGCACTTGACATGAACAACAAAATTTACGTGGGCAACCTGCCCTACTCCGTGACCGACACCAGCCTTCACAGCAACTTTTCCGAATACGGCGCCGTGGCGTCCGCCAAGGTCATGATGGACCGCGACACCGGTCGCTCCAAAGGCTTTGGCTTTGTGGAAATGGGCTCTGAAGCCGAAGCGCAAGCCGCCATCGGTGGTCTGCACGGCCAGTCCGTGGATGGCCGCTCGCTGGTGGTCAACATTGCCCGCCCACGCGAAGACCGTGGTGGCGGCGGTGGCAACTACCGTGACAACCGCGGCGGCTACTGACCCCCCACCGGCCAGGCGTTGGCCTGGCATGAAAAAACCGACCCTGGGGTCGGTTTTTTTTCGCCCTTCGCATCCAGCAGCGTGGTCACGCCCCGGTGGCCAGCTCCGCTTTGGCCTCGCGCCCCATCAGGGCGGCCACGGCTTGTGGGGGGCGTGTGCGGCCATCGAGCAAATCCACCACGGCCTGCACAATGGGCATGTCCACCCCCACCTGCCGGGCCCTCGCCAGCACGGTGCGGGCGCTGTACACGCCTTCGGCCACATGCCCGAGCGAGGCAACCGCCTGCGCCAGCGTCTGACCGCTGGCGAGCGACAGGCCCACACGCCGGTTGCGGCTGAGGTCGCCGGTGGCCGTCAGCACCAAATCGCCCAAGCCGCTCAGCCCCATGAAGGTGTCGGCCCGCGCGCCCAAGGCCAGACCCAGGCGCGTCATCTCGGCCAAGCCGCGCGTGATGAGGGCGGCACGGGCGTTCAACCCCAGTTGCAGGCCATCACACAGCCCGGTGGCCACGGCCAGCACGTTCTTGACGGCGCCGCCCACCTCCACCCCCACGAGGTCATCGTTGGCATACACCCGCAGCGTGGGGCTGTGAAACGCCCGCACCAAGGCCTCGCGCACCGCAGGGTGAGCGCTGGCGGCCACCAGGGCCGTGGGTTGGCCAGCGGCAACTTCCTGCGCAAAACTGGGGCCACTGAGCGCACCCGCCATCAGCTGGGGTGCCACCTGGGCTTGGACCTCATGGGGCATCAGGCCCTGGCCCGCTGCCGTGGAGGCTTCAAAACCCTTGCACAGCCAGGCCACGGGCATGCGTGCACCCGCCAGCGCCTGTAAGGTGGCGCGCAACGCCGCCGTGGGCGTGGCCACCACACACACATCCACCGGCTCGGGGCCTTGCGGGTGCGTGGCAGACGCCTGCACCCATTGCGCCAAACCCGTGTCCGTCCACTGCCGCACCACCAATGACGGGGGCAAGGGCAGCTTGGGCAGGTAGCGCTGATTGAACCGGGGCACACCCGGGTCGCCCGATGGCGAGGGCTGCATGGCCGCGACCTGCGCCGCGTCACGCGCCCACAACTCCACCGTGTGCCCAGCCGGGTGGCGGGCGGCACTGATGGCCAGGGCCGTTCCCCATGCCCCCGCGCCCAAAAATACGATTTTCATAGCTGAAAAACCATACCAATCAAGCGCTGCAACCCAAAAAAGATAAGAATTTACTGCGTCACGATGCGCGGCGCATCGTCAGACTGCTGCGCCTGCTGCTGCTCGTACATGGCCTGGAAGTTGATTTCCGACAGGTGCACGGGCGGGAAGCCTGCGCGGTTGATGAGGTCGGCCACATTGGCGCGCAGGTAGGGGTACACAATTTGTGGGCAGGCGATGCCCATGATGGGGCCCATCTGCTCGTCGGGCAGGTGGCGGATTTCGAAAATACCGGCCTGCTTGCACTCCACCAAAAACACCGTCTTGTCGCCAATCTTGGTCTGCACCGTGGCAGACACGGACACTTCGAACACGCCTTCGGCAGCAGGCTCGGCGGACACGGCCAACTGAATGTCCACGGTGGGCTGCTCTTGCGCCAACAGAATGGCGGGGGAGTTGGGTTGCTCCAGGGAAGCCTCTTTCAGGTAAACACGCTGGATCTGGAACACGGGATCTTGGGCTTCGGACATGGGATCACTTTCAGGGGGGAGGGGACAACAGCAAAACCCCGTGGGCGTCCAAGGACGGCCTCACCGGGGCGGTGACGGGGTGAATTATGTCAGCCTGCCCCTGGTCGCCACGGCGCGACGCGGGACACGGCAGGGTGCATCAGGCCTGCAGCAAGGGCAACAAACCGCCCCGTGCATCCAGCGCCATCAGGTCATCGCACCCACCCACATGGGTGTCGCCGATGAAGATCTGGGGCACGCTGGTGCGGCCGGTGAGGCGGGTCATGTCGGCGCGCAGCGCGGGCTGGAGGTCCACCCGGATTTCTTCCATGGCGGTGACCCCTCGCTCCTGCAGCAATTGGCGGGCGCGGATGCAGTAGGGGCAGGTGGCGGTGAGGTAAATTTTGACGGGGGCCATACCAACCTCAGGCTTTCTCGACGGGCAGGTTGGCCTCGCGCCAGGCACCCATGCCACCGGACAGCGAAAAGGCTTTTTCAAAGCCCAGCTTGTGGGCCACCGCCACCGCGCGGTTGGAGCGCATGCCGCTGGCACACACCAGGATCACGGGCGTGGCCTTGTTTTTCACCGCACCCGCCAGCTTGGACTCCAGCTCGGCCAGGGGAATGTTTTTGGCACCGGTGACGTGACCGGCGGCGTACTCCTTGGCCTCGCACACGTCGATCACCACGGCCTTCTCGCGGTTCATCAACATCACGGCTTCGCTGGGGCTGAGGCTGCCGGCCCGCGCGCCCTTGGACACCACCGGCCACATCAGCATGGCGGCCGAAGTCAGCGCCAGCAGGAACAGGGCCCAGTTATCAACAAAAAAATTCACAAAATTCCTTTCGGGTCGGCCCATGGGCCACACCTGGGTAGAGGTCACGTAAGCCCCCGATTCTAAAATGCGGGGCGCTTCGCCTTCCCATCCCACCCATTGCAACCCTCACCCATGCACAAACTCGTCCTGATTCGCCACGGCGAATCCACCTGGAACCTGGAAAACCGCTTCACCGGCTGGACCGATGTGGACCTCACCCCCACCGGCATCGAGCAAGCCCAAAACGCTGGCCGCCTGCTCAAGGCCGAGGGCTATGAATTCGACATCGCCTACACCAGCGTGCTCAAGCGTGCCATCCGCACCCTGTGGCTGACGCTGGACGAAATGGACCGCACCTGGCTGCCCGTGGTCAAAAGCTGGCGCCTGAACGAACGCCACTACGGCGGCCTGCAGGGATTGAACAAGGCCGACATGGCCAAACAGTACGGCGATGCCCAGGTGCTGGTGTGGCGCCGGAGCTACGACACCCCGCCGCCTGCGCTGGAGGCCACCGACCCCCGCAGCGAACGCGGCGACCCGCGTTATGCGCGACTCGACCCCACCGATGTGCCCCTGACCGAGTGCCTGAAAGACACCGTGGCCCGCGTCATGCCGTTTTGGAACGAGACCATGGCCCCGGCCATCCGCTCGGGCCAGCGGGTCGTGGTGGCCGCCCATGGCAACAGCATCCGTGCGCTGGTGAAATACCTGGACGGTATCTCCGACAACGACATCGTGGGCCTGAACATCCCCAACGGCATCCCGCTGGTATACGAGCTCGACGCCGACCTCAAACCCATCCGCAGCTACTACCTGGGTGATGCCGAGGCCGCCGCCAAAGCCGCCGCTGCCGTGGCCAGCCAGGGCAAGGCCTGATCTTCAGGCCCCTCACGGGTGGGTGGTCAGCTCCAGCGCACGCAGCTGTCCACCCCCCACCCGCAAGGCCTTGCGGGAACTGCCCCGAGCCTGTGCGGTCTGAGGCGTATATTCGGCCAACATTTTTTCAAGGTGCGACACATGGGGCAAAAGCTCAAAATTGCAGGTTGGGTGGCAGTGGGTGCACTGGCAGGCGCCCTGACCACCGTGCAGCTTCAGGCCACGGCGCGGGGCACGCTGGCCCCGTTGCCACTCGAGGAGCTGCAGCAGCTGGCCGCGGTGTTTGGCATGGTCAAAACCGACTATGTGGAGCCGGTGGACGACAAAAAGCTGATATCCGACGCCATCTCGGGCATGGTGGCCAGCCTGGACCCCCACTCCCAGTACTTCGACAAAAAGTCGTTCAAGGAATTCCGCGAAGGCACCAGCGGCCGGTTTGTCGGCGTGGGCATTGAAATCACCATGGAGGACGGCGTGGTCAAGGTGGTGTCGCCCATCGAAGGCTCGCCCGCCTTCCGCGCCGGCCTGAAAACCAACGACCTCATCACCAAGATCGACGACACGGCGGTCAAGGGCCTCAGCATCAACGATGCCGTCAAGCGCATGCGCGGCGAGCCCAACACCAAGGTGGTGCTGACCATCTTCCGCCGCGACGAAAACCGCACCTT
>PNML01000076.1 GCA_013823635.1 Polaromonas sp. | reverse complement strand
GTGGGCAAGCAGATCCATGTGATGGCCGGGCAAAGCAACCTGAAGCGCGCCTGGACGGAGCTGGGCGGCAAGTCGCCCAACATCGTGTTTGCCGACTGCCCCAACCTGGACAAGGCCGTGGCCGCCGCCGTGGGCAGCATCTTCTTCAACCAGGGCGAGAGCTGCAACGCACCCTCGCGCCTGTTTGTGGAAGACAGCATCAAAGACGCGTTTTTGGAAAAAGCCCTGGCCCTGGTGCCCAACTACCAACCCGCCAACCCCTTGAACAAATCCACGGTGATGGGCGCCATCGTGGACCAGGTGCAGCTGGACAACGTGCTGCGCTACATCGGCTTGGGGACCAGCGAAGGCGCCAGGCTGGTGGCCGGTGGCCAGCGGGCGCTGACCGAGACAGGCGGCTGCTACGTGCAGCCCACCATTTTTGACGGCGTGACCAACACCATGACCATTGCCCGCGAAGAAATTTTTGGCCCCGTGCTGAGCGTGCTGTCGTTCACCGACGCCGCCGATGTGGTGAAGCAGGCCAACGCCAACATCTACGGCCTGCAAGCGGCGGTGTGGACACGCGACATCAACAAGGCGCACGGCCTGGCGCGGGCGTTGCGCGCGGGCACGGTGCACGTCAACTCCTACGACGAAGACGACATCACCGTGCCCTTTGGCGGCTTCAAGCAAAGCGGCGTGGGCCGCGACAAGTCGCTGCACGCCTTTGACAAGTACACCGAAACCAAAACCACCTGGATTCGGATCGATTCGCCGGTGTGATTTTCAGTCAAAAGTGCCTCCAGCGCTTGTCGGATATCAATGGTTTGCTCTTGATACAGAGGAAGGGGATTTCGCCATGAACGCACCCACCACCAATGCCGAATGGCACGCGCGCCGCCTGGCCGCCACCCCCCGTGGCGTGGGGGTCATGGGCGACTTCTTCATCAGCCACGCCAAGAACAGCGAGTTCTGGGACATCGAGGGCCGCCGCTACATCGACTTTGCCGGGGGCATTGCGGTGCTCAACACCGGGCATGTGCACCCCAAGGTGCAGGCGGCCATCGCCGCGCAGTTGCAGCGCTTCACCCACAGCTGCTACCAGGTGGTGCCGTATGCCGAGTACGTGACGCTGGCCGAGCGCATCAACGCCATTGTTCCCGTCAGCGGCCCGGCCAAAACCGCGTTTTTCTCGACCGGGGCCGAGGCGGTGGAAAACGCCATCAAGATCGCCCGCCACGCGACGGGGCGCGGCGGGGTCATTGCCTTTGGCGCGGCGTTTCACGGGCGCAGCCTGTTTGCGGTGGGTTTGACCGGCAAGGTGCAGCCCTACAAGGCGGGCTTTGGCCCGTTTGCGCCCGAGGTCTACCACGTGCCGTTTCCGTGCCACTGCAGCTCGCTCGCCGACACCAAGAAGGCCATGGAGCAGCTGTTCAAGTGCGACATCGAGCCCACCCGTATCGCCGCCATCATCTTTGAGCCGGTGCAGGGCGAGGGCGGGTTCAACCCCATCCAGGCCGAAGCGGCGCAGTGGCTGCGCCAGCTGTGCGACCAGCACGGCATGGTGCTGATTGCGGACGAGGTGCAGACCGGCTTTGCCCGCACCGGCAAGATGTTTGCCTGTGAACATTTGGGCATCCAGCCCGACCTCATCACCATGGCCAAGAGCATGGCGGGTGGCACCACGCTGTCGGCCGTGTCGGGCAGGCAAGCCATCATGGATTCACCCAACCCCGGCGGCCTGGGCGGCACCTACGCAGGCAACCCGCTGGCCGTGGCCGCCGCGCACGCCGTGCTGGACGTGATGGCCGAAGAAAGGCTGTGCGAGCGCGCCGCCGTGCTGGGCGAGCGCCTGACCACGCGGCTGAACCAGTTGCAGGACACGCGGCCCTTCATCAACGATGTGCGCGGTCTGGGGGCCATGGTGGCCTGCGAGTTGGCCGACCCCGCCACCGGCGAGCCCGACGCCGACAAGACCAAGCGTGTGCAAGCCGCCGCGTTGAAGGCCGGGCTGCTGCTGCTGACCTGCGGGGTGCACGGCAACGTCATCCGCTTCCTGTTCCCGCTGACCATTCAGGACGCGGTGTTTGAAGAGGCCATGGTCATTCTGGAGCGGGCGCTGGACGCTTGAAGGCGGCGCGCTGTGTGTCGGGGCTCCGAAGGACGCGTTGCGGTGTCACCGACCGGGCATGGTTTCAATGGGCGCGTGAAAATCCATCCTGCGGGTTTCCGGTGAACTTGATCGCGCGGCGCAAGCTGTGCGGTGGCGCACAGCTTGCGCATTTGCACGGGTGATGCGGTGCGAATGCCACCACAATCGCGGGTTTTTGCCCTGAATTTGATGAATATCAAATTGCGTTTCCGCGATTTCAAGCTCAAACAGGGGTGTTGGTGGTCGGCAGGTCAGCGGCGGCAGGGGGCGGTCAGTACCCCTGGGGTCGGTTGAATGTCGGCGTCTCGGCGTCACCTTCTTGCAACCATGTCACATTTTCCCCGTCAAGGAACCCCTTCTGTTCCCCCTTGCAGCGCCTGTGCCGCCGCGGAGTCTTGCCCGGCGGGCATGCGCCCTTCGCCTTGGGGTGAAGGTGCGCGCACACTCATGAAGCCCAATGTGTTTGGCAAAGGGGATGTGTTGCTGGATGCGGGTGAGGTGAGCCAGGTGTTTCGCTTCATCAAGACCGGTTTGGTGGTCATGCGCCAGCAGGGGCTGGATGGGGTGGACCGACCCATCGGTCTGGTGGGCCGGGGTTTCATGACCGGCCAAATGGGCCTGCACGGCTTGCCGTCGTTGATTCGTTTTGAGGCAGCAGGGGTGGTGGGTGTGTGCGAAGTGGACCACGCCGCTTTGCGCAGGCACGGGGCACTGGATGAGCGAGGCACCCACGCCGTGCTGGCGTTCAACGTGAAGGCAGTGGGCTGGAGCCAGTTGATGCGGGAGCGCAGCTTGCACCGCCGCCTGGCCATTGCGCTGATCCTCATGGCCAGGGAGCAAGGGGTTGCCCGCATTCCATTGCCAGGTCAACGGCTGCTGGGTGAGCTCCTGGCCGTCACCCGAGAGAGTGTGGGCCGCGCCCTGGAGGATTTGTGCACGTGGGGATTGATCGTGCGCGTCGACCGATCGGTGGTGGAAGTGGATGAGATCGCCTTGACCGATTGGTTTGAGATCAAGCATCTGATCCAAGCGCCTTGACAAAACGCATGAAAACAAATTAACGCCAGTTAAATACCCCCAGGGGTGATGTACTGCACATGTTTTGTGGTTTTTTCACCAATGGCGGCCTGCGTCCCCAAGAATCGGCGCTGTTTCAAATGGAGTGGTTTGGATGTTTCAGCCGGTTTTTTCTGCCCCTGCTTGGTCCGCCGAGCCCGATGGCGGCGCTTTGCTCGGAGCGGATGCGCCGTTTGACCTGCGACTTGCCGACTATGCCCCTGACGGCATCCTGGGTGTGGATCAGCAAGGCCGCATCTTCATGGCCAACGCGGCCTTGTGTGCATTGACAGGGTATGAGTCCCATGAGCTGTTGGGTTTGCCCATGGACGTGCTTTTGCCGCCGACGGTACGAGGCGGTCACGGCCAGCACCTGGTGCGGTTTTTTCAGCAACCCCACGCCCGGGCGATGGGGAATGTGTCTGGCCTGGCCCTGTGGCACCGCGAGGGGCGTCCGGTGCCGGTGGACATTGCGCTGGGCCACGCCAGCCGCGAGGGCCAGCCGTGCGCGTTGGCCTTCATCCGCGATGTCCGGGACATGTTGGAAATCCTCAGCCGCATGGAATTTCAGGCCACACACGACGCTTTGACCAGTTTGCCCAACCGTGGGATGTTTGCGGAGTTGCTGCGCCAGGCCGTTGGACAGGGACAGCGCACGGATCAAAGCCTGGCGGTATTGTTGGTCGATCTGGATGACTTCAAGGGCGTCAACGACGGCTATGGCCACGCGGCAGGCGACCTGGTGCTCCAGGAGGTGGCGCATCGCCTGAAGACCACGCTGCGCGAAGCGGACAGTGTTGCCCGTTTGGGGGGCGATGAATTCGCCATTTTGGTGCGCGATCTCAAAGACCCATCTGATGCCCTGTTGGTGGCGCAAAAAGTGTTGCAGGCATTGGGCGAGGTGTTTTGCATAGGCCAATTCAAGGTGTACCCAGGTGCCAGTGTGGGCGTGGTGTATGCCCCTCAGGATGCCGAAGATGCCCAGACCCTGATGCGTTTTGCCGACATGGCCATGTACCAGGCCAAGGACAACGGACGGGGCACCTACGCCACTTACGCCCCCAGCATGTCCTATCGGTTGGAAGAAAAAATCCTGCTGCACGATCGCCTGAAGCAGGCCTTGGAAAACAACCTGCTGACGCTGCATTACCAGCCGCAGGTCGATTTGTCCCTGGGCCAAATGGTCAGTGTGGAAGCCCTGCTGCGCTGGCACGATGCCGAACTGGGCGACGTGTCACCGGAGCGCTTCATTCCGGTGGCCGAGTCCACCGGCCTGATGCATGCCTTGGGTGACTGGGTGTTGGAGACGGCTTGCCGCCAGATTGCCACTTGGCGCCAGCAGGGTCTGAACCTGCGCGTGGCGGTGAATGTGTCCGCGCAGCAGTTTCGCCAGCCTGACCTGGTGGCACGAGTCGGTTTTTTGCTGTTGCGCTGGCAGATTCCGCCCCATTTGCTGGAGCTGGAAGTGACCGAGTCGGTGGCCATGATCGACACTGGCCAGGCTGCGAAGATGCTGCAAGAGCTGACAGACTTGGGCATCAGCGTTGCGTTGGACGACTTCGGCATGGGCCACTCGTCCTTGGCCTATGTGCGCGACCTGCCGGTGACGCGCCTCAAGATAGACCGCACCTTCATCCGCTGGATCACCGAGAACCACCGGGACGCGGTGTTGGCCAAAGCGGTCATCGGCTTGGCCAGCACGCTGGAAAAATCCGTGGTGGCCGAAGGTGTGGAAACCCAGGCGCAACTCGACTTTCTGTGTGCGCATGGCTGCCACAGTTACCAGGGCTGGCTGTTTTCCAAGGCGGTACCCGCTGATGAGGTGTTTGACCTGGCCCGTAAGCCTGCGCCGAGGGGCGCCACGTGTGGCCGCATTGCCAAGGCGCTTTGAGCTTGGCAGTCAACTGCTTCGGGGTGGGTACGGGGCGTCGGGTGACTGCCCCACAAAGTGAGTGATTTCCATGATCCGCGTCAAATCAGTCGCGGTGGGGGTGTGCCAACTGTGACTGAGCGCACATTCCTTCCAATCTGGTCAGTCGGTTGTCACTAGGGGAAACCAGAATGTCCTTTGTGGCGGCAGATGGCCGACGACGCGGGCAAAGGAAAGACCAGCACAGATGGCTGTTCTTCGCTGCCCATTTTCTGTTCACTCGGGTCGATCCATGTCTGTTCACTCCCTGATCCCCTCGGCGCCGCCCGGCACGGACGGCAGCGCCTTTTTGCTGGACGATGACACGCAGTTTGATGACCGCCTGATCGACTACGCGCCCGATGGCATTGTGGTGGTTGACACGGAGGGGCGCATTTTTCTGGCCAACCAGGCCATTAGTCGGATGTCGGGTTACGCATTGCCCGAGCTGCTGGGGCAACCCATTGCCATGCTGCTGCCACCCGCCGTGCGCGCCCACCACGGCGACAAGGTGAGCCAGTTTTTCCTGAACCCGCACGCCCGGGCCATGGGCATGATGAGCAAGCTGGCCATTTGGCGCAAAGACGGCACGCCCCTGGGGGTGGACATTGCACTGGGCCACGGCCACCGCCGTGGTCAGCCGTGTGCCATGGCCTTCATCCGCGATGTGAGCGAGGTGCGCGACCTGCGGGCTCAAATGGATTTCCAGGCCACCCACGATCGGCTCACGGGTCTGTACAACCGCTGGATGTTTGGTGAGCAGCTGGAGCAAGCCATCCACCAAAGTCGGCGCAGCGGGCTGGCATTGGCCGTGTTGTTGATTGACCTGGACGATTTCAAGGCCGTCAACGACGGCCATGGCCATGCCGCTGGGGATGAGGTACTGAAGGAAGTGGCGCGCCGGTTGCGGGCTGTGCTGCGCGGTGGCGACAGCTTGGCACGCCTGGGGGGAGACGAGTTCACGGTCTTGCTGCGTGACCTGAAGGACCCCAGCGATGCCCTGCTGGTGGCCCGCAAGGTGGTGCACACCTTGAGCCAGCCGTTTCGGCTGCAGCACTTCACCGTGCACCCCGGCGGCAGTGTGGGGGTGGTGTACACCCCGCAGGACGCGGAGGACGCCGACACCCTCATGCGTTATGCCGACCTGGCCATGTACCAGGCCAAGGACAACGGGCGTGGCACCTACGCCACCTACGCCCCCAGCATGTCCTATCGGCTCGAGGAAAAAATCCTGCTGCACGATCGCCTGAAGCATGCGTTGGAAAACAATTTGCTGACGCTGCACTACCAGCCCCAGGTGGACTTGCCCGAGGGCCGCATGGTGGGGGTGGAGGCCTTGTTGCGCTGGCACGACCCGGAGCTGGGCCATGTGTCGCCCGAGCGCTTCATACCCGTGGCCGAATCCACCGGCCTGATGCAGGCACTGGGCGACTGGGTGCTGGAGACCGCTTGCCAGCAAATTGCGGCCTGGCACCAGCAAGGGCTGGACCTGCGGGTGGCGGTCAATGTGTCGGTGCAGCAGTTTCGCCAGCGCGACCTGGTGGCCCGCGTGGGCTTTTTGCTGCTGCGCTGGCAGGTTCCGCCCCATCTGCTGGAGCTGGAGGTGACCGAGTCGGTGGCCATGATCGACACGGCCCAGGCCGCCGACATGCTGGGCCAGCTCACGGCGCTGGGGGTGAGCGTGGCACTGGACGACTTTGGCATGGGCCACTCGTCCCTGGCCTATTTGCGCGACTTGCCGGTCAGTCGGCTCAAAATTGACCGGACCTTCATCCGCGGCGTGATGCAAAGCGAGGGCGATGCGGTGTTGACCAAGGCCGTCATGGGACTGGCCCGCACCCTGGGCAAGTCGGTGGTGGCCGAGGGGGTGGAAACCCAGGCGCAACTCGACTTTCTGTGCCAGCACCGTTGCCAGAGTTACCAAGGGTGGTTGTTTTCCAAGGCGGTGACGGCCCATGAGGTGCCGGTGCTGCTGCGCCAGACCCCTCCCGTGGGGGTGGCGGTGGGCGCCTTGTAGCGGCTGCATTTGGCCTGATGTTTCGGGCTGGGCAATTTTGGACTCAATTTGCGCTCAGACGCTGTCGTTACGGCTCGTTAAGCTATGAAATTGGAAACGTGATTTCTTGAGCCAGCGCAAAACCCGTTGGATGGGCGGATGCCAGAATAGTCGGTTACCTCTATTCGTTTGTTCTGGCCCAACGGCGGGCCAGCCTGCCCCTTACCTGTCCACGGCATGCTTCAAAAACCACGTCGACCAGTTGTCGCCAATGTGTGCTGGCGCCCTCGTGCGCCATCAGTGACCTGGTCATCCGGTGTCCGGCATCGGTGGTTGGCAACATTCACCAGCAGCGTTACCGGTCGGGGGACCTGCTGCTGGCAGAGGGCGAGCCCATCCACAGTTTGCAGATCGTGAAAACGGGCCTCATCATGCTGGGTCAGTGCGGCCCCGAGGGGCTGAACAAGCCACTGGCGCTGGTGGGTCGCGGCCATGCCTTGGGTGCCCGGGCCTTGTCGAGGGCGCCCGCGCTGATGTGGGCGCGGGCCCAGTCTGACGTGGCGGTGTGCCGCTTGCAGCTGCCGTCGTTGCTGGGGCCGTGTGAGCCGGCTTGTCAGGCCCTGTTGCCGGATTTGTACGCCCGCACCCTGTTGGCCCTGATCGATTGGACGCAGGTGGTCCGCGTGGGCAAGCTGCGCAGTCGGGTGTTGGCCGCGTTGGGTCTGTTGGTCAAGGCGCAGGGTGGTGGGGCACGGATTTTGCTCCCCCGTCAGGCCGATTTGGCGGAGTTGTTGTGCATCACCCGGGAAAGCTTGGGCAGGGCCATGCGGGCACTGGAAGCCGAAGGGGTGTTCACCCGAATTGACCGACGCTATGCCGATGTGGCTTTGCCCCCACCGGTGACAGCCCAGGTGCACGAGGGTTTGCACTGACGCCGGCGTGTCGAAACCGTCTTTTCAGCGGGTATTAAAGCGCCTGAAGTGAGCATGATCACATTCGCATGGCATGCAGGGGAAACGGGCAGAAGTCTTCTTCAAAATGGTTGACGTACATCAAACAACGGGCATTTCCACACCATGCGAAACAACCAACCGGTGACCCAGCGGGAATATGAATTTCCCGCCAACTCGACATTGATGTCTGTCACGGACGAGCAAAGTTACATCCAGTACGCCAACTCGGCGTTCATTGCCGTCAGTGGTTACGAGCCCGATGAAATCATGGGGCAGGCCCACAACCTCGTGCGCCACCCCGACATGCCGCCAGAGGCGTTTGCCGACATGTGGGCCACGCTCAAGGCGGGCCAAAGCTGGACCGCATTGGTCAAAAACCGCCGCAAGAACGGCGACCACTACTGGGTGCGGGCCAATGCGGCGCCTGTGGTGCGCAACGGGCGCTTGACCGGTTACCTGTCGGTTCGGACCCGACCCACATCTCAGGAAATTCAAGCCACCTCAGATTTGTACAAACGTTTTCGCGAGGGACGTGCGGGGGGGCTGGCCTTTTTCAAAGGCTTGGTGGTGCGCAAGGGGCTGTTGAGTGGTCTGTCGTTCTTTCAGGTGGCCTCAGTGCGGGCGCGCATCCGCGTGGCGGTGTGGGGCTTGGGCCTGCTGATGCTGGGCGCCGGTCTGGGCATGGGGCAGGTGGCCGGGCTGGGTGGCGACCTGCTGGGCGCCATGGCCGCGTTGGTGGTCGTCGCCACGGCAGGGGCCTGCTGGTGGTTGGAACGCCAGATTGCCGGGCCGCTGAAAATGGTCGCCAAACAGGCCGCCGCAGTGGCGAGTGGCGACTTCGATGCCAATGTCCGCCTGGACAGGGTGGACGACATTGGCATGATTTTGCGTGCCCTCAACCAATCGGGGTTGAACGTCCGCTCCCTGGTCGATGACGTCGGGCTTCAGGTGGACGGTGTGCAGACGGCCAGCGGCGAAATTGCCGAGGCCAGCAACGACCTGGGCTCGCGCACGGAGCAGGCCGCGTCCAGCCTGGAACAGACCGCTTCGGCCATGGAGCAAATGACCTCCAGTGTGGGGCACAACGCCGAAACCGCCCACCAGGCCAAGGACCTGGCGGTACAAGCGGCACGCTCGGCGCAGGAAGGTGGTGCGCTGGTGTCCCAAGTGGTGCACAGCATGCAGCAGATCAGCACATCCAGCCGCAAGATTGCCGACATCATCGGCGTGATCGACGGGATTGCCTTTCAAACCAACATCCTGGCGCTCAATGCCGCGGTGGAAGCGGCCAGGGCGGGTGAACAAGGCCGTGGATTTGCCGTGGTGGCGGGCGAGGTGCGCAGCCTGGCCCAGCGCAGTGCGGGGGCCGCGCGCGAAATCAAGGCGTTGATCGGCGACAGCGTGGCCAACGTGGAATCGGGCGGTGCCCAGGTGGAGGCCTCGCGCCGGGCCATGGACGACATCGTGTCACAGGTACAGCGCGTGTCTGACCTGATTTCGGAAATCAGTTCGGCCACCCAGGAACAGTCCACCGGCATTTCAGAGGTGAATGTGTCGGTGGGTCAGCTGGACCAGATGACCCAACAAAACGCCGCCATGGTGGAGCAGACCTCGGCCGCGGCCGCCAACCTGCGCGAGCAGTCCAAGCGGCTGGCCGAGGCCGTGGCCGTCTACAAGTGAGCGGCCGGCTCAGGGGCGACGGGGTCGCCCCTACTCAGTCGGGCTTTTTCATGCTGCAGGTGTTGAAGCCCAGGATGGCGTAAGGGGGACACCAGCCAATCAGCCCGGTGGCCAGCGGCACGATGCCGATGTAGCCCCACACGGGCAGGGTGCCCATGATGGTCAGGCCAATCAGGACCAGGCCGGCCACGATGCGCAGGATGCGGTCAATGCCGCCAACGTTTTTGGTCATGAGAAAACTCCTTGTGGTTGGTAAGGGCCCCATTGGACGCTTCAACGGACCGCGTTGTCTGTGACATCGGTCACGCAGCAACTGGCCACCCCCTCAGGCGCCCTGGGTGGCCAGGTGGCGCAGGGCCACGCTGTCTTTGATGGTGATGCACTCCCGCGACAACTCCACCCAACCCGCCCGCTCGAAGTGGTGCAGCAAGCGGGTGACCATTTCCCTGACGGTGCCCAACTCATCGGCCAGTGCTTGGTGGGTGGCGCGCAGCTGGGCACCGTGGCCGAGCAGGGTGGCCGCCAGCCGGCTGTCCAGCTTCTGAAACGCCACCGCCTCGATGAGGCCGGTCAGGTCGGCCATGCGGGCGGCAAACAGGCCCAACACAAAGTCCCGGAACGGTTCGCTGGCCAGTGCGGCCCGAAACTGGGGGGCGGGCAACAGGGCCAGTTGCGTGGGCCGGGTGGTGACACCCCGCGCGGTGAACGTTTGGCCTGCAAACAGGCAGGCCGATGAGACCAGGCACATTTCCCCAGGCGTGACCCGGTACAGCTCCAGCTCGCGGCCATTGCTGGCGCTGCGTGACACCTTCACCTCGCCCGACAACACCAGTGGGAAGCCCTGGCAGGCCTCGCGCTCCCGGAACAGGGTGCTGCCTTCTGGCACCTCCAGCACCGGCAGCTCCGCCAGTGCGGAGCCGCAGGGGCCAGAAGCCACGTCGGCGGCCTGGAGGGCGCCGTTCAAGGACGGGTAGGTGGCCAGCAGCTGTTGCCAGGCGATGTGGTCTGTGGTCATGTCAGGCGTGGTCGGGGTGCAGGGCGTGCGCAGCCATCAGCACCTGGTCCACCACGGCTTGAACGCTGGCCTGGGTGGGGGCATCCGCCAGGTTGCCGTCGGCAGCAAAGGCCTGGTGCGCCTGCGCCAGCGCAAACTGTTGTGGGGCCACCCAGCATTGCAGGTTGCGCAGCAGTGGTGCCAGTTGACCCAGGCTGCGCAGGCCCCCGAGGTTGCCGGGCGACGCCGACAGCATGCCCACCACCTTGCCCGCAAACGGGCGGATGCCGTTGCTGCCCCATTCGGGGTGGCCCTTGACGGGGCTGGACGCCCAGTCCAGCGCGTTTTTGAGCAGTGCCGTCATGCCGCCGTTGTATTCGGGCGAGCAAATGATCCAGCCGGGGTGCGCCAGCATCACCTCTTTGAGGCGAATCACGTCGGGTGGGGTGCCCTGCGCTTCCAGGTCGGCGTTGTAGAGCGGAATGTCGAGTGCACCCAACTCGAGCAGGGTCACCTGGGCGCCACGGTCGCGGGCCAGCCTGGCGGTGGCGTTGGCCAGTTGTCGGTTGAAGGAGGCGGCGCGTGAGCTGCCCGCAAAGACGAGTAATTTCATGTGACCATTCTACGAATGATGGTGTCTGGCTGACTGGCCGTGAGCCACTCCAGCTGCGTCAGCGTGTGCAGGGCGTCGGATCGTGAGCCGCCGCACATGCTGGCTTCGGGCCGCAGTGACTGGCAAACGGCGGGTCGCTCGGGTTGGCCGAACAGCCGACAGCGCCAGTCGGCGTCCAGTTGCACACACGGCACCCCGGCAGGTTTGGGCCGTGCGGGGCCACCCAAGGGGTCCGGAATGGGGGTGCTGATGGATGGGGCGATGCAACAGGCGCCACACTGGGGACGGCAGTTCACAGGCAGAGGTGCGGGCGGGTGCACGCGTGCGAGAGGGGGGTTGTTGGCATGGCGTGTTCCACGTGAAACAGAGGGTCTATAAAATTCACCCCCAGGGCAGCCAATGGAGCTGCCTTTGATGATTTTGCGGCCTACTTCCACGGAAAACCCATGCTGTACCCTGAAGAATTTGATGTGATCGTGGTCGGCGGTGGCCATGCCGGGACAGAGGCCGCCCTGGCCGCTGCGCGCATGGGCTGCAAAACGCTGCTGCTGACGCACAACATTGAAACCCTGGGGCAGATGAGCTGCAACCCCAGCATCGGCGGCATTGGCAAGGGTCACCTGGTGAAAGAGGTGGATGCGCTGGGCGGTGCCATGGGCATTGCCACCGACGAAGGTGGCATCCAGTTCCGCATCTTGAACAGCAGCAAAGGCCCTGCGGTGCGCGCCACCCGCGCCCAGGCCGACCGCATTTTGTACAAAGCCGCCATTCGCCAGCGGCTGGAAAACCAGTCCAACCTGCACTTGTTCCAGCAGGCGGTGGACGACCTGATGGTGGAAAGCGACGGCACCACCGACCGCGTGGTGGGTGCCGTCACGCAGGTGGGCATCCGCTTTCGCGCCAAGACGGTGGTGCTGACTGCGGGTACGTTCCTGGACGGCAAGATCCATGTGGGCCTGAACAACTACGCCGCAGGCCGCGCGGGTGACCCACCCGCCGTGAGTTTGTCGGGCCGTTTGAAGGAGCTGAAGCTGCCGCAAGGCCGCCTGAAAACCGGCACGCCACCGCGCATTGACGGGCGCAGCATTGACTTCAGCAAGTGCGAAGAGCAGCCCGGCGACGGCATGCCCGGCTCGGGCACCGATGACAAACCCGTGCCGGTGTTCAGCTTCATGGGCCATGCGCGCATGCACCCGCAGCAGGTGCCGTGCTGGATCACCCACACCAACGCTCGCACGCACGACATCATCCGCAGCGGCTTTGACCGCAGCCCCATGTTCACCGGCAAGATCGAAGGCGTGGGTCCGCGCTACTGCCCCAGCGTGGAAGACAAGATCAACCGCTTTGCCGACAAGGACAGCCACCAGATTTTTCTGGAACCCGAAGGCCTGACCACCCACGAGTTCTACCCCAACGGCATTTCCACCAGCCTGCCCTTCGACATCCAGTACGCGCTGGTGCGCAGCATGGCGGGGCTGGAGAACGCGCACATCCTGCGGCCCGGCTACGCCATCGAGTACGACTACTTTGACCCCCGCTCGCTGAAAAGCAGCTTCGAGACCAAGCAGATTGGCGGGCTGTTTTTTGCCGGGCAAATCAACGGCACCACCGGCTACGAAGAGGCGGCGGCCCAGGGCTTGTTTGCAGGCTTGAATGCCGGGCTGCAAGCCCGTGCCATGGGTGGCGGCAACGACGCGGCCAGCGCCGCCGGTGCCGTGACCTACGTGGGCGAGAGCTGGCTGCCCCGGCGCGACGAGGCCTACCTGGGCGTGTTGGTGGACGACCTCATCACCAAGGGCGTGACCGAGCCCTACCGCATGTTCACCAGCCGCGCGGAGTTCCGCCTGCAACTGCGCGAGGACAATGCCGACATGCGCCTGACCGAAACGGGCAGGGCGCTGGGCCTGGTGGACGACGCGCGCTGGACCTCGTTCTGCAAAAAACGCGATGCGGTTTCACGTGAAACACAGCGGCTGCGCAGCACCTGGGTCAACCCCCGCAACCTGCCCGCGCCAGAGTCGGAGCGGGTGCTGGGCAAAGCCATCGAGCACGAGCACAACCTGTTCGATTTGCTGCGCCGCCCCGGTGTGGGCTATGCCGATTTGATGGGCATGGACGGTGGCAAGCATGGCGCAGGCACCGTTGTTTCACGTGAAACACTGGGCGACGACTGGGATGCCCTGCACGACGCGGTGGTGGAGCAGGTGGAAATTGCCGCCAAATACTCGGGCTACATCGACCGCCAAAAGGGCGAGGTGGAGCGTGCCGCCCATTACGAAAACCTCAAGCTGCCGCCCGACCTGGACTACATGCAGGTGACGGCGCTGAGCATGGAGGCGCGCCAGCGCCTGTCCAAACACCGGCCCGAAACCCTGGGTCTGGCCTCGCGCATGACGGGCATCACACCGGCCACCATTTCGCTGCTGCTGATTCACCTGAAAAAAGGTGGCTTCAAGGGCTTCACGCCCCTGGCGGCAGAGGAGGCGTGAGCATGGCGAGCGACCCCCGCGATGTGTTGCTGGCCGGTGCCCGCACCCTGGGCCTGCACCTGAGCGATGCCCAGGTGGACCTGCTGCTGGCCTACATGGGCTGGCTGCACAAGTGGAACAAGGTGTACAACCTGACCGCGCTGCGCCACCCGGACGAGATGCTGTCGCACCACCTGATGGACAGCCTGACGGCGGTCGGCCCGCTGTGGCGGCACCTGCAACAGGTGCATGGCCCCAGTGGCGCACCCGCCAGCGGCGAGCGCGTGCCGGTGCTGGATGTGGGCTCTGGCGGCGGCTTGCCCGGCGTGGTGCTGGCCATTTGCCTGCCCCAAGTGCGCGTGACCTGTGTGGACACGGTGAACAAAAAAGCGGCCTTCATTCAACAGGTGGCCGTCAGCCTGCGCCTGCCCAACCTCAAGGGTTTGCACGCCCGGGTGGAATCGGTGCAGGGCGGGTTTGGGGTGGTCACCTCGCGGGCGTTTGCCTCGCTGGTGGATTTCACCACCTGGTCGCGCTCGGCCCTGCAACCCGGTGGTGTGTGGATGGCCATGAAGGGCAAACACCCCGAGGCCGAGCTGGCTGCTCTGGACTCGTCAGTGGAAGTGTTTCACGTGGAACCTTTGCAGGTGCCGGGGCTGGATGCCGAGCGCTGCATGGTGTGGATGCGGCCCTCGACCAGCTGAGCGGCGGCGGGCCTGCCTGCGGCCTTCACGTAAACTCAACCGCCCCCACATCCCCTCTACGACGGCACCCCATGTTCGGCATTGCAGATTACGGCGCTTTTGTGGCCGCCATTGTGTTGTTCCTCGCCATACCCGGGCCGGGCAACCTGGCGCTCATCACCTCGACCAGCAAGGGCGGTATCCGGGGTGGGCTGGCTGCCACGCTGGGTGTGATCGCGGGCGACCAGGTGCTGATGTGGATGGCCGTGGCCGGCGTGGCCACCTTGCTGGCCACCTACCCGGCGGCGTTCCATGCCGTGCAGTGGCTGGGCGCTGGCTACCTGGCCTGGTTGGGCCTGAAGATGTTGTTGGCCAAGCCCGGCGATGCGCCGGTGCTCACCATTCAGCCGCGCCAGTACTTTCGCCAGGCATTGGCCATCACCTTGCTCAACCCCAAGGCCATTGTGTTTTACATGGCCTTCTTCCCCCTGTTTGTGGACCCCGCCCGTCACCGGGGTTTGCTGACCTATGGGGCCATGGCCGCCACCATCGCCGGGCTCACGTTTTTGTACGGGCTGTGCGCCACCTTGCTCACCCACCACATGGCAGAACGCTTGCGGGCCAGGCCTCACTTGTCTCAGGGGCTGGAAAAATTGGCCGGTCTGTTTCTGGTGGGGTTTGGCCTGAAGCTGGCCTTGTCCAAATGACGACCCTTGCCACTCGCCCGCGCATGGCCTGTTGGGGCCCCGTTTCCCGATTTGTCTGACCGCACCGCCTGAGATTGCCCATGGCCCATATTTTCTGCATTGCCAACCAAAAGGGTGGGGTGGGCAAAACCACCACCACCGTCAACCTGAGCGCCGGCTTGGCCCGGATCGGCCAGCGCGTGCTGTTGGTGGACCTGGACCCCCAGGGCAACGCCACCATGGGCACGGGGGTGGACAAACGCCAACTGGCCCACAGCGTGTACGACGTGCTGCTGGGTTCGGCCAGCGTGGCCGAGGCGCGGGTGCGCACCGACAAGCTGGCCGACAGTGGCTGTGCCTTTGATGTG
>PNML01000075.1 GCA_013823635.1 Polaromonas sp. | reverse complement strand
TGGCGAGCGTCAGGGGAGGCTGGGAGGCCACTCAGACCACGGCGTCTGCGCTCATGCGCTGCAGCATGGCCAGGGTGTTGGCCACGTTGTCGCGCAGCTCGCGGCGGTCGCAGATGAAGTCCACCGCGCCCTTGGTCTGCAGGAACTCGGCGCGCTGGAAGCCTTCAGGCAGCTTGACGCGCACGGTGTTTTCAATCACGCGGGGGCCGGCAAAACCGATCAGGGCTTTCGGTTCGGCAATCACCACATCGCCCACAAACGCAAAGCCCGCGCTCACACCGCCCATGGTGGGGTCGGTCAGCACGCTGATGTAGGGCAGCCCCTTCTTGGCCAGGCGGGTGAGGGCGGCGTTGGTCTTGGCCATCTGCATCAGGCTCAGCAGCCCTTCCTGCATGCGGGCGCCGCCGGTGGCGGTGAAGCAGATGAAGGGCACCTTCTGTTCGATGGCGGTTTCCACGCCGCGCACGAAGCGCTCGCCCACCACGCTGCCCATGCTGCCGCCCATGAAGTCGAACTCAAAGCAGGCCACGACCACGTCAACGCCTTTGACGGCCCCGCCCATGACCACCAGGGCATCGGTTTCACCCGTGCTCTCCAGGGCTTCCTTCAGGCGTTCGGGGTACTTGCGGCTGTCTTTGAACTTGAGGGCATCGACGGGCAACACTTCCTGGCCAATTTCGTAGCGGCCTTCGCCGTCCAGAAAAACGTTCAACCGCGCACGCGCACCGATGCGGTGGTGGTGGCTGCAATGGGGGCAGACGTTCTGGTTTTTTTCCAGATCGGTCTTGTAGAGCACGGCATCGCAGCTGGGGCATTTGATCCACAGACCCTCGGGCACGCTGCGGCGCTCAGCGGGTTTGGTGGGGGTGATTTTGGGGGGCAGCAGTTTTTCCAGCCAAGACATGGGTGAACTCCAGGTGGGTGACGGGTATGGGGCGTGATTATGCGGGAGCGTCCAGGCCCTGGCGGACGCCCGCCAGGAACTCGGCCGCCACCGCACACACGCGGTCACGCGGTTGCGCCTCAATGAGTTGGATGAGCTTGGTGCCAATGACCACGGCATCGGCCACACGGCTGATGGCCCGGGCGGTGGCCGCATCGCGGATGCCAAAACCCACGCCCACCGGCACGCTGACGTGCTGGCGGATGCGCGGCAGCATGGCCTCCACGGCGGCGGTGTCCAGCGTGCCGGCGCCGGTCACGCCCTTGAGCGACACGTAGTACACGTAGCCGCTGGCCAGGCGGCCCACCAGGTCCATGCGCTCGGGCGTGGAGGTGGGGGCCAGCAAGAAGATCAGGTCCAGCCCGTGGGCCTTGAGGGTGGCGGCAAACTGCTCGCATTCCTCGGGCGGGTAGTCCACGATGAGCACGCCGTCCACACCTGCCGCTGCGGCATCGGCCACGAAGCGGTCGGCACCGTGCTTCAGGTTGTAGGCCTCGACTGGGTTGGCGTAGCCCATGAGCACCACGGGGGTGGTGGTGTCGGTGTGGCGGAAGGTGCGCACCATGTTCAGCACCTGGGTCATGCCCACGCCATGGGCCAAGGCCTGTTCACCCGCTTTCTGGATGACGGGGCCGTCGGCCATGGGGTCGGAAAACGGCACACCCAGTTCAATGATGTCGCTGCCCGCCTGAACCATGGCGTGCATCAGCTCGGGCGTGATGTCGGCATACGGGAAGCCCGCCGTCACGTAGGGAATCAAGGCCTTGCGGCCCTGGGCCTGGAGGGCCGCCAGCGTGGCGGCGATGCGGTGGGGGTGGGTGGTGCTCATGGTTCAGGCTCCTGCCTTGGCGGGTGCAGCGGCATTTGGCGCAAAGGTCAATGGCTGGGTCTCGGCCCCCCCCTTCACCGACTGGCCCTGGCAGCTGGGGCGGCAATAGAAATCGGCCTTGGACAGGTCGGCCACGGTGCCAATGTCCTTGTCGCCCCGACCCGACAGGTTGACCAGAATGGTCTGGTCAGGCCGCATGGTTTTGGCCAGTTTCAGGGCATGGGCCACGGCGTGGCTGGATTCCAGCGCGGGAATGATGCCTTCGGTGCGGCACAGGTAGTGGAAGGCGTCGAGTGCCTCGGCATCGGTGATGCCGACGTACTCGGCGCGGCCAATGTCCTTCAAAAACGCGTGCTCGGGGCCCACGCCGGGGTAGTCCAGCCCGGCGCTGATGCTGTGCGTTTCGGTGATCTGGCCATCGGCGTTTTGCAGGATGTAGGTGCGGTTGCCGTGCAGCACACCGGGGCTGCCTTTTTGCAGCGAGGCCGAGTGTTTGTCGGTGTCCATGCCCTCACCGGCGGCTTCCACGCCAATCAGGCGGGTGTGCTCGTGGCTGATGTAGGGGTAGAAGATGCCCATGGCGTTGCTGCCGCCGCCCACGCAGGCGATGACGGCGTCGGGTTGCAGGCCACCGGCGTTGCCGGGCAGACCCAGCTCGGCCATCATCTCGGGCATTTGCTTCAGGCACTCGTTGCCGATGACGCTCTGGAAGTCGCGCACCATCATGGGGTAGGGGTGGGGGCCTGCCACCGTGCCGATGATGTAGAAGGTCTTGTCCACGTTGGCCACCCAGTCGCGCATGGCCTCGTTCAGCGCGTCTTTCAGGGTTTTGCTGCCGCTCTCCACGGGCACCACGGTGGCGCCCAGCAGCTTCATGCGGTACACGTTGGGGCTTTGGCGCTTCACGTCTTCGGCACCCATGTACACCACGCACTCCAGCCCGTAGCGGGCGCAGATGGTGGCGGTGGCCACGCCGTGCTGGCCTGCGCCGGTTTCGGCAATCACGCGGGGCTTGCCCATGCGTTTGGCGAGCATGGCCTGGCCAATGGTGTTGTTGACCTTGTGCGCACCGGTGTGGTTGAGGTCTTCACGCTTCAGGAAAATTTGCGCCCCACCTTGCTCACGGCTGGTGCGCGCGGCATGGTAAATGGGTGAGGGGCGGCCCACGAAGTGCGCCAGCTCATTTTTGAATTCGGCCAGAAATTCGGGGTCGTGCTGGTACTTGGCGTAGGCCTCGCGCAGCTGGTTGATGGCGTGGGTCAGCGTTTCGCTGACGAAACTGCCGCCGTAAATGCCAAAGTGGCCCTTGGCGTCGGGTTGCTGGTAGTCGAACATGTCAATTCCAAAAAAAGGTAACCAACGGTGCCAAGACCGCTGGGGGCGTCAGCGCGCAGGGGGCTGGGCCAAGGCGGCATCGGCGGCCCGGACGGCAGCCACAAAGCGGGCCATTTTGTCGGGGTCTTTGATGCCTTTGAGGGTTTTGCCCGGGCGGCCATCGGGGAGGGGCGGGCCATCGCACTCGATGCCCGAGCTCACGTCAACGGCCCAGGGGCGCACCTGCAAGATGCCATCGGTCACGTTTGCAGCGTCGAGTCCACCAGACAAAACGAGCCGAGAGCCGACGTTTGGAGGAAGGAGTGACCAATTGAATGCTGTCCAGTCGAAGGTTTGTCCGCCGCCACCGTAGCCATCCACATGGGCGTCGAGCAAGATGCCCTGGGCCGAAGGGAAGCGGTGTGCATATTCTAAAAGGTCAAAGCCCCGGGCGCCCGGGCCCATGGGGATGCGTGCGGCGCGCAGGTAGGGGCAGCCTGCCGCTTCGCAATGTTCAAGGTTTTCTTCGCCATGAAATTGCGCGACAGCGCTTTTGTTGATTGATAAAGCTGCTTCAATAGTTGATGCTTTTTCGTTCACAAACAATAGCACCGGGGTGACGAAGGCGGGCAGGCGGCGGCTCAGTTCGGCGGCCCGCTCTGGCGTCACGGCGCGGGGACTGGGGGGGTAGAGCACAAAGCCCACCGCATCGGCCCCGGCGGCCACGGCGGCGTCCACGTCCTGTTCGCGGGTCAGGCCACACATCTTGATGCGGGTGCGGCGGGTGCCTTGGGCACTCTGGGACAAGGGGGAGGGGTGCATCAGGTGGGCAACCAGTCAAAGGGAGGGGCCGAATCGGGCAGACCCCAATGGCTGTCGTAGCGCGGCCCCAGGAAGTAGAGGCCATCGGGTGCGAACGTGGGGGCGGCCATTTCGCGGGAACGCGCCAGCAGCACTTGGCGCAGCCAGTCGGGCGGGCGGGTGCCCTGGCCCACCGCCAGCAGGCAACCCATGATGTTGCGGATCATGTGGTGCAAAAAGGCCGTGCCTTCAAAATCAAAGCGCCAGTACGCACCGTGGCGCGAAATGCCGATGGGCTGCAGCGTCTTGACGGGGGACAGCGCCTGGCACTGTGCCGCCCGGAACGAGCTGAAGTCGTGCTCACCCACCAGGTGGGCCGCAGCGGCCTGCATGGCAGCCAGGTCCAGCGGCTTGAACACCCAACCCACCCGGTGGGCGTCGATGCTGGGCCGAACCGGGGACTCCAGCACCACGTAGCTGTAGCGGCGGGCCACGGCGCTGGCGCGGGCATGGAAGGCAACGGGCACCACGCGGGCCCACTGCACGGCAATGTCCGAGGGCAGGTAGCGGTTGGTGCCCCGCACCCAGGAGCTTTCAGCCCGATCCAGGGGGGTGTCAAAGTGGGCCACCTGCATGAGCCCGTGCACACCCGCATCGGTGCGGCCGGCACACAGCACGTTGGGTGCGTCGGCGGCCATGAACTGGCCGAGCGCGCATTGCAACTGGTCCTGGATGGTGCGGCCGCTGGGCTGGCTTTGCCAGCCCTCGTAGGCCGTTCCACTGTAGGTGATGCCGAGCGCGATCCTCAAGGTGTCGGGGGCTGGCATCAGCCCAGGTTGGCGAGGAAGCTGCTCGCCTTGGCCTTGAGGGGGCCTGTGGCCTGCTCCAGCACCTCTTCCGCCAGGGAGCGTGCACCTTCTTCGTCACCAATGGCCTGGAACTCTGCCGCCAGCGACAGCTTGGTTTCCAGGGGGTCGCCATCGGGGATGTCGTCCAATGTGGTGTCTGCGCCAGTGGTATCGCCCAGGTCCAGGGAGATGTCGTCCATGTCGAAGGACATTAGGTTGTCGTCCGCTGTGGGCGGGCTGGCTTCGGCTGCCGCCATGCGGGTGGTTGGTTCAGGCGGTGGTGGTTCTGCTGCGGGTGCGTCGGGCAAGTCCAGGCTGAGGTCCAGATCGGCCTCGGTCAGGCTGTCGGTGGTCGGTGGTGCGGCGTCGGGCAGATCAAACGACAGGTCGTCCGCGTTCAGGTCAAAAGCGGGCGAGTCGGCTGCCGTTGGAGGGGGCGTGGGTGCGGCGTCGGGTTCGTCCAGTTCAAAAGTCAGTCCGGGGTCTTCTGCCGGGGCTTGGGCCACATCAAACGACGGGGCATCGGCGGCGTCGGTGGGCGTCGCCTGATCGGCAGCCGGGGAATCGATGGAGAAATCCAAGTCCAGGTCGAGTGGGCCATCGGCGCTGACCTGGGCGACCAGGGGCTCGTCGAAGGGCTGGGTGACGGCCATGCCAGGGGTCACGTCGTGCGCCACCGTGGACGCCGGGGCCAGCGCGGCAGGGCTGCCGCCCGGCTGGTACAGGGGGTTGGCGGGGTCCAGTTCCTGACCCAGCGTGCAGGCATGCTCCCACTCGGGTCCGGTGCCGTGGGTAAGTGCGTACACCTCGCAGGCCAACACCTCGAAGGCCTTGGCGTCCCGCCGTTTGGCGTAGATTTCCAGCATCTTGGCGTGAATGGCCACCCGCGATGGGGTGATGCGCATGGCTTCCTTCAGGATTTCCTCTGCCTGAAGGTCGCGCCCATAGGCCAGGTACACGTCGGCTTCGGCCACGGGGTCCACATCACCGCCCACATCGAGCTGGCTGGGGGAGTACATCATGGACGACCCGGTGGGGACCGCCTCGGCCGTGTCCACCTTTTGTCCGCCACTGGCCCCAAAAAACGAGTCGGGCTGCAGGCGGCTTTCCAGGTAGGAGCTGTCCACGCCGCTCAGCTTCTTGCGTTGGCGGATGCGGTAGGCGCCGAAACCCAGCAGCAACGCCAACAGGCCGCCTGCGGCCGGCAGGGCCAAGGGGTTGTCCAGCACGCTGTCGAGCAAGCTGGCCTCTGGCGGTGCCGCTTCCGCGGGAGGTATGGGTGGCGGGGCTGCTGCCTCTGTGGTGGCCTGGGCGGCTGGGCTGGCGGTGGCGTCGGTGGGTGGAGCGTCCGCTGCGGGCTTGTCCTCGGTCTTGGTGGCGTCGGTGGCAGGGGGCATGTCGGCCGTGGCAGCGGTTGCCGCAGTCGGCTCCGCAGCAGGGGGGGCAGCTGCCACCGTGACCGCGGGGGTGGCCGGGGTCACCGCTGGTTGGGCCGGCGTGGTGGGCGCCGCGGCGGCAGCGGCGTCCAGTTTGCTCAGCTCAGCGATGTTGCGCTGAAGTTCGGCGGTGCGGTCGGCGGCCTCTTTGGCCTGCCGTGCTTTGGCGATCTGGTCTTCCGCAGGCGCAGCAGGCTGGCCGCTCACAGCACCCTTGGTGAGCTTGAGTTGGTCGGCAGCCTGGGCGGCGGGGCGCTGGTCTTTGACCTCTGCCTGCACCTTGCCCGCGGTGTTGCGTTCGGGCGCAGTGGGGGCCACGGCACGGGCGGCAGATGCCAGACGCTGCCTGAAGTTGTTGAAGTCGCGGCTTTGTGCCGACACCGTCTGTTTGGCGTCTTCGTCCGGGGTGGCGGTGGCGGCTTTGTCGTCGGGCAAGTCAATGATGGCACCTGCCTTGATCAGGTTGACATTGCCGTTGATGAAGACATCCGGGTTGGCCTTGAGCATGGCCACCAGCATTTGTTCCAGGCTGGCGTTGGCGGGCCGATGGGCCTGGGCGATTCGCCCTGCCGTGTCACCGCTTTTGACCGTGAGTCTGTCGACCTTGGCCACGGGCGGTGTGCGTGGTGTGGCTGGCGTTGCCTTGGGGGCAGCCGTGGGGGGAAGGGGCCTGGCCACCACGGGATCCCTGGATGGCACAGGGGCTGCGGCTGGCGCCACGGGGGGTGCAGGGCGGGGCGCTGGCTCGGGTGCCGGTGCGCTGGGTGGGCTGGGAGTGGCCACCGCGGGGGCTGGGGCGGCGGGAACGGGCGCAGGTGCAGGTGCAGGGGCTGGAGCGGGTGTTGGAGCCGGAGTTGGTGCGGTGGGCGCAGGTGCCGGGGGGGTGATGCTGGCGGCAACCGGCGAGGGCAGGGGGGCGGGCGCGGGCCCCCGCAGGTTGGGGGGGTCCAGCAACAGGGTGTAGTCGCGCACGATGCGCCCAGACGCCCAGTTGGCCTCCAGCATCAGGTCCAGATAGGGTTCGTTGATGGTGCGCGGGTTGGTGATGCGCAAAAAGGCCCTTCCATCGGGGCGGCGCAGCAGGCGTATGTCGGTGTTTGCGAGGGTGGGGTTCATGTCCACGCCAGCGGCGCGGTACACCTGAGGCGGTGCCAGGGACACCCGCAAGGAGTTGGCCTCTGCGGCGGTGATTTCGGGGACATCGATTTCGGCCACCAGGGGTTCGCCCAGTGCCGATTGCACCGTCAGCCGACCCAGCGCCAGCGCCTGGACGTCCTGAGCCGAGAAGGTCGAGGCCAGTATCACCGCTGCCATCACTGCGTTCAGACCCATGCCACGGTGAGAAACGCGCGACCGCGATGCCTGGGGACTGATCAATTGGACAGGCAGATGGGATTTGAAATGCACAAGAACCTCAACGTTAAAGGCCGGAAATTGACCTTAGCATCAACACATTAGGCTGACAAGCTGCAGTGCCACCTCAGTTGTCCCCGTGCTGCCGCGCATGCGGGCAAGGTGTGGAGTCGTTGTCAGCATGCAACGGAGCCAGGGGACAGGTGCCCGCCGCCTCCCCGTGCGCCAGTGCACCAAGAGAGGCAGAGTGTGCCTCAGGCCCCCAGCAGTATGCGCAGCATGCGGCGCAGCGGCTCGGCTGCACCCCACAGCAACTGGTCACCAATGGTGAAGGCACCCACGTATTCAGGGCCCATGGCCAGTTTGCGGATTCGGCCCACAGGAATCGTCATGGTCCCGGTCACGGCCACGGGTGTGAGGTCCTGGATGGTGGCTTCGCGGGTGTTGGGCACCACTTTGGCCCATGGGTTGTCGGCGGCAATCATGGCCTCGATGTCGGCCACGGGCACGTCTTTCTTCAGCTTGAAGGTCAGGGCCTGGCTGTGGCAGCGCATGGCCCCCACGCGCACGCAAAAACCGTCCACTGGAATGGCCGGGGTACCAAAGCCTTCGCCCAGTCCGAGGATTTTGTTGGTTTCGGCCATGCCTTTCCATTCCTCCTTGGACTGGCCGTTGCCCAGGTCCTTGTCAATCCAGGGAATGAGCGAGCCGCCCAGTGGCACGCCGAAGTTGGCCGTTTCAGCCGCCGACAGGCTGCGTTGTTTGGCGATGACCTGGCGGTCAATTTCCAAAATGGCGCTTTTGGGGTCGTCCAGCAGGTTGCGCACGGACGCGTTCAGGGTGCCGTACTGCGTGAGCAACTCGCGCATGTGCTGCGCACCGCCGCCGGAGGCAGCCTGGTAGGTTTGCGTGCTCATCCACTCCACCAGGTCGGCCTTGTACAGCGCGCCCACACCCATGAGCATGCAGCTGACGGTGCAGTTGCCGCCGACCCAGTTCTTGCCGCCACGGGACAGCGCGTTCTGGATGACGGGCATGTTGACCGGGTCGAGCACGATGACGGCGTCCCCGTTCATGCGCAGGGTGGATGCGGCATCGATCCAGTGGCCGTTCCAGCCCGCAGCGCGCAGCTTGGGGAACACGTCGGAGGTGTAGTCGCCACCCTGCGCAGTGATGATGATGTCGCAGCGCTTGAGTGCATTGATGTCGAAGGCGTCTTGCAGCGTGGTTTCGTTCTTGGCCTGTGTGGGTGCCGCGCCACCGGCGTTGGAGGTGGAGAAGAACACGGGTTCGATCAGGTCGAAGTCGCCTTCGGCCTGCATGCGGTCCATCAGGACCGAGCCCACCATGCCACGCCAGCCGACGAGGCCGACCAAATTACCTGTTTTCATGAGTTGCCCTTTCAGATGTGTGAAACACAAGGATTTCATCTGCCCGGCCTGTCAGGCCGGGAAGGGGCGCGACAAACCGGGCTGAGTCAGCCAGTAATGGTTGTCGTTTTGGTCGTGCGGGACCAAGCCAATGTGGCCACACCACGCGCACCACGTCCCGCGAACGACAGTCGCTGGGTGCAGGGGCGTGTGCGTGACAACATGAAATCCATTTTATCGGTTTGAATTACGCGTGGTTGACAGCACGGATGGCCGCAGCGTCACAGCGCCTTGACGACAGCCGCACCCATTTCAGCGGTGCTGACCCGGGTGGTGCCAGGGCTGTGGATGTCGGCGGTGCGCAAACCTTGGACCAGCACTTGTTGCACGGCTGCCTCAATCCGCTGTGCGGCTGCCTCCTGGTTCAGGCTGAAACGCAGCATCATGGCCGCCGACAGGATGGTGGCCAGCGGGTTGGCAATGCCTTTGCCCGCGATGTCGGGTGCACTGCCGTGACTGGGTTCATACAGACCCTGACCCTTGGCGTTCAGGCTGGCCGACGGCAACATGCCGATGGAGCCCGTCAGCATGGAGGCCTCGTCGGACAGGATGTCGCCAAACATGTTGCCCGTCACCACCACGTCAAACGCCTTGGGCGCCTTGACCAACTGCATGGCGGCGTTGTCCACGTACATGTGTTGCAGTTCCACGTCGGGGTACTGGGCGTGGACTTCGGTGACCACGTCTTTCCAGAACTGGAAGGTCTCCAGCACGTTGGCCTTGTCCACGCTGGTGACTTTTTTGTGGCGCTTGCGCGCGGCCTGGAACGCGACGTGGGCGATGCGCTCAATTTCGGGCTTGCTGTAGCGCATGGTGTCAAACGCTTCTTCGGCACCGGGGAAATGGCCGTCGGTGGCCACACGGCGACCACGCGGCTGACCAAAATAGATGTCGCCGGTCAGCTCGCGGATGATGAGGATGTCCAGCCCGGCGATCAGCTCGGGCTTGAGGCTGGACGCGCCCACCAGTTGTTCGTAACAAATGGCGGGGCGGAAATTGGCGAACAGGCCCATGTGCTTGCGCAGACCCAGGATGGCCTGCTCGGGCCGCAGGGGGCGGTCGAGTTTGTCGTACTTCCAGTCGCCCACGGCACCGAACAGCACCGCGTCCGAGTCCATGGCCAGCTTCAGGGTGGATTCGGGCAGGGGGTGGCCGTGCACCTCGTAGGCAGCGCCACCGACCAGGGCCGTTTCCATCTCGAAGGGCAGGTCCAGCGCCTGCAGCACGTTGACGGCCTGCACCACAATTTCGGTGCCAATGCCGTCACCTGGCAAAACTGCAATTTTCATGATTTTGATAGCTTACTATGCTTATAAATAAAGCGCTGGAAGGCGATTTTTAATTAAATCAAGCGCCGGGCAGCATGGTGTGGGCCAACCAGGGTTTGGTGGCCAGGCGCTGGGCTTCAAATGCCTTGATCTTGTCGCGCTGGCGCAGCGTCAGGCCAATGTCGTCGAACCCGTTGAGCAGGCAATACTTGCGGAACGCCTGCACCTCGAAGGGCAGTTCGTCGCCATTGGGTTTGACAATGACCTGGCGCTCCAGGTCAATCGTGAGCGAGTAGCCGGGAAATGCCTGCACTTCATCGAACAACTGGCTCACCACCGCCTCGGGCTGAACGATGGGCAGCAGGCCGTTCTTGAAGCAGTTGTTGAAAAAGATGTCGGCATAGCTGGGGGCAATCAATGCCCGAAAACCGTACTGGTCGATCGCCCAAGGCGCGTGCTCGCGGCTGGAGCCGCAGCCGAAGTTCTTGCGCGCCAGCAGCACCGAGGCGCCCGCATACCGGGGCTGGTTGAGCACGAAGTCGGGGTTGGGTCGGCGGCTGGCCGGATCCTGGCCTGGGAAGCCCGCGTCCAGGTAGCGCCATTCGTCAAACAGATTGGGGCCGAAGCCGGTTTTGCGGATGGACTTCAGGAACTGTTTGGGGATGATGGCATCGGTGTCCACGTTCTCGCGGTCCATGGGGGCCACCAGGCCTTGGTGCACGGTGAATTGGTTCATGGTCACTTCTTGGCTGCGCCTTCGATTTTTTCACCGGCTTTCTGGATGTCCTGACCCACACCCTTGACGGTGTTGCAGGCGGACAGCGTGAACGACAGGGCAATGGCGATGAGGCTCAACAGTTTGGTCATGGCGATGGTCCTTTCAGGTGAATTGGCGAACGTCAACAAAATGGCCGTGGATGGCCGCGGCTGCGGCCATGGCGGGGCTGACCAGGTGGGTGCGACCGCCTGCGCCTTGGCGGCCTTCAAAATTGCGGTTGCTGGTGCTGGCGCAGCGTTCGCCGGGTTCCAGTCGATCAGCGTTCATGGCCAGGCACATGCTGCAACCGGGTTCGCGCCACTCAAAGCCAGCGGCGGTGAACACCTCGTGCAAGCCCTCGCGCTCGGCCTGCTCCTTCACCAGACCAGAGCCTGGCACCACCAAGGCCAGTTTGATGTTCTTGGCCACCTTCTGGCCCAGCTTTTTCACCACAGCGGCGGCTTCGCGCATGTCTTCGATACGGCTGTTGGTGCACGAGCCGATGAACACCTTGTCCACATGGATGTCGGCCAGGGGTTTGCCTGGCTCCAGGGCCATGTAGGACAGGGCGCGCTCGATGGCGCCGCGTTTGTTGAGGTCTTTTTCCTTGTCGGGGTCGGGCACCCGGGCGTCTATGCCCAGCACCATTTCGGGTGAGGTGCCCCAGGTGACCTGGGGAATGATCTGGGTGGCATCCAGTTCCACCACCGCGTCGAACACGGCATCCGCGTCGGAGTGCAGGGTTTTCCAATGGGCCACGGCCTGGTCCCATTCGATGCCCGTGGGGGCAAGCGGGCGGCCTTTGACGTACTGGATGGTCTTGTCGTCCACGGCCACCAGACCGGCGCGTGCGCCGCCTTCAATGGCCATGTTGCACACCGTCATGCGGCCTTCCACACTCAGTGCGCGGATGGCTGAGCCCGCAAATTCCATGGTGTAGCCGGTGCCACCCGCCGTGCCAATCTTGCCGATGATGGCCAACACAATGTCCTTGGCGGTACAACCCTTGGCCAGCGTGCCTTCAACGCGGATGAGCATGTTTTTGGCCTTCTTGGCCAGCAGTGTTTGCGTGGCCATGACATGCTCCACTTCGCTGGTCCCGATGCCATGGGCCAGCGCACCAAACGCGCCGTGTGTGCTGGTGTGGCTGTCGCCGCAGACCACGGTCATGCCGGGCAGGGTGGCGCCGTTTTCCGGGCCAATCACATGGACAATGCCCTGGCGCTTGGACATGAAGGGGAAAAACGCCGCCGCACCGGACTCGGCAATGTTCTTGTCCAGTGTGGTGATTTGTTCTTTGCTGATGGGGTCGGTGATGCCGTCATAGCCGAGGTCCCAGCCCGTGGTGGGTGTGTTGTGGTCGGCGGTGGCCACGATGGAGCTGACGCGCCAGACCTTGCGCCCCGCCTGGCGCAGGCCCTCAAACGCCTGTGGGCTGGTCACTTCGTGCACCAGGTGCCGGTCGATGTACAGGATGGCGGTGCCATCTTCTTCCGTGTGGACGACGTGTTCGTCCCAGATCTTGTCGTAGAGGGTGCGTCCCATGGCTTGTGTTCCTTAGTGGAACCTTTGATTTTATGCGGTGTGCACAGCGACGGCTGTCGCTGCGCTTTGGATCACCTGAATGAAAAAACCCGCCCGGTGGGGTCACCGGACGGGTTTTCAGGGTGGCGGGGGTGTGACCGCCATCAGCCTCTGTGGGACACAGGCACGTCGCGGCAGACGGAACCGGTGAACAGCTGGCGGGGGCGGCCGATTTTGTATTCGGGGTCGCTGATCATTTCGTTCAGCTGAGAGATCCAACCCACGGTACGGGCCAGCGCAAACACGCCGGTGAACAGGTTCACTGGGATGCCGATGGCACGCTGCACGATGCCGGAGTAGAAGTCCACGTTGGGGTAGAGCTTGCGGCTGACGAAGTAGTCGTCTTCCAGGGCGATCTTTTCCAGCTCTTTGGCCAGCTTGAACATGGGGTCGTTTTCCAGGCCCAGTTCAGCCAGCACCTCGTTGCAGGTTTCCTGCATGAGTTTGGCGCGGGGGTCGTAGTTTTTGTACACGCGGTGGCCAAAGCCCATCAGCTTGACGCCGGAGTTTTTGTCCTTGACCTTCTCCATGAACTCGCCCACTTTGGCCACGCCGCCCTGGCGCTGGATGTCTTCCAGCATGTTCAGGCAGGCTTCGTTGGCACCGCCGTGGGCAGGGCCCCACAGGCAGGCCACACCGGCTGCAATGGCGGCAAACGGGTTGGTGCCCGACGAGCCGCACAGGCGAACGGTGGAGGTGGAGGCGTTTTGCTCGTGGTCGGCGTGCAGAATGAAGATGCGGTCCAGCGCACGCTCCAGCACGGGGTTGACCACGTACTCTTCGCACGGTGTGCCGAACATCATGCGCAGGAAGTTGCCCGCATAGCTCAGGTGGTTCTGAGGGTACATGTAGGGCTGACCCAGGCCGTACTTGTACGACATGGCCACCAGCGTGGGCATCTTGGCAATCAGCCGGATGGCCGCGATCTCGCGGTGCTGTGGGTTGTTGATGTCGGTGCTGTCGTGGTAGAAGGCCGACATGCCGCCCACCAGACCCGTCAACACGGCCATGGGGTGCGCGTCGCGGCGGAAGCCACGCAGGAAGAACTGCATCTGCTCGTTGACCATGGTGTGGTTGGTCACGAGTTTGTGGAAGTCCTGGCGCTGCGTGTCGTTGGGGAGCTCGCCATTCAGCAACAGGTAGCAGGTGTCGAGGTAGTCGCAGTTTTTGGCGAGTTGCTCAATGGGGTAACCGCGGTACAGCAGTTCGCCCTTGTCGCCATCGATGTAGGTGATGGCCGATTGGCACGACGCCGTGGAAAGAAAACCCGGGTCATACGTGAACATGCCCGTTTGACCGTACAGCTTGCGGATGTCAATCACGTCAGGACCGATGTTGCCGTGGTACACGGGCAAATCGATGCTCGGGCTGCCGTTGCTGAACGACAGGGTGGCTTTGTTGTCGGCAAGTTTCATGGGTTTTCCTTCTTGGGTTGGCGATTAATCGGATGTGCGAGTCAATTTTTGCTGTTTCTCACCATGCTCAACACCTGGTGAACATCTGGCCGATCCAGCGCTGCTTCGGGGCTTTTGCGCGCCAGAAACAGGTCCATCAGGTCGTTGTCCGACAGGTCCATCAGCATCTCAAGGCCAGTGGCGTGTTCCACCGTCAACGCGGCGCCGTGCTGCGCAAAAAACCGCTCGATGAACAGGTCGTTTTCAAGCAAGCCACGGCGGCAACGCCACCGGAGCTTGCTCAATGCGCGTTGATCAAGGAGGGTTTGGCTGGTCATGGCAAGGCGGTGATGGACGTGGTCAAGCTCAGATGGCCCGCATGACCATCATTTCCTTGATCTTGCCGATGGCCTTGGTGGGGTTCAGTCCCTTGGGGCAGACATCGACGCAGTTCATGATGGTGTGGCAACGGAACAGGCGGTAGGGGTCTTCCAGGTTGTCCAGTCGCTCGCCGGTGGCTTCATCGCGGCTGTCGGCCAGGAAACGGTAGGCCTGCAGCAGGCCGGCAGGGCCCACAAACTTGTCGGGGTTCCACCAGAAGCTGGGGCAGCTGGTGGAGCAGCTCGCGCACAGGATGCACTCGTACAGGCCGTTCAGCTCTTCACGCTCTTCGGGGCTCTGCAGGCGCTCTTTTTCGGGTGGCACCGTGTCGTTGATGAGGTAGGGCTTGATGCTGTTGTACTGCTTGAAGAACAGCGTCATGTCCACGATCAGGTCGCGCACCACGGGCAGGCCGGGCAGTGGCTTCAACACGATGTCACCTTTGAGGGTGTTCATGTTGGTCAGGCAGGCCAAGCCGTTCTTGCCATTGATGTTCATCGCATCGGAGCCGCACACGCCTTCGCGGCAGGAGCGGCGGAAGGAGATGGTGGGATCTTCCTTTTTCAGTTTCATCAACGCGTCGAGCAGCATGCGCTCGTGACCGTCGAGTTCCACCTCGATGGTTTGCATGTAGGGCTTGGCGTCTTTCTCGGGGTCGTAACGGTAAATCTTGAATGTGCGTTTGGCCATGGTGGCTTCTCCAGTCGGTTGAGGCGGTGGGTCTCGGGCCAGGATCAGAAAGTGCGAACCTTGGGTGGCACCGAAGCCACGGTCAGGGGCTTCAAGTTGACGGGTTTGTAAGACAGGCTGTTGGTCGCGCTGTCCCACAGGGTGTGCTTCATCCACTCGGCGTCGTTGCGGCCCAGCGGGAACTGGGCGTCGTCAGCGGGGCGCTCGTAGTCATTCACGGTGTGGGCACCACGGCATTCGCGGCGGGCAGCGGCCGAGGTCATGGTGGCCTGGGCGGCTTCCATCAGGTTTTCCACCTCCAGCGCTTCGATGCGGGCGGTGTTGAACACGTTGGATTTGTCAGCCAGGGTGATGTTGGCCACGCGCTCGCGCATCGCGTTGATCTTCTTCACACCTTCGTCCATGCTGGCTTGCGTGCGGAACACACCGGCATGCTGTTGCATGGTGGCGCGCATGTCGTTGGCCACGTCCTGCGCGTACTCACCGCTGGTGCTGCTGTTGAGGCGGTCCAGGCGGGCCAGGGTGCGGTCGGCGGCGTCGGCCGGCAGGGCCATGTGCCCCTTGTTTTTGCGGTTGTAGTCCACGATGTGGTTGCCCGCAGCACGGCCAAACACCAGCAAATCCAGCAGCGAGTTGGTGCCCAGCCGGTTGGCGCCGTGCACGCTGACGCAGGAGCACTCGCCCACTGCGTACAGGCCGTTGACCACTTTCTGTGCGCCATGGCCATCGGGGGTGACGACCTGGCCATTCACATTGGTGGGGATGCCGCCCATCTGGTAGTGGATGGTGGGCACCACGGGGATGGGCTCGCGGGTGATGTCCACGTTCGCGAAGTTCACGCCGATTTCGTACACCGAGGGCAGGCGTTTGTGGATGGT
>PNML01000074.1 GCA_013823635.1 Polaromonas sp. | reverse complement strand
TTTTTCATTTCTCCAAAAAAGAGCATTTGCCGTGCATTGGTTTTACGTCTGCACCTCGTTGCTGATTCCCCGGGCACGGCAAACCCGGGGGCACGTGGTCGCAGACAGGGTGACTTATTTGGCGCGAGCAGACACGATGGCTTCAGCCACATTGCGAGGGGCTTCGCTGTAGTGCTTGAATTCCATGGTGTAGGTCGCACGGCCTTGAGACATGGAACGCAGCGTGGTCGAGTAGCCGAACATTTCCGACAGCGGGACCTCGGCTTTGATCGCCTTGCCGCCACCGACCATGTCGTCCATGCCCTGCACCATGCCGCGGCGTGAGGACAAATCGCCCATCACGTTGCCGGCATAGTCTTCGGGTGTTTCCACTTCCACGGCCATCATGGGCTCCAGAATCACGGGGCTGGCTTTGCGGCAGCCTTCCTTGAAGCCCAGGATGGCGGCCATCTTGAACGCCATTTCTGACGAGTCCACGTCGTGGTAGGAGCCGAAATGCAGCGTGACCTTGACGTCAACCACGGGGTATCCCGCCAACACGCCGGTGTTCAGGGCTTCAATCACGCCCTTTTCCACCGCAGGGATGTACTCGCGAGGCACCACACCGCCCTTGATGGCGTCGACGAACTCGAAGCCCTTGCCAGCCTCGTTGGGTTCGATCTTGAACACCACGTGGCCGTACTGACCTTTACCACCGGACTGACGCACGAACTTGCCTTCGCTGTCTTCCACGGTCTTGCGGATGGTCTCGCGGTAGGCCACCTGTGGTTTACCGACGTTGGCTTCCACGCCAAATTCGCGCTTCATGCGATCGACAATGATTTCCAGGTGCAGTTCACCCATGCCAGCGATGATGGTCTGACCGGACTCTTCGTCGGTTTTGACGCGGAAGGATGGGTCTTCTGCGGCCAAACGCTGCAGGGCAATGCCCATTTTTTCCTGGTCGGCCTTGGTCTTGGGCTCCACGGCCTGTGCAATCACGGGCTCGGGGAACACCATGCGCTCCAGCATGATGATGGCATCTGGGTCGCACAGGGTCTCACCGGTGGTCACATCCTTCAGACCCACGCAGGCAGCGATGTCGCCAGCGCGAATCTCTTCCACTTCCTGGCGGTTGTTCGCGTGCATCTGAACGATACGGCCGATGCGTTCTTTCTTGCCCTTGACGGGGTTGAAGACGGAATCACCCTTCTTCAGCACACCGGAGTACACGCGCACGAACGTCAACTGGCCCACGTAAGGGTCGGTCATCAGCTTGAACGCCAATGCCGAGAGCTTTTCGTTGTCTGAGGCTTCGCGGGCAACCGGTGCCTCTTCTTCGTCTGTGCCACCCACGGGCGGGATGTCGACGGGCGATGGCAGGAAGTCAATCACGGCGTCGAGCATGCGTTGCACACCCTTGTTTTTGAAGGCGGTGCCGCACAGCATGGGCTGAATTTCCGTGGCCAGCGTACGGGCGCGAATACCGGCTTTGATTTCGTCCTCGGTGAGCTCGCCCTCTTCCAGGTACTTGTTCATGAGCTCTTCGCTGGACTCGGCTGCGGCCTCAACCAGCTTTTCGCGCCACTCTTCCGCCTGCGCCTGCAGTTCGGCGGGGATGTCCAGGTAGTCGAACTTCATGCCCTGTGAGGCCTCGTCCCAGATGATGGCCTTCATCTTGATCAGGTCCACCACGCCTTTGAAGTTTTCTTCGGCGCCAATGGGAATCACGATGGCCACAGGGTTGGCCTTCAGGCGCAACTTCATCTGGTCATAGACCTTGAAGAAGTTGGCGCCCGTGCGGTCCATTTTGTTGACAAAGGCCAAGCGGGGCACCTTGTATTTGTTGGCCTGGCGCCAAACGGTTTCAGACTGGGGCTGAACGCCACCCACCGCGCAGTACACCATGCAGGCACCGTCCAGCACGCGCATGGAACGCTCCACCTCAATGGTGAAGTCCACGTGTCCGGGGGTGTCAATGATGTTGAAGCGGTGTTCTTCGTAGTTGCGCTCCATGCCCTTCCAGAAACAGGTGGTGGCAGCAGACGTGATGGTGATGCCACGCTCTTGCTCTTGCTCCATCCAATCCATGGTGGCGGCGCCGTCGTGCACTTCACCAATTTTGTGGTTCACGCCGGTGTAAAACAGAATGCGCTCTGTGGTGGTGGTTTTGCCGGCATCGATGTGTGCCGAAATACCGATGTTGCGGTAACGCTCAAGGGGCGTGGTGCGGGCCATGAAAAATCTCCGTGAATGATGTACCAAAGCCCGCTACCCCATGAACGGGGTTGCGGGCTCGCTTCTGACAATTTGGCTGGTTTTTGTAAACCAGTGAGGATCAGAAGCGGAAGTGGCTGAACGCCTTGTTGGCCTCGGCCATGCGGTGAACTTCGTCACGCTTTTTCATGGCGCCGCCACGGCCTTCGGTGGCCTCGATCAGCTCGTTGGCCAAGCGCAAGGACATGGACTTCTCACCACGCTTGCGGGCGGCTTCCTTGATCCAGCGCATGGACAGGGCCAAGCGACGGACGGGTCGCACTTCAACGGGCACCTGGTAGTTGGCACCACCCACCCGGCGGGACTTGACCTCCACCATGGGCTTGACGTTGTTGATGGCGATGCTGAATGCCTCGACCGGGTCTTTGCCGGTCTTCTTCTCGATTTGCTCGAGCGCACCATAAATGATGCGCTCAGCGACGGCTTTCTTGCCGCCTTCCATGATCACGTTCATGAACTTGGACAGCTCGACATTGCCGAACTTTGGGTCCGGCAGGATTTCACGTTTAGGGACTTCGCGACGACGTGGCATTTTTTTACCTCTGTTGCTTCAGTTGGCGCCTTCTCAGGCACCGCGAGAATCCGACCCGATTTGCGGGATCCTCACTTACTCGACCCCGTGCTGCTTGCGCATGGCACTTGTTGGTCACTACGTTTGACACCGGCTTGCCGGCCAGCTCAAACACCGATTGATTGCAGGAACTGCAGCGATCCGAAGGGCTTATTTGGCCTTGGGACGCTTGGCACCGTACTTGGAGCGCGACTGCTTGCGGTCTTTCACGCCTTGCAGATCCAGCGAGCCGCGCACGATGTGGTAACGCACACCGGGCAAATCCTTGACACGACCACCGCGCACCAGCACCACCGAGTGCTCTTGCAGGTTGTGGCCTTCGCCGCCGATGTAGGAAATGACCTCAAAACCGTTGGTCAGGCGCACCTTGGCAACCTTACGCAAAGCGGAGTTGGGCTTTTTAGGCGTTGTGGTGTACACACGGGTGCACACGCCGCGGCGCTGGGGGCAGTTTTCCATCGCGGGGCTCTTGGATTTGATCTTTTCGACCTCCCGCCCGTGACGAATGAGTTGATTGATGGTTGGCATGAAACGTCCCTAAACGTTTAAATTAGCAAAAAGAAAGCCCTTCGGAAAATTCCGAAAAGCCCTCGAATGTAACACGTGCCCTCGTTATGGGCAAGTGCCTGTTCACCCTGGGCACCTCGGATTCACTTGATCCACAGGCGGATGGCATCCCAGGCACGTCCCAGAACACCCGCCTCGTCCACCGTCTCCAGCACCTGCAAGGGCACCTCGGCCACCAGCGAATCGTCTGGGCGCGACACCTTCAGCACACCCAACGCCTGTCCCTGCTGGAAGGGCGCCACCAAGGGGTCTGGGCGAATCACGTCGGTTTTGAGCTGCCCGGCACTGCCCGCTGGCACGGACACCACCACCCCGTCGGGCAGACCCAGCTTGACCTTCGCCTGCTTGCCCTTCCAGACGGGCAACTCCACCACCGGCTGCCCCGCCTGCACCAGGCGGACCGCCTCGTAGGCGGTGTAACCCCAGTTCAGCAGCTTCTGGCTTTCATTGGCGCGCATGTTCTCGCTGCTGGCCCCCAGCAACACACTGATCAGGCGGCGCTGCCCCGCCTGCCCCTCACCCAAGCCCGCCACCTGCCGGTGTGCGGTGGCCACCAGGCAATAGCCCGCGGCGTTGGTGTGGCCGGTTTTCAGGCCGTCCACCGTGGGATCGCGAAACAGCAGGGTGTTGCGGTTGGTGTCGTTGGACTTGGGCGTGCCCGGGTATCGGTAACGCTGGATGGCGTAGTACGGCACAAAATCGGGAAATTCCTTCATGAGCCGCGTGGCCAGGGTGGCCAGGTCACGGGCGGTGGTGGTGTGGCCGGGCTCGGTCAGGCCCTCCGGGTTCTTGAACTGCGTGTTGGTCATGCCCAGCGCTTTGGCCTGCTGGTTCATCATTTCCACAAAGCGCTCCACCGTTCCGCCCACGCCTTCGGCCAGGGCCACCGTGGCATCGTTGCCCGACTGCACGATCATGCCCTTGAGCAAATCTTCCACCGGCACCTGCATTTTGGGGTCGATGAACATGCGCGAACCTGGCATTTTCCAGGCCCGCTCGCTCACTGGCAGCGCCTGAGCCAGGTTGAGTTTTTTCGCCCGCAAGGCATCGAACACCAGGTAGGCGGTCATGAGCTTGGTCAGCGACGCGGGCTCGACCGCCATGTCCGGGTCTTTGGCGGCCAGGACCTGGGCCGCCGTCACGTCGTACAGCAAATAGGCGCGCCCCGCCACTTCAGGGGGCTGCAAGGTCTGGGCGCTGACGCCCAGGGCAATGGCGGACAACGACAGGGTGGCCGCGAAACGGGACCAGGCGGACCAGCGGGAAACGGTGGATTTCAATGCAAAACTTTCAAAACAAACGGTCAACACAACAGGGCGGACCAAACACTGGTCCGCGTGAAAAAAGCGCACACCCAACGGCACCCGGCGTGCTCAGGCGCGGAGGTGGCGCAAGGTCAGATCCTTGAGCAAAGGCAGCTGACCGTGGAAGAAGTGCGCCACCCCAGGCACCACCGTCACCGGCAGGTGCTGAGGCCTGGCCCAATCCATCACGGAGGCCAGGGGCACGGTGTCGTCCACCTCCCCGTGAATGACCAGCGTGCGGTCGTGGAGTTCCGCCGCCACGGGCGCCACCGGAAACCGGCTGGCCGCCGTGCCCACCAACACCACCTTGGCAATGTCGCGCTGCGCCTGCAGTTGGGCCAATGCATGGCTGGTGACAAAGGCGCCGAAAGAAAACCCGGCCAGACACAGGGGACCCGCCGCGGCCTGGGCCTGCACAACGGCCAACAAGTCGTCCAGCTCACCGCGGCCATGGTCGTGCTCACCCCCACTGCGGCCCACGCCCCGAAAGTTGAAACGCACCGTGCGCCACCCAGCCTGGACAAAAGCCCTGGCCAGGGTCTGAACCACCTTGTTGTTCAAACTCCCCCCAAACAGCGGGTGCGGGTGCGCCACCACGGCCACACCCAGGGCCGCCTGGGCCGGCTCGTCAACCGCCAGCTCAATCACACCGGCCGGCCCCTCCATGTGAGCATGCAGGGTCTGTGAGTTCATAAAAAATAGCATAAAAGCATTGTCAATAAAGCTCTACAGGCCATTTTTATCAAAATCAACGCCCCACATCGGGCGGCGTCAGCAAGCGCTCAACCACCCGACCGTTGACCAGGTGTTCGGCCACAATTTCGTCGATGTCGTGCAGGTCGACGTAGGTGTACCAAACCGCCTCGGGGTACACCACGGCGATGGGACCGCCCGCGCAGCGGTCCAGACAGCCGGCCTTGTTGACGCGTACCTGGCCTGGTCCCAACAAGCCCTTCGCCTTGGCTTGGGCTTTGCAATGTTCGAACGCGGCCTGGGCGGCCTGGCTGGCGCAGCACGCTTGCCCACCGTCACGCTGGTTGGTGCAGAAAAAAATGTGTCGCTCGTAGTAAGAGGGGGTGTTGGGCGTGGTCATGCACCCCATTTTAGAAGCGCAGCCGTCACCGGGGCACTTGGGTGTCCAGCGCCCGGGCGCTTGGCCGCCAACTGATCTGCACCGCCGCATGCAGCATGACTGCGTAGGGCCACAACCAACCCAGCCATTGCGTGAGGCCGTGGAAGCGGATGAACCGCCCCTGCGCCCACACGTGAAGAGACTCAGCCAGGTAAGGGGTGACCGGCGCACTGTTGAGCAAGGCGAGCCCACCCAGCAAGGCCCACACCAACCACACCACACAGGCCCGGCGCGACAGCGCCATGGCCAGCAGCCCCCCCATCAGCCCCACCCCCATGCCCATCAGCACCGGCGGCGTCAGCCACATCCAGGCGTGGACAGGGCTGTAGGTCAGGGCGGACGACAAGCCCATGGTCCCCACCGCCACCCCCAACAACCCCAGCAGCATGGGCAAACGACGTGTCACCCCCCGCAACACACTGAAACTCAACAGACACGGCGCCAGCAGGCCCAGGGCCACACACCACGCCTGGGCCGCCGGACTCAGCGGCTGCGCATGTGGCAAACGCACAGGCACCCACTCGGCCAACGCGGTGTCCACCAGTGCCTGCGCCACTGCCGACTCCACAGCCCCCCACACCTGGCCCAGCCCAAATGGCAATGAAGTGGGGTAAAGCAGGGCCACTGGCCAGAGCGCCAGCAACAGCAAAGCCCCGTGGGCATCGGCCTCAAACCAGTGGGTGCGCAGACGCTGCCAAGGCTCCAACCACCGGGTACGTGACAGAAGAAGCGCCAAGGCAGAGCCCAGCAGGCCGCCACCCGTGTTGAGCAACCAGTCGACGTTCGACGCCACGCGACCAGGCAAAAACACCTGCGCGGTTTCCATGGCCAAGGACAGCAGCCCCGGCAGAAAAAAAGCCAGCGCCACCACCCAGCGGTTGCCGCCGCTGCGGATGGCCACCAACACCGTCAGAAAGCCCAGCGGCACGTACCCAAGCAGGTTGGCCCACACATCAAACGCCGTCCAAAAACGGGGGAAAGGCGCCCAAAGAAAGGACAGCGCGTCGCCCCCCAGGGCGCGCCAGCCCTCAAACGGGTAGAGGCTGGCGTAAACAATCAGCGCGGCCAGCAGCAACGCCAATGGCCTGGCAAGCGTGCGCTGGCCCATGCCAGCCTCAGAAGGGCTTGACGACCACGAGGCAGACCACCGCGATCAACAACAGCACAGGCGCCTCGTTGAACCAGCGGTACCACACGTGGCCACGCCGGTTGAGCCCGGCCTCGAACCGCTTGAGCATCACCCCACAGGCGTGGTGATAACCCAGCACCAGCAACACGGCCGCCAGCTTGGCGTGCATCCAGCCGTTGCCCGGCCCCCAACCAATGCCATAACCCACCCACAACCACACACCCAGGGCCACGGCGGGCACCATCAGCATGTGGGTGAAGCGCATGAGTTTGCGTGCCATGAGCAGCAAACGCTCGCGCTCGGTGTTGCTGCCGGGCTCGACCATGGCCAGGTTGACAAAAATGCGCGGCAAGTAAAACAAGCCCGCAAACCAGCTGGCCACGAACACAATGTGAAAAGCTTTGACCCACAACATGCTGCCAAGTGTAGACCCGCAGCTGCCGCATACCGGCCGGGTTTTTCCCTCGAAAAAGCAGAGACAAAAAAAAGCCCGACCAAAGGGCCGGGCTGAAATGCCTTTTAAGCTGTCACACTCCAAGGCACCCGCTCAGGGAGGAAAAGCGGGAGGCAATCTTGCGATCACCCGGAACCAATTCTAACCGCGGTCACCCTATGCCGCAAGCGCGGCACAATAATTTGTCTCTTTGACGACAAATTCTGATCGGTTTCCGTCCCAAAAATGACCGCCAATTTCGCTGCTTTTCGCCGTTGATTTACCCCTCGCTGTCCACCATGAACCCACTTGCCCCTCTCGCTGCTTACCCCCACTCCCGTCCCCGCCGCCTGCGCCGCGATGCGTTCACCCGCGACCTGGTGCGGGAGCACGAAGTCACCGTGCGCGATCTCATTTACCCCGTGTTCGTGCTGGACGGCGAGGGTCGCCGTGAAGCCGTGGCCTCCATGCCCGGCGTGGAACGGCTGAGCCTGGATCTGTTGCTGCCAGTGGCCGAAGACTGTGTGAAGCTGGGCATTCCCTGCCTGGCGTTGTTCCCGGTCATTGACGCGTCGCTCAAGACGCCAGACGGCCGCGAGGCCACCAACCCCGACGGCCTGGTGCCGCGCGTGGTGCGGGCGCTCAAATCGCGCTTCCCAGAGCTGGGCGTGATGACCGACGTGGCGCTGGACCCCTTCACCAGCCACGGGCAGGACGGTCTGCTGGACGAGCACAACTACATCGTCAACGACACCACCGTGGCGGTGCTGGTGCAGCAAGCACTCACGCAGGCCCGCGCGGGTGTGGACATCGTGGCCCCGTCCGACATGATGGACGGCCGCATCGGCGCCATCCGCGCCGCGCTGGAAGCCGAGGGCCTGGTGCACACCCGCATCATGGCCTACAGCGCCAAATACGCCAGCGCGTTCTACGGCCCCTTCCGCGACGCCGTGGGCTCTGCGGCCAACCTGGGCAAGGCCAACAAAAAGGTGTACCAGATGGACCCCGGCAACACCGACGAGGCCTTGCGCGAAGTGCAGCTGGACATCGCCGAGGGCGCGGACATGGTCATGGTCAAACCCGGCATGCCCTACCTGGACGTGGTGCGCCGCGTGAAAGACCAGTTCCATGTCCCCACCTTCGCGTACCAGGTGTCGGGCGAGTACGCCATGCTCAAGGCCGCGGCACAAAACGGCTGGCTGGACCACGACGCCGTGATGATGGAAAGCCTGCTGGCCTTCAAGCGCGCTGGGGCCGATGGTGTGCTGACCTACTTCGCCCGCGACGCCGCACGCCTGCTGCGCGCCTGACGCCCGTGGAACTGCTGCACCTCACCGCCAACGGGCCGCTGACCCTGGCCGGCCCACCCGACCAGCTGCCCCCAGGCGGGTTGGTGTGGTGCGCACTGACCCAGGCCGAACTGGCCGCCGACACGCCCACCTGGCTCACCCGACTGCAGCAGTGGACGGGCGCGCCGCTGCTGGACCTGCACCTGCGCGACCTGCTGAACGCCCAACACCCCTCCAACCACGACGACACCCGGCACTACGACCTGATCATCCTGCGCCAACTCGCGCCAGTGGCAGGGGGCACGGCCACCCCGCCGACCGGCCCCACCGAAAAAAGCCGGACGCACAAAAGGCAGGGGCCACCCATTCTGGCCCGCTTGCACACCCAGCCCCTGGGCATGGTGGTGTTTGAGCGCCTGCTGTTCACCGTGCACCCCGAGGACTGCCCCACGCGCGCCGACCTGCACCAGCGCCTGCTGGCCATGAACCCCGGCAAGCTGCCCAGCTCCCCGGCTGACCTGATGCTGCGCCTGGCCAACAGCCTGGTGGACCGTTTTCTGGACTTGCGCAAGCCGCTGACCGAGCAGTTGGACCACTGGGAAACCGAGCTGCTGGACCCCGGCACCCGGTTCGTGAACTGGCGCGCTTTACTGGCCGCCCGCAACCACCTGCACACCCTGGAAGACCTGTGCGACAGCCAGCGAACCGCCTTGCAAAAATGGATGCAAAATATGGAGCAACAAAACCATATACATCAAGCGCCAGATGCCATAAATGATCGCGAAATTCTGCGCGCACGCAGCCGCGACGTGATTGAGCACATCGACCGCGTGGTGCACCTGGCCCAGCGCCTGGCCAGCAACACCGAAACCGCGGTGCAAATGCACTTCAGCGCCCAGAGCCACCGCACCAACGAAATCATGAAGGCACTGACCGCGCTCACGGCCATCTTCCTGCCGCTGAACTTCATCACCGGATTTTTCGGCATGAACTTTGAGTTCCTGCCCCTCATCCACCACACCCGCGGGCTGTGGTGGGCCATGGGTGCCATGGTGGTGGTGGCGGGTGCGCTGGGCGTGGTGTTTTGGCGCAAGCGCTACCTGGCGCGCAACAAAACCTGAGGTCAGGGCAAACCGAACAGGCGCGCACCGTTGCCCCAGCCAATCTGGCGGGCAACCGGTGCGGGCAAATCGCCCAGCCAGGTGCGGTAGGCCCGCATGAGGTCTTCGTACTGGGGCCAGCGCGAATTGGTCCAGGTGTCTGAGCCCACCAGAAAGCGGTCGGGAAACCGCAGCATGAGTGCCCGCCACTCGGGGCACAGCAACCCGCCCTCGCAAACCAGGCCGGGCCGGTAAGACAGTTCACCCATCAGGCCAGGGTAGCGGGCCAGCAACTCGGCCACACGCGGCACCGGGGTGCCACCGATGCCGGTGTGGGCCCAGATCAGCTTGAGCCGCTGCCCCTTGGAGGGCGTGGCGGCCATCAGCAGGTCAATGGCGGCATCGTCCACATGGGCCAACACCACCAGGTCGCGCTCCTCGGCCAGCGCCATCAGCTTCTGGGCCACTGGCCCTTTGGCGTGGCGGCTTTCGTAGAGGTGGAATTCGCCCAGTCCACGGTAGGGCCCTGCGGGTGTGCCGCGCGCCAGTTCGTCCAGCACCATGCGGTAGATGCTCTCGTCGCCAAACCACTGGTGGTAATCCTGGCGGTCACGGTAGAGGCGAACCAGCGGCACCACGGTCACACCGGCGCGGGCGGTGGCGTCCGTGGCCTCGGCCAGCGCACGCGTGCCTTCGTTGGGCCGGGAGTTGGCCACAATGGCCTTCACGCCGCTGCGCTGCATGCGCCCCAGCACGTCTGGCAAGGGGTAGGGGCCACCCGCCCCCGGCACACTGCCCCAGGCCTCGGTGTTGTAGTGCAGGTGGGCATCGAACAGCGGTCCACTGTAGTCTGCGGCCTGCACGGCACCCAGGCCCATGACACACGCCAGCGTGACGCACACCCGCCGCAGCGGTGACCAGGGCGTCCGCAGCCGATTCAACGGACCCCCAAGAACTGGCTCTCTGGGGCCGGACCCCATGGTTGGCAGGTGTGACATGGCCCCCACTCCAATTCAGCAATGAAAAGCGCGATGATGCGGTCCCCACATTTCCTGCGCTGACGAAGGGACAACACCATGCCTACCCCCATCACGCCCACCGGGGTGCTGCTCGTCACCGGTGGCTCGCGCGGCATCGGCGCCGCGACGGCCCTGCTGGGGGCCAGCCAGGGTTGGGCGGTGGCCGTGAACTACCGCAGCAACTCGCTGGCCGCCGACGAGGTGGTGCGCCACATCCGTGCCAACGGCGGCCGGGCCATGACCGTGCGGGCCGATGTGGCCCTGGAAGCCGATGTGCTGCGCATGTTCGAGCAGGTGGACGCCAAACTCGGCCCCCTGAGCGGGCTGGTGAACAACGCGGGCGTGGTGGATGTGGCGTGCCGCCTGGCCGACATGACGGCCGCGCGCCTGCACCGCCAATGGGCCACCAATGTGCTGGGCAGCCAGCTGTGTGCCCGCGAAGCGGTGCGCCGCATGAGCACGCGCCACGGCGGAGAAGGGGGCGCCATCGTCAACGTGTCCAGCGTGGCGGCGGTGCTGGGAGCCGGTGGCCAGTACGTGGACTACGCGGCCTGCAAAGGCGCCATCGACACCTTCACCGTGGGGCTGGCGCGTGAAGTGGCGGCCGAGGGCATAAGGGTCAATGCGGTGCGCCCCGGCATCATCGACACCGACATCCACGCCAGCGGCGGCCAGCCTGACCGCGCCCAGCGCCTGGCCAGCACCATCCCCATGCAGCGCCCCGGCCAACCCGACGAAATCGCCCAGGCCATTGTGTGGCTGCTGGGGTCAGCGGCCAGCTACACCACCGGGGCCCTGCTGGACGTGACCGGCGGCCGATAGCACCCCTCAGGCACCGGCCGTGCGGCTGGGCTGAAGGGCCTGGTCCAGCACCTCCACCCAGTGTTTCACCGGCGTGTCGGTGCCGCTTTGCAGGTGGGTGATGCAGCTGATGTTGGCCGACACAATGGTCTGCGGCTGCAACTCCGACAAATGCCCCAGTTTGCGGTCGCGCAGGGTGTAGGACAGCTGGGGGTTGAGCACCGAATAGGTGCCGGCCGAGCCGCAGCACAGGTGCGCCTCGCAGCGCGCCGTCTGAACCCGGAACCCCAGCGCCGCCATGTGCTGCTCCACGCCGCCCTTGAGCTGTTGCCCGTGTTGCAGGGTGCACGGTGGGTGATAGGCCAGCGAACCGGCCTGCGCCGACAAGGCCTCACCCACCTGCGCCTTCAATGCAGGCACCAGGGTGGGCAGCAGCTCGCTCAGGTCGCGGGTGAGGGCACTGATGCGCTGGGCCTTGGCCGCATAGTCAGGGTCATCCCTGAGCACGTGTCCGTAGTCCTTCACCATCACGCCACAACCGGAGGCATTCATGACGATGGCCTCCACCCCGGCCTCGACGTGCGGCCACCACGCATCGATGTTGGCGCGCATGTCGGCCTTGCCGCCATCGTGGTCATTCAGGTGAAAGCGCACCGCGCCGCAGCAACCTGCCTTGGGGGCCACCAGGGTCTGGATGCCGGCGGCGTCCAGCACCCGGGCGGTGGCGCTGTTGATGTTGGGCGACATGGTGGGCTGCACGCAGCCCGCCAGCATCAGCACGCGGCGGGTGTGGGTGCGGGTGGGCCAGGTGCCTGCGTCCTGCTTGGCCGGCACCTTGTTTTTCAGGCTGGCGGGCAGCAGGTCGCGCACCAGCTGGCCCATTTTCATGGCGGGGCCAAACAGCGGCGAAGGCAAGCCTTCTTTCAGCGCCGTGCGCACCACTTTTTCCATGAAGGGGCGGGGCACCTGCTCGTCCACCACCTTGCGCCCGATGTCCAGCAAATGGCCGTATTGCACACCGCTGGGGCAGGTGCTCTCGCAGTTGCGGCAGGTCAGGCAGCGGTCCAGATGGAGTTGTGTTTTGCGGGTGGGGGTGGCCCCCTCCATCACCTGCTTGATGAGGTAGATGCGGCCCCGGGGGCCGTCCAGTTCGTCGCCCAGCAGCTGGTAGGTGGGGCAGGTGGCGGTGCAAAAGCCACAGTGCACACAGTTGCGCAGGATGGCCTCGGCCTCGCGGCCTTCGGCGGTGTGCTGGTATTGGGGGGCGAGTTGGGTTTGCATGGACGGTGGGCGCAGTCGGATGTCGGTGGGGGGTCAAAACTCGGCGTACATGCGCCCGGGGTTGAAAATGCCCGCGGGGTCGAATTCGGCCTTCAGCCGCTGATGAACGGCCAGCAACACGGGTGTCAATGGTGCCCACGCGGGGTGGCGCCGCTCGCCCCCGCTGGCCACACGCCACAGGGTGGCGTGGCCGCCTGCGGCTTGCGCCGCCGCACGAATGGCCTGCGCCTGCCCCTCTGGGGCCCACAGCCAGCGCAAACCACCTTGCCACTCCACCAACTGCACCTCGGCCCCCTGGCCACCCAGCGCCAGCACTGGCGTGGTCTGGGGCACCGACAAGCGCCACAGGCAGGCGTCGGTCATGCCGGTTGGTGGCGTGAAAAACGGCAGGGTTTGCTCACCGCAGGCGCGCCAGTCGGCGGCCACGGTGGCGTTGTCCAGGCGCTCCCCGCCCATGCTGCGGCAGGCCGCATCCACGGCGGCCACGGCACCGCGCAAGCGCACAAACAAGGTGTTGCGCCCCTGATCCTGCACCCAGCAACTGGCGTTCAGCGGCAAAGGTTGGCCTCCCCAGCGGTGCAGGGCAGCCAGCGCGTCGGCCTGGTCCATGTCAAAGCGCAGGGTGGCCTCGGCCGGGGCCACCGGCAACACCTTGAGAGACACCTCAGCCAGCACACCCAAAGTGCCCATGGCACCCGCCATGAGGCGACTCACGTCGTAACCCGCCACGTTCTTCATGACTTGGCCACCGAACACCAGCAGTTCCCCCCGGCCGTTGATGACCTGGGCACCCAGCACATAGTCGCGCACCGCACCCACGCTGGCCCTGGCTGGCCCACTCAGGCCCGCCGCCACCATGCCGCCCACGGTGGCGGCCCCGAAGTGGGGCGGCTCAAAGGGCAGGTATTGGCCTTTTTCTGCCAGCGCTGCCTCCAGCTCGGCCAATGGGGTGCCCCCTTGCGCCGTGACCACCAGCTCGGTGGGCTCATAACTCACGATGCCGCACAGGCCCCGTGTGTCCAATACCTCGCCTTGCAGGCGTTGGCCCACGAAGTCTTTGCTGCCCCCACCCCGGATGCGCAATGGCTGGCGGTGGGCGGACGCGTGGCGGATGAGCTCAAGGGTGGTTTGCAGGGCTGGGTTCATGCCACGCATGGTAGCGACGCCCACCCCGCTGGGGGATGAATTTTTTGAAAACCAACCCCCCGGAAAATTGGAGGACCAGTGGCACCGCCCACCTCAGCTGGCGTAGCCCAGGCACGCACCGGCGTTGGGCCGTCCTTTGCATTCGCGCAGCAGGCGGCGTTCACGCGTGGTCACCGATTCGCCACTGGGCGTGCGCTCGGGTTCTGCCAGCGTTTTGGTTTTGCGGCGGGTGGCTCTTTTCTGGGGCTTGCCCGCAGCCGCACGCCATTGGGGCGCATCCCCACCCACCACCACCGGCGTGCTCACGGGTATCACGGCGGCCTGAGTGGGCACACCCAGCGCCGCAGCCCACACGGCGACCGCTACCCACATGGCCCGGCTTGTCTGCTGAATCATCATTTCTCCCTGCGTGGTCAATGACCGCTTTATAGCGCGAGACCCACAAAAAAGCCCGCGGCTTTCGCAAGCAGCGGGCTTGGGGATGTGTCCAGGGAAGGCCAGGGCCTTCCCGTGTCGCCATCAGCGGCTGTAGGCGGTTTCGCCGTGGGAGGAGATGTCCAGACCTTCGCGCTCTTCCTCTTCGGTCACGCGCAGGCCAATGAGCATGTCCACCAGCTTGTAGGCGATGAACGCCACCACGGCCGACCACACCATGGTGATCACCACGCCTTCGGCCTGCACCATCAGCTGGTGACCGATGCTGAAGTCTTCGGCGCCGGTGCCGCCCAGGCTGGGGGAGGTGAACACACCGACCAGCAGCGCACCCAGGATACCGCCCACGCCGTGCACACCGAACACGTCCAGGGAGTCGTCTGCGCCCAGCATTTTCTTCAGGCCGTTCACACCCCACAGGCAGAGGAAACCGGCCAACAAACCGATGATGATGGCGCCCATGGGGCCCACGGTGCCGCAGGCGGGGGTGATGGCGACCAAGCCGGCCACAGCACCCGAGGCGGCGCCCAACATCGAAGCCTTGCCTTTGCCCAGGGCTTCACCCACACACCAGGCCAGCACGGCAGCAGCAGTGGCCACCAGGGTGTTGATGAAGGCCAGGGTGGCGCCACCGTTGGCTTCCAGGGCGGAGCCAGCGTTGAAACCGAACCAGCCCACCCACAGCAGGGAAGCACCCACCATGGTCAGCGTCAGGCTGTGAGGGGCCATGGACTCTTTGCCGTAGCCAATGCGCTTGCCCACCATGTAGGCACCCACCAGACCGGCCATGGCCGCGTTGATGTGCACCACGGTGCCACCGGCGAAGTCCAGGGCACCCTTGCCCAGCAGGTAGCCACCAGCACCCCACACCATGTGGGCAATGGGGGTGTAGCTGAAGGTGAACCAGATGGCGGAGAACAGCAACACGGCAGAGAACTTCATGCGCTCGGCGAAGGCACCCACGATCAGGGCGCAGGTGATGCCCGCAAAGGTGGCCTGGAAGGCAATGAAGATGAACTCGGGGATCTTGGCCTCAGGCGTGAAGGTATCGGCCAGCGATGCCACGGTGACCCCTTTCAGGAACACTTTGTCCAGGTTGCCGATGATCAGGCCCTCACCACCAAACGCCAGGCTGTAGCCATAGGTGGCCCACAGCACGGTGATCAGGGAGAACACCACCATCACCTGCATGAGCACGGACAGCATGTTCTTGCTGCGCACCAGGCCACCGTAAAACAGGGCCAGGCCGGGCACGGTCATCAGGATGACCAACAACGTGGCCACCATCATCCAGGACACGTCACCCTTGTTGACGGTGGGGGTGGGCGCTGCGGGCGCGGCTTCAGCCGGTGCGGCTTCGGCGGCGGCGGGTGCCGCCACGGCCGCGGGGGCTGCGTCAGCTGGGGCAGTCACGGCCGCAGGGGCATCGGCCGCCGGTGCGGTCTGGGCGTGGATGCCCGCGCCGCCCAATGCCAGGCCTACGCCCAGCAGGAATGTTGCAAATAGCTTTTTCATGTTGGCCTTCTTTCTGTTGCGGTGTGGGGGTCAGAGCGCTTCTTTGCCGGTTTCACCGGTGCGGATGCGAACGACTTGTTCCAGGGACGTGACAAAAATCTTGCCGTCGCC
>PNML01000073.1 GCA_013823635.1 Polaromonas sp. | reverse complement strand
CTCATGCCCGTGGCCGTGGGCCTGGATGCGGCAGGCAATGCCACGCCCGCACTGCTCAAGCGCCTGGGCGGCATGGGGGTGGACGTGTCCGACCCCGTGGCGGTGGTGGCGGGCCTGACCCGGCAGATGGATGGCAAGGCCGAGGCCTTGTTTGTGCACAACGTGGTGCCCGGGGTGGGTCTGGCCGAAGGCCTGCAAAAAGCCCTGAACGAGGCCATCGCCAAGCTGCCCATTCCCAAGGTCATGAGCTACCAGCTGCAAAGCGGCTGCGAGCTGCCGGGCTGGACCAGCGTGAGCTTCGTGCGCCCCGCGCACGGCCTGGTGGCGCTGCACGGGGCCGACGTGGTGCCGGTCAGCGCCCTGGGACTGACGGCGGGCAACGTCACCCGCGGCCACCGCTTCGAAGCCGCCGTGGACCCCGTGCCCCTGGCCCATGCCGACGCCTATGCCGACACACTGGCGCGCGACGGCGCCGTGATCGCCAGCTTTGCCCAGCGCAAGGCTGAGATTGCCCGCCAACTGGCGGCCCAGGCCGCTGACGTGGGTGGCGGTTGCAAACCGATTGAGGACGACGCCCTGCTGGACGAAGTCACCGCCCTGGTTGAACGCCCCAATGTGCTGGTGTGCCAGTTCGAGCCCGAGTTTCTGGCCGTGCCGCAGGAGTGCCTCATCCTCACCATGAAGGCCAACCAGAAGTATTTCCCACTGCTGGACGCCGCTGGCAAGCTGACCAACCGCTTCCTGGTGGTCAGCAACATCAGCCCGACCGATGCCAGCGCGGTGACGGGGGGCAATGAGCGCGTGGTGCGCCCCCGCCTGGCCGACGCCAAGTTCTTCTTCGACCAGGACCGCAGAAAAACGCTGGAAGCCCGCGTGCCCGGGCTGGCCAAGGTGGTTTACCACAACAAGCTGGGCACCCAGGGTGAGCGCATGCTACGCGTGCGGGAGATAGCAGGACGGCTTGCCCAGCGCTTAATTGATGCAGGCCATGGGGAGGATGGGTTGGTCGAGAACGCTCGTCGCGCCGCCTTGTTGGCCAAAACCGATTTACTAACCGACATGGTGGGCGAATTCCCTGAATTACAAGGCACCATGGGGGGCTACTATGCGCGCCACGATGGCTTGGGCGACACCGTGGCCGATGCCATCGAAGACCACTACAAGCCCCGTTTTGCGGGGGATGAGCTGCCTCGCAACGCTGTGGGCGTGGTGGTGGCGCTGGCCGACAAGCTGGAAACCCTGGTGGGCATGTTCGGCATTGGCAACCTGCCCACGGGCGACAAAGACCCCTTCGCCCTGCGCCGCCACGCGCTGGGGGTGGTGCGAATGCTGGTTGAAAAAGACTTACCGCTCGGGTTGGGTGACTTGATCCACGATGCGTTGCATCATGTGTGGAGCGCGCAAGAGTGGGGCGACAATGCCCCCAACCTCTCTTTAAGCGTGCCATCTGAGTTCAATCCGCAAACTCCAGATCAACTCACTGATTTCATCTTCGACCGCATCAGCGGTTCGTTGCGCGAGCAAGGCTACAGCGCCCAAGAGGTGGACGCGGTGCTGGCGCTGCGCCCCCAGCGGCTGGCCGACATTGGCCGCCGCCTGGAGGCTGTGCGGGCCTTTGCCGCGCTGCCCGAAGCCCCTGCCTTGGCGGCGGCCAACAAGCGGGTGGGCAACATCCTGAAAAAAGCCGACGGCGAGGTGCTGGCCCAGGTGAATGCGGCGCTGCTGCAAGAGCCCGCCGAGCAGGCGCTGGCGGCCGCGCTGGCCCAGGTGGGGCCACCCGCCGACGCCGCCTTCGCCTCGGGCGACTACACCGCCAGCCTGCAGGCGCTGGCGGCGCTGCGTGCCCCGGTTGACGCGTTTTTCGACGGCGTGATGGTGAATGCCGACGATCCCGCGCTCAAGGCCAACCGCCTGGGGCTGCTCAAAACCCTGCACCAGGCCATGAACCGCGTGGCCGATCTCGGTCGGCTGGTCGCCTGATGGACACCGCTGCCGCCCCTGTGCCCGCCGGTTGGCTGGGTTGGTTGCGCCGCTACGCGGTGCAGCTGGCCGTGTTGGTGCCCGCCGTGCTGTGGGTGGTGGTGCGTGAGTGGTTGCAGTGGCGCCTGGCGCAACTGGGTGTGGCGTTGCCCCCTTCGCTGAGCCCGGCAACTGACCCGGCGACGTTGATGCGCACCGTTGCGCTGGTGTTGCTGGGGTGCCTGGCGTTTGGGTTGCTGGCCTGGTGGCTGGTGCGCAAGCCTGGCCCTGCCCGCCCCCGCCTGCCACCGGGGCGCCTGGCATGGGGGCTGCTGGCGGTGTGGGTGGTGCTGTGGCTGGCCGGTACGGTGCAGGCGGTGCGCAGCCAAATGAATGTGCTGGGCGTGCAGCCAGGCCACAGCGAGACCCTGGCCCTGGTGGGCTTGCGCCAGACCCCGCCCACGCGGCGTTCGACCGGGGGTGCGCAGCTGTACCTGGACTGGCCTGCGCAGGGCGGGCTGCACACGGTGCAGGTGGAAACGCCTTCGTCAGCGCTGTTGCAGCAACCCCGCCGGGTGCAGTTGCAAGTGGCCCCCGGGCGCTGGTACGGCTGGTACGTGTTGGACTGGACCGTGCCCGACGCTGAAGGGCCAGTGTCTACTCCCACCACCGACAAGGCGCCCACATGAAGCTGCTGATCCTGGACCGCGATGGCACGTTGAACGCCGCCAAAGACGACTTCGTCACCTCGCCCGACGAGTGGGAGCCCCTGCCCGGCGCGCTGGAGGCCGTGGCCAGGCTCAACCAGGCCGGTTGGCGGGTGGTGATTGCCAGCAACCAGCCAGCCATCGGACGCGGCTTGCTGGACGTGGCGGTGCTCAACGCCATCCACACCAAAATGAACAAGGCCATGGCCGCTGTGGGCGCGCGGGTCGAGGCGGTGTTTTTCTGCCCGCATGTGCCCGACGACGCCTGCAGCTGCCGCAAGCCCGAACCCGGCCTGTATCAGCAAATTGCCGAGCGCTATGGCGTGTCGCTGTCTGCCGTGCCAGCCGCCGGTGATTCGGTGTGGGACGCCCAGGCTGCGGTGGCCGCAGGGTGTCAGCCGCACCTGCTGCTCACCGGCAACTCCGAGGTCTACCGCGACGGCGGCCGGCCGGCGGACCTGCCACCGGGCACACACGTCCACACCGACCTGCAGGCCTTTGCCGATGCCCTGTTGCATGAGTCGGCAGAGGACTCTTGATTTTGATAGCTGACTTTTCAATCCACAAAAGCGATAGAGTGCTTTTTCATTAAAAATCATCCATGCCATTCATCCGTTCCGTGCTTCATTTCCTGTGGATGGGCCTGACCGTCATCCCCTGGGCCACGGCGGTGGTCATCACCTCGCCCTTCCTCAGCCCCACCCGGGTGTACTGGATGTGTGCGGGTTGGCTCAAGGTGGCCGTGCGTGGGGGCGAGTTCATCCTGGGCATACGCAACCACGTCATCGGCTGGGAGAACCTGCCCACCGGCCAGACCAGCCCGGCGGTGTTGCTGGTCAAGCACCAGTCCACCTGGGAAACCCTGTGCATGCCCGCCCTCATGCCACACCCGCTGGCCTATGTGTTCAAGCGCGAGTTGCTGTACGTGCCCTTCTTCGGCTGGGCCATGGCGCGCATGGACATGATCCACATCGACCGCTCCAAGCGCTCGCAAGCGTTTTCCAAGGTGGTGGAGCAGGGCAAGCGGCTGCTGGCGCAGGGCACCTGGGTCATCATGTTCCCGGAGGGCACGCGCATCGAACGTGGCCAGACCGGCCAATACAAAAACGGCGGCACCCGCCTGGCCATTGAAACCGGTGCGCCGGTCATTCCCATCGCGGTCACCTCGGCCAAATGCTGGCCACGCAAGGCCCTCATCAAAACCCCTGGCACGGTGGAGTTTTCCATTGGCCCCGCCATTCCCAGCCAGGGCCGCCAGCCCGATGAGCTGATGCGCGAGGTGCAGGACTGGATCGAGGCCGAAATGCGCCGCCTCGACCCCATGGCCTATCCGTCGGACGGCGGCGGCGCGTCCCACCAACCCGGTGCCACCGTCCGCACCCCCACCGCACCCTGAGCCGAGTCCGCACATGACCGCGTGGGGGCAGGGCACCCAACTCAGCCTGGACGGTGTGGCCGACTGGCCCGTTGCTGCCCCACCCATCCCGCCCAGGCCACCCACCGGGGAGCCCGGGCGACCGGTCAAACCCGCTGCAGATGCCCAGCTGTCCGGCCCTGCCCCGGCCACTGGCACGGCGCAGTCCCCGTCCAATGCTGTTGAAGCGGTTTGGGCGCATCCGCAGGCCAACCGGCAGGTGGTGTTGGGTGGGCAACCCATTGCCTACCTGCTTCGCCGTGGCCAGCGCAAAACCATTGGTTTTTCCGTCGGTGCCCAAGGGTTGACGGTGAGCGCTCCCCGTTGGGGCACCCTGGCGGCGGTGGACGCGGCATTGCACAGCAAGGCAGAGTGGGTGCTGCGTACCCTGCGCCAGGCGGGCCAGCGCCACCATGCCCTGCAAGGCCAGCGCATGGACTGGCGCGAGGGCGCCCGTCTGCCTTGGTTGGGTGAGCACCTGGAGCTGCGCCTGGGGCAACTGGCCACGCCAGACGCTGAGCGGGGCGGCGTATCGGCGGTGCCAGTGGCTGCGCGGCGCAAGGCCGCGCTGGTGCAGGCGCACGGCGACGCCTTGTGGGTGGCGCTGCCTCCATCCGCCACCCCCGCGCAGTGGCGCGATGCCGTGCAGGCCTGGATGAGCCACGCCGCCCACGCCCATTTTGTGCAACGCCTCAACCACTTCGCGCCCCTGTTGGGTGTGGCCTGGACCAGCCTGCGCCTGTCCAGCGCCGCCACCCGTTGGGGCAGCGCCAAGGCCGATGGGTCCATTCGCCTGCATTGGCGGCTCATGCAGTTCGAACCTGCGGTGGTGGACTACGTGGTGGCCCACGAACTCAGCCACCTGCGGCACATGGACCACAGCCCCCGTTTCTGGCAGACCGTGGCGTCGGTGGTGCCCGACTACCCCACTTGGCGAGCCCGGCTCAAAGGCGAGCGTCTGCCGCCTTGGTGATGCGCCGCCATCGCGGTGTACCCGGTGGTTGAAGTGGCGCACAATCCCCTGATGAAAACGGGGCCTTTGGCCCAGGAGACCGTTGTGGAAACATTTGTGTGGGACGACAACTTCGTCACCGGATTGTCCGAGGTGGACCGCCAGCACCATGGTCTGGTGGACCTGTTCAATGAGCTGAATGAATCGCTGTTCCATGGCAGTGACACATCTGCCGAAACCCTGGAAGGCATTTTCGACCGCCTCCTGGCCTACGCCGCCAAGCACTTTGCCGATGAAGAGGCCCTGATGCACCAGGTGGGCCTGGATCTGCGGCACATCGACACCCACCACCAGATGCACCAGCAGTTTGTCGACCAGGTGCGTGGCATGTGGGCGTCGCGCCACACGCTCAGGCAGCCGTCCGAGACCATCATGGGCTTCTTGACGTCGTGGTTGGGGCTGCACATCCTGGGCATTGACCAGGCCATGGCCCGCCAGATCACGGCCATGCAGGCGGGACAGACCGCCCAGGAGGCGTTTGAGCATGAAGCCCGTCACAACAACCAGGGCACACAGGCGCTGCTCAAAATGGTGGGGAACCTGTACCACGTGCTGGCGCAGCAAAACACCGACCTGGTGGCCGCCAACGCGGGCCTGGAGCAGCGGGTGCAGGAGCGCACGCAGGCGCTGGCGCTGGCCAACGACGAGTTGCAGGCGGCCAATCGGCAGCTGCAGGCATTCTCTCGCACCGACGGGTTGCTGCGCATCCACAACCGGGCTTACTTCGACGAGCGCCTGCTGGAGGAAATGGCCAGGGCCCGCCGCTTGAAGCAGCCCTTGGGCCTGCTGATGATGGACGTGGACTTTTTCAAGCGATACAACGACACCTATGGGCACCAGGCAGGCGACGTCTGCCTGCAGTCGGTCGCCAGGGCCGTGGGCAGCGTGGTCAAGCGGCGCACCGATTTTTTGGCCCGCTACGGTGGCGAAGAGCTGGTGGCGCTTTTGCCCAACACGGACGGTCCAGGCGCCATGCTGGTGGCGCAGCGGGTGATTGCGGCCGTGCAGGCCATGGGCCTGCCCCACGCCAAGTCCGACGCCGCCGCCGTGGTGACCCTGAGTGTGGGGGTGGCCAGCGCGGTTCCGGCCTTGGGTGACGATGCACAGGCCGGGGCGGCCCTGCTGGCGGAGGCCGATGCGGCGCTGTACCAGGCCAAACACCAGGGGCGCAACCGTCCCGTGCTGGGCGCTGCGGCTGCCGACGCGCTGGCTGCAGTACAGTCTTGAGCTTGGCGCACGCCACCGTGCGCTGTGTGGAGAGCACCTATGGATCTGTTTGTTTGGGACCGCAGTTTCAGCACCGGCATGTCCGACCTGGACGAGCAGCATCAGGGGTTGATCAACACCTTCAACGAGTTGCACACCTCCCTGTTCGGCGCACCCCTGCCCCCAGAGCAGCGCGAGGCCGTGCTGCGCCGTTCGGTGGACAGGCTCATGGCCTATGCCCGCACGCAGTTTTCAGCCGAAGAGGCCTGGATGCAGGCGCATGGGCTGGACGAGCGCCACGTGTTTGTGCACCGCCGCCAGCACGAGCAGTTCATCCGCAACCTGCGCGAGCTCTGGAGCGAGCGTGAGACCGTGGCCGAGTTGCCGGCGCGCATGATGGGCTTTCTGTCGTCGTGGATAGGCCTGCATGTGCTGGGTGTGGATCCCGCCATGGTTCGCCAGCTGCACCAGGTGCAGGCGGGCATCAGTCCTGCCGATGCCTATGAACGGGAAGCCAGCGTGTCCGACAAGGGACTGCGCGCCTTGCTCAACATGGTGGGGCGGCTGTACCAGGACCTGTCGATGCAAACCGTGGCTTTGGGACAGGCGCGTCAGGGGCAGGCGCAAGCCGAAAACCAGGTGTTGATGATCAGCAACCGCCTGGAGGTGCACGCCCGCTACGACGAGCTGCTGCAGGTGGCCAATCAGCGCTATTTCGATCAGCGCCTGCACGAAGAGGTGGCACGCGCCTACCGCGGTGAGACGGCCTTGGCTGTCATGTTGGTGGCCCTGGACGGGCTGACCGATGCCCCCCAGCGGCTGGACGCCTCGGACGCCTGTATGCAAGCCGCTGCCCAGGCGTTGACACAATCCATGAAGCGCACCACCGATTTGGTGGCCCGCCACGGCACACACCAACTCGCGGTCATGATGCCCGACACCGATGGACTAGGGGCCAGCCGTGCCGCCCTCAGGGTGGTCAAAGCCATTGCCGATCTGGGTTGGGTGCACCCGGACCTGCCCGACGGCCAGGTGGTGACCGCCAGTGTGGGCTTGGCGGCACGTGTACCCCGCAGCCGCGACGATGGCCATGCCCTGGTGGCGCAGGCGGCACAGGCGTTGGCCCAGGCACGCCAACAAGGCGGCAATGGCATGGTGCTGCGCACCTGAGCCTAGTGCGCAGCCGTCACCGGTAGGTCAGGGCTTGACCACCTCAGGGCGCAGGCCGTTGCTGCGTATCCAATCCAACAGGGCATCGGGTGGCAGCGGCTTGTTGAAGAAATAGCCCTGTGCCTCGTCGCACCCCTGCAACCGCAGCCAAGCCAGTTGACCGGGGGTTTCCACCCCTTCGGCAATGGTGCGCAGGCCCAGGTTGCTGGCCAGGCCAATGATGGCGCTGACGATGGCCTTGTCGTCCGGGTCGGTGGTGATGTCGCGCACAAAGCTTTGGTCGATTTTCAGCTTGCCCACCTTGAAGCGCTTCAGGTAGCCCAATGAGGAATACCCGGTGCCAAAGTCGTCAATCGACATGGCCACGTTCAGGGCGTGGATCTCGTCCATCACCACCACGGCGCCGAGCGGGTCTCCCATGGCCACGCTTTCGGTCAGTTCCAGCTCCAGGCAGGCGGGTGGCAACTGGGTGTCGTGCAACACCCGGGCCACCAGGGCGGCCAGCCCCGGGTCGCGGAACTGCACCGCCGACAGGTTCACCGCCATCACGAGGGCCCCCAGCCCTTGATCCATCCAGGTCTTGAGTTGTTGGGCGGCGGTGCGCATCACCCACTCGCCGATGCGCAGGATCTGTCCGCTGGCCTCGGCCATGGGAATGAACTCGGCTGGGGATACCATGCCCAGCTCGGGGTGCCGCCAGCGCAACAAGGCCTCCAAGCCCACCAGCTGGCCGTTGGCCAGCGACACCTGGGGCTGGTACACCAGCTCCAGCTGCCCGTTCTCCATGGCGTAGCGCAGGGAATTTTCCAGCATCAGGGTGCGCCCGGAGCGGGCCTGCATGTCCGGTTTGAAGAAGCGGAAGGTGTTGCGCCCCGCCTGCTTGGCCTGGTACATGGCGACGTCCGCGCTTTTGGACAGCGATTCAAAATCGGTTCCGTCACTGGGGAACATGGCAATGCCGACCGACAGCGTGACCACCACATCCTGGCCACCCACCACAAAGCTGCGGTTGTGGTGCTCCACCAGTTTGGTTGCCACCTGTTGGGCGTTTTGTGCATCGCAGCCGGGCAGCACCAGCACAAATTCGTCACCCCCCTGGCGGGACAGGGTGTCGCCCTCCCGCACCAGCGACTCCAGTCGCCTGGCCACCTGCACCAGCAGGTCGTCGCCCGCGCTGTGGCCCAGGGTGTCGTTGATGTTTTTGAAATGGTCCAGGTCCAGGAACATCAGCGCCAGGGGCTGGTTCTGGCGTTTGATCATGCTGGCGGCCTGGGAAAAGCGGTCAGCCAGCAGTTGACGGTTGGGCAGGCCGGTGAGCACGTCGAAGTAGGCCAGCTTGTAAATCTGTTGGTCGGCCTGTTTCTGACGGGTGACATCCTCCTTGATGGCCAGGTAGTGTGTGACCTGTCCGTCGGGGCGTTGCACCGGGGAGATGTGCACCGACTCCACGTACTCCGAGCCGTCCTTGCGCTGGTTGATGAACTCACCCTTCCAGGCCTGTTTGTTCACCAGGGAGGTCCACATCTGGGCATAGGTGCTGGCGGGGGTTTTGCCGGAGTGCAGGAACCTGGGGTTTTTGCCCAGCACCTCATCGGCGGTGTAGCCAGATGCGTCAAAAAAAGCCTGGTTGGCGTATTCGATGTCGGCGTTCAGGTCGGTGATGACGATGGAGTTGGGGCTCTGCTCCACCGCCATGGAGAGCTTGTGCAGGTCTTGCTGCGTGTGGTGGCGCTCAATGGCCAAGCCCGCCAGGTAGGCACCTCGCTCAATGACCTGCAGTTCGGCCGGTTTGGGTGCCTGGGGCTGGCGCGTGTACATGGCAAATGTGCCCAGCACGCGGTCCTCATGGCCCTTGATGGGCACGGCCCAGCAGGCAGCCAGCCCGTGTGCCTGGGCCACCTCTCGGTAGTCGGCCCACAGGGGGTCGTGCGCAATGTCGGACACGATGGTGGCCTGTCCCGTGTGCGCTGCCGTGCCACAGGAGCCCACGGCCGGGCCGATGCGCTGTCCGTCGATGGCCTGGCAGTAGTCGGCCGGCAGGCTGGGGGCCACGGCGCTGTGCAGGGTTTGGGTGCGGGGGTCCAGTTGCAGCACCGAGCACAGCACGCCGGACATCAGGCCCTCGTACCCCTGGGTGAGGGTCGTCAGCAGGGTTTGCAGCTCGCTGCCCTTGGCCAGTTGCTCCAGCAGCGTGCGCTCGATGGCCGCGCTTTGCTCCATCCACTTCTTCTCGGTCACGTCGGTGAGCACACCGTGCACCCGCAGCAGGTGGCCAGAGGCATCGCGCTCCACCCAGGTGTGGTCATCCACCCAGATCCAGCGGCCATCGGCCGCGCGCAGGCGGTAGGACTGGTCGTAGTGGTCGCGGCGCTGCTGGAGGTGGTCCGCCACCTCGGCGCTGATGCGCCCGGCGTCGTCTGGGTGGATCAGCTGCTCGTACAGCAATGCGCCGTTGTGGAAGTCGCGCGGCTGGTAGCCCCATTGGCTCACGTTGTGGCTCACGTACTGCACAGGCCAGCCCGGCTCGGTGACCCACGTCATGGCCACCACGGGTGACCGCTCCACGGTGCGGGACAGGTGCTCCAGCTGGCTCTGGCGCTGTTGCAGCAGGGCGAGTGCTTCGATCAGTCTGGCCTGCTCGTTCTTGCGCTCGGTGATGTCCATGGTCACGCCCAGGGCGTGGGTGGGCTTGCCCGAGCTGTTTTGGCTGACGGTTTTGCCCACCGAATGAAACCACTTGACCTGGCCACCGCGCGCATTCACCCGGTACTCCAGGTTCACCGTCGCGTCCAGGTGCTGTTTGGCATTCTGGATGGCCTGCAGCACGCGCGGTTTGTCGGCGGTGTAGACCGCATCCAGAAAAGCCGACACGCTGGTCTGACCCTGGGTGAGGTCTTGGCCGTTGAGGGTGCCGGTGTGGTGGCTCAGGTGAAACTGTCCTGTGTGCAGGTCCACTTCCCAAAAACCGATGCGGGCGGCCTGTGCGGCCAGGGCCAGTCGGTCTTCTGCGCGTTGCGAGCGCCGTTGCAGTTCGGTGTGTTCGGTCCGGTGGTGCTGTTGCTGCAGGTACTCACCCATGCGGGTCATGAGCCTGTGCATTTGCACCATGCCCACCCGCAGGCCCTCCGGGTTCTCCACCAGCAGGTGGCGCACATGCAGCCGCTGCATCTGGGCCACGGCCTCCACCATCCACGTGTCTTCACGCACGGCGTGCAGGGGGGATTTGGCCACGTCCAGCAGGGGTTGTGTGCTCAAGGCGGCCAGGTCACTGCTGGCCATCAGGTGGGGGATGTCGCGTTCGGTCAGTATGCCCAGCGCGCGGTGGTTCTGGGTCACCAGCACATAGGTGCTGCGCTGTTCCAGCATGAGCTGCAGTGCCTCGCCCAGGGTGGCCGAGGGGGGCAGTTCGGGCAGCTCACGCTCCATCAGGTCGGACAAGCCCCCCATTTTCATGAGCAGGCGCGCGTCCATGTGGTTGCGGAAGTCGGTTTCCGTCACCACCCCCTGGGCCTGTCCGTTGGCGTCCACCACCAGCAGGTGGCGATACCCTTGGCTGGACATCCGTGCCCAGGCATCGGTGAAGGCGTCGCCGCCATGGGCCGTGGCCAGCGGGGTGCTCATGACCGCACCGGTGCGCGTGTCGGTGGGGGTGGCGGCCATCAGCAGCCGCAGCATGTCGTTTTCGGTCAGGATGCCCGCAGGTCGCCCGGCCTGGGTCACCACCACACTGGAGATGTGGCCCTGCTCCATCAGCCTGGCTGCCTCACTCAGGGGGCTGTCAGCATCCACCTGCTGGATCTGGCGCGACATGATGTCGGCCAGCACCAGAGACTCCACCGCTGGTGGCGAGGTGAGTTCGGGAGGGGTGGCGGCGGTACTCAGGGCGGGGTCCTTGCTGGTCATTCGGCTCGGCAGGCAGCCCTGGTGGCGGTCAGGCGCTGGCTGCTGGGGTCGAGTGTAAACACCCGGCTCCGCTTTTTGACAGTGCGCTGTTTGTGGCTACCATGCCGCCTGTGACGTTACGTAACGTCAAGAACGCACCAGCGGGTGCATCTGGCAATTTCCCTCCACATGGCCACCAACACATTCACCATCAGCGACCTGGCTCAGGAGTTCGACCTGACCACGCGGGCCATCCGTTTCTACGAGGACATGGGCCTGCTGCAGCCCGAGCGCACCGGTCCGGGTGGCCGCGTGCGTCAGTACAGTGCGCGTGACCGCACCCGCCTCAAGCTCACCCTGCGTGCCAAGCGACTGGGTCTGAGCCTGACCGAGGCCAAAGACATCATCGACATGTACGACAGCCCGCGCGACACCGCGCCGCAGCTGGAAAAGTTCCTGTTGGTGCTGGCCGACCACAAGCGCCAGCTCGAAGAACAAATGGCCGATCTGCAGGCCAACCTCGATGAGGTGAAACTGCACGAGAAACAAACCAAAGCCTTGCTGGCCAAGGCCAGAAAACTGGGCAGCTGAGACCCAGCAGGGCTGGGCGTCGGCCCAGGGTTGGCAAGGCCGGGGCTTTGGTTGATAATTGACGTTTACGTAAACGTCAATCATGCGCGAACGGCTGCCAGCAGCCTGTCGCCCGCTGTCATGGAGCCGCCCAACATGAGTCACCCATCCGATGCGCTGTGGCAGCGCGTGCACACCAGCTTGCTGCGACAGGGCCTGATGCAGCACCTGGGCACCCGCTTGCTGACGGTGGCGCCGGGTGAGGTGACGCTGGCGCTGCCGTATTCCGAGCGCGTGACCCAGCAGCAAGGCGGTTTTCATGGTGGGGCCATGGGGGCGCTGGCCGACATTGCCGGTGGCTACGCCGGCCTGACCGTGGCGCCCGAGGGCATGGAAGTGACCACGGTGGAATACAAGATCAACTTCCTCAATGCCTTCCGCGACGGCGAACTGCACGCCACTGGCAAGGTGCTGAAAGCGGGCAAACGCATCATCGTGACCATGGCCGAGGTGGCGCATGTGGCAGCCGATGGCCAGCGCACCCCCTGCGCCGTGATGCAGCAAACACTGGCGCCCGTGCCCCAAACGTATTGATTTTCAACAAAAACTGCCTCTGGCGCTTTTCTTTATTCAATTGTCAGCTCATTTTTTGATACTGGAGACACCATGACCAATCTGCCCGGCCTCAACTTCCAACTCGGTGAAGACATTGATGCCCTGCGCGACGCCGTGCGCGATTTCGCCCAGGCCGAAATCGCCCCCCGCGCCGCCGAGATCGACAAGACCGACCAGTTCCCCATGGACTTGTGGGAAAAAATGGGCTCCCTGGGTGTGCTGGGCATCACCGTGCCCGAAGAATTCGGCGGCGCCAACATGGGCTACCTGGCCCACATGGTGGCCATGGAGGAAATCAGCCGCGCCTCTGCATCGGTGGGCCTGTCCTACGGTGCGCACAGCAACCTGTGCGTGAACCAGATCAAGCGCAACGGCACCCAGGCGCAAAAAGAAAAATACCTGCCCAAGCTGGTCAGCGGCCAGCACGTGGGTGCCCTGGCCATGAGCGAGCCCGGCGCAGGCTCGGACGTCATCAGCATGAGGCTGAAGGCCGAAGACAAGGGTGGCTACTACCTGCTCAACGGCAGCAAGATGTGGATCACCAACGGGCCCGACGCCGACACCATGGTGGTCTATGCCAAAACTGAGCCCGAAATGGGCGCACGCGGCGTGACCGCTTTCATCGTCGAAAAAGGCATGAAGGGCTTTTTCACGGCGCAAAAGCTGGACAAGCTGGGCATGCGCGGCAGCCACACCGGCGAAATGGTGTTCCAGGACGTCGAGGTGCCCGAGGCGAACATTTTGGGCGGCCTGAACATGGGCGCCAAGGTGCTGATGAGCGGGCTGGACTACGAGCGCGCCGTGCTGGCGGCCGGGCCCATCGGCATCATGCAGGCCGTGATGGACAACGTGGTGCCCTACATCCACGACCGCAAGCAGTTTGGCCAGAGCATCGGCGAGTTCCAGCTCATCCAGGGCAAGGTGGCCGACATGTACACCGTGCTGCAAGCCGGCCGGGCGTTTTGCTACCAGATTGGCAAGAACCTGGACATGCTGGGCAGCGAGCACGTGCGCCAGGTGCGCAAGGACTGCGCCAGCGTCATTTTGTGGTGCGCCGAGCAGGCCACCAAAATGGCCGGTGACGGCGTGCAGATTTTTGGTGGCAACGGCTACATCAACGAGTACCCGCTGGGCCGCCTCTGGCGCGATGCCAAGTTGTACGAAATCGGCGCGGGCACCAGCGAAATCCGCCGCATGCTGATTGGGCGCGAACTGTTCGCCGAAACCTGCTGAAGCCCCCGCGAGGCCAGCCGCCGCCGAGCGGCCAACTCGCTAACATGCCGGCATGATGAACAACAGCCTCCAACACCTCTTTGACAACAACCGCGCCTGGGCCGCCCGCATGGAGCAGCAACGGCCCGGCTTTTTCAGCCAGCTGGCGCGGCAGCAGACGCCCAAGTATTTGTGGATTGGCTGTTCCGACAGCCGGGTGCCGGCCAACGAAATCATCGCGCTGGACCCCGGCGAGGTGTTCGTGCACCGCAACATCGCCAACGTGGTGGTGCACTCCGACCTGAATGCGCTGTCGGTCATCCAGTTTGCGGTGGACCACCTGAAGGTGGAGCACATCATGGTGGTGGGCCACTACGGGTGCGGTGGCGTGCTGGCGGCCCTGCGCGGCAAGCGCGTGGGCCTGGCCGACAACTGGCTGCGCCACGTGTACGACGTGAAGCTGCGCCACCGCAGCCGCCTGGACCACCTGCCCGTGGCCGAGATGGAAGACGTGTTGTGCGAGATGAACGTCATCGAGCAGGTGGGCAACGTGGCCATGTCCAACGTGCTGCAAGACGCGTGGTCCCGGGGCCAAAAGGTCAGTGTGCACGGCTGGTGTTACGGCCTGAAAGACGGTCTGGCCAAAGACCTGGGCGTGACCATGAGCCGGGAGTCCGAGGTGGTGGACGTGTTTCGTCAGGCCATCAAGCGCTACCCGCGCTGCCTGCCAGCGGCGCGCTGACGGGGGTCTGCGGCATGCTGCCCCAGCGCCTGGACTCGCCCGTGGCCTACGGCATTGCCAAGGCCATGATGGACGGGTTCAACCGCCACTACCGCCTGTTTCGGACCGAGTCGGCGCGGGCCAAACACCGGTTTGAGACGGCCGACTGGCACGGACAGCAGCGGGCGCAGAAGGAGCGCATCGAGTTCTACGACCTGCGCGTGCGCGAGTGCTCGCGCAGGCTGGAGCGGGAGTTCCAGGCCGGCGAGCAGCCCATGGATGTGTGGCAACAGGCCAAGCTGCTGTACATCGGCATGCTGGTGGACCACCGCCAGCCCGAGCTGGCCGAGAGTTTCTTCAACTCCGTCACCACCAAAATCCTGCACCGCAGCTACTTCCAGAACGATTTCATTTTTGTGCGGCCCGCGGTCAGCACCGAATACATCGAGAACGAAGACCCCACCCGCACCAGCACCTACCGCTCCTACTACCCGCAGGCCGACAACATGCTGGCCGAGGTGCGGCGCATGGTCAGCGACTTTGGGTTGCGTGTGCCGTTTGAGGACTTCGAGGGCGACACACAATCTGTGCTCAGCGCCCTGCAGCCCCTGTTTGACCACCGGCATTTGCGCGCCAACTTCCAGATCCAGGTGCTCTCCAGCCTGTTCTACCGCAACAAGGGCGCGTACATCGTGGGCCGGGTCATCAACGGGTTTCAGGAGGTGGGTTTTGCCCTGCCCATCCTGCACAACCCGCAGGGGCAGCTGGTGATCGACGCGCTGCTGCACGGCGAGGACGACCTGCTGATGCTGTTCAGCTTTGCGCGGGCGTATTTCATGGTGGACATGGAAATACCGAGCGCCTACGTGCAGTTTTTGCGCAGCATGATGCCGCGCAAACCCCGTGCCGAGTTCTACAACGCACTGGGCCTGGCCAAGCAGGGCAAAACCCTGTTCTACCGCGACTTTTTGCAGCACCTGCGCCACAGCACCGACATGTTCCGCATTGCGCCGGGCATCAAGGGCATGGTCATGCTGGTGTTCGACCTGCCCAGTTTTCCGTTTGTGTTCAAGGTCATCAAAGATTTTTACCCGCCACCCAAAGACACCACGCGCGAGCAGATCCGGGGCAAATACCTGCTGGTCAAGCAGCACGACCGCGTGGGCCGCATGGCCGACACGCTGGAGTTCTCGGGCGTGGGCTTTCCGCGTGACCGCTTCTCCGACGAGCTGATTGCCGAGATCGAAAAATTCGCCCCCAGCCAGATTGAAATTGGCGACCGCAATGGCGACGGCAGCATCGAGGTGCTGATCAAACACGTGTACATCGAGCGGCGCATGATCCCGCTCAACATCTACCTCCAGGAAGCGTTCGATGTGCTGAAGCCCGGCAGCGGCGCCGACGACGCGTCCCTGCGCCGTGCCAACCAGCAGCTGCAGCGGGCGGTGGTGGAGTACGGCAACGCCATCAAGGACCTGGTGGCGGCCAACATCTTCCCTGGCGACATGTTGTGGAAAAACTTTGGCATCACCCGCCACGGCAAGGTGGTGTTTTATGACTACGACGAGATCGAGTACATCACCGATTGCCACTTCCGCCGCGTGCCCGAACCCCGCACCGAGGAAGAGGAAATGTCCGGTGAGGTCTGGTACTCGGTGGGTCCCAAAGACGTGTTTCCCGAAACCTTTGCCCCGTTCCTGCTCGGCAACCCCCTGGTGCGCCAGGTGTTCATGGAGCACCACGCCGATTTGCTGGATGTGGACTTCTGGCAGAGCCACCAGGACCGGATCCTGGCCGGGCACGTGTTCGACGTGTTCCCCTACGAGCAGGAAAAGCGCTTTCGCCACCGCACCGGGTCGCCCGGGCCGCGGCCATCCATCTGACACGGTGCACAATCAATCCCTGTAGCTGAAAACGCTTGTTCATCAAGCGCTGGAGGCCAATTTCATTCACAAAAGGAGATTCACATGACTGCCAACACCATCACCCTGAACCCCGACGACATCGTCATCGTCGGTGCCGCCCGCACGCCCATGGGCTCGTTCCAGAGCGACTTCGCCAGCCTGGCCGCGCACGACCTGGGCGGCGTGGCCATTGCCGCCGCCGTGCAGCGCGCGGGCATTGCCCCCGAGCTGGTGACCGAGGTGCTGTTTGGCAACTGCCTGATGGCGGGCCAGGGCCAGGCACCCGCGCGCCAGGCCGCGTTCAAAGGGGGGCTGCCCAAAAGCGCCGGGGCCGTCACGCTGAGCAAGATGTGTGGTTCGGGCATGCGCGCCGCCATGTTCGCGCACGACATGCTGCTGGCCGGCAGCCACGAGGTGCTGGTGGCTGGGGGCATGGAGAGCATGACCAACGCGCCCTACCTGTTGCCCAAGGCGCGCGGTGGCTACCGCATTGGCCACGACCGCATCTTC